>CABUOF010000022.1 GCA_902493125.1 uncultured Collinsella sp. | reverse complement strand
TTGACGCCGCCACCGTCAATGTCGCGACGAGCCTGGCCGGCGCTCGCCGAAAGGCCCAAGTCCTTGAGCAGGCCGGCGAGGTAGATCTGGCCCTCGTCGTTGACGGTCAGCTCGACATGCTTCTCGGGGAAGTCGGCAAGCTGGCCCTCCTTGAACACGCGGTCGAACTCGGCCTGAGCCTCGTCTCCGGCGCCGGCGCCGTGGTAGGTGTCGCACAGGTCGCGGCCCAGAGCGCGCTTGAGCTCGTAGGGGTCGGCAGAACCATCGGCCAGGGCGGCGTCGATCTTGTCGACCTCGGCCGGGGTGAGCGAGCTGGCCAGACGATAGTACTTGCCGATCATCTCGTCGGGGATGGACATGGTCTTGCCGAACATATCCTTGGGAGCGTCGGTCAGGCCGATGTAGTTGCCATAGGACTTGGACATCTTGCGCACGCCATCGGTGCCCTCGAGCAGCGGCATGGTGAGCGCGATCTGCGGCTCCATGCCCATCTTCTCCATGAGCTCACGGCCAGCGAGCAGGTTGAAGAGCTGATCGGTGCCGCCCATCTCGACGTCGGCCTTGATCTGCACGGAGTCGAAAGCCTGCATCACGGGATACAGGAACTCATGCAGGGCGATCGGCGTCTGAGACTGGTAGCGCTTGGTAAAGTCGTCGCGCTCGAGGATGCGGGCGACGGTGAACTTGGAGCACACCTGCAGCAGACCGGCCAGATCCATCGAAAGGATCCAGTCACCGTTGTGCACGATGGTGGTCTTCTCGGGATCCAGGATCTTCATGGCCTGGCTCACGTAGGTCTCGGCATTGGCCTCGATCTGCTCCTGCGAAAGCTGCGGACGGGTGGAATTCTTGCCCGAAGGGTCGCCAATCAACGCGGTACCGTTGCCGATGATGAGGGTGACGTTGTGGCCCAGGTCCTGGAACTGACGCATCTTGCGCAGCGGCACGGCGTGGCCCAGGTGCAGGTCGGGGCTGGTGGGGTCGACGCCGAGCTTGATGTTGAGGGGCTCGCCCTTCTCAAGCTTCTTGCGAAGGTCGGCCTCGGGAACGATCTGCGCGGCGCCCGAGGTGATGATACGCATTTGCTCGTCAACAGACAGCATTGGGTATCCTCCTTTTGCTATAGCACCCTCGCCGAAAACGGCGGTGCTGGAAGTCCATAAACTCTCTTATGATAACAAACTGACGCGACGCAGCACCTACGACAGGAAAATCCTCGTCCTGCCGCATGCGTCAATGGCAACTGGCAGACGTGTACCGTCACGCTCGACCAGATAGCGTACCTGCCGACGACGCAAGCAGTCGCGGCAACGAACCTGTCCCGTCGCATCGGTGGCGCAGACGCCCTCGGCGGTCAGCAGGCAGTGCTCGCACACCATAAGCTCGGGACGGTCGGCGTCGACCGGACCCAAGACGCCGGGTTCAGCGGCCAGTTCGGCAATACGCTCCGCATCATTGCCGAGCAACTCCGCCGGCAAGCACACCCGCCCCGCACCGAGTCCGCGCAGCCAGGTAAGCGTGGCCCGATTCGCGCAGAACACCGGCGCCGCCACGTCAAACGTCACGCCCAGCTCGCGAGCGATCACCACCTGTCCCAGGTTGCGGCAGACAACGCGCCCGGCACGCTGCATCAGTGAGCGGGTCCAGTCAGCGTCACCCGTGCGGCACACCTCGTCAAGCACCACAACAGCGTCGGACAAATCGAGTTCTCCGCGCGGGTCGGCATCCATCAGCTGCCAAGCAAAAACCATGCGAGCGGGAACCGCGCACTCCACCAACTCCGTCGACGCACCGCCATCCACCGTAACGCCCTCAAAGGGCAGCACCTCAACGGCACGCGCAACGGGCGCAATCGCATCCGCCTCGGCCCGCATGCGCTCCAACACCGCCGCCGTCTGATCCAACACGCCGGCGCTGCGAATCAGGTACACCTCGCAGCCCGTGTCAACCTTACGCTTGCAATGCACGACGACGCGCTCCCCCGCTGCGGCATCCACCGGGCAGGGCACCTGCGGCCAGCGCTTGGGCACATCGGGACGCGCGTCGACACCCGGATAGAACCGAATCTCGAGCGTGTCACCCGCCGCCACGGCGGCGTCGAACTCAACGGTCACCTCTTCGTGGCCCACAGCGACCAAGCGGCCCACGCGCACGCCCTGGTTAATTGCGCGCTCAAAGCTCATCAGCTCGGCACCCGAACGCCCTCGCAGGTACGCATCGGTAAACCCACGGTTAAACGACCTTCCCAGCTCGCGCTCAAGCCCTTCCACGGCACCGGGGTCCCACGCGCCGTCGCACAGCATATCGAGCGCCCGGCGCCACACCCGCACCACGTTGAATACATAGTCGGGGTTCTTCATGCGCCCCTCGATCTTGAGCGACGCCACGCCGACATCTACAAGCTCGGGCAGATGCGCAATACCCAGATAGTCCCGCGGACACAGCAGGCGATCTCCCTCGACGGCGACAACGCTCTGCCCCGCCTCGTCCACCAGGTCGTACGCCAGACGGCACGGCTGCGTGCAGTCGCCGCGCATCGCCGAGCGCCCACGCCGCAGGGCCGAGAACTCGCACGCCCCCGAATAGCCGATGCAAATCGCACCGTGGCAGAATACCTCGATGGGCACGCCCGTGGCACATAGCGCCGCAATCTCGTCGACCGCCAGCTCGCGTGCCGTCGTCACGCGCTCAACTCCCAACTCCTTGGCAGCCAACTGCACGGCACCCTCGCTATGAGCGCCCGCCTGCGTGGACAGGTGAATCTCGACCCCGGGAATCGCCGCGCGCAGCGCGCAGGCCAACCCGGCATCGGCGACAATCAGAGCATCGGCGCCCAACTCCAGTGCATGAGCTCCCAGCGCCACCGCATCGGACAGCTCATCGTCAAACACGAACACGTTGAGCGTCACGTACACGCGCACGCCATGGGCATGCGCCACGGCGCAGCCGCGCGCAAACTCGTCATCCGTAAAGCCATGCGCGCTCACGCGGGCGTTAAAGCCGCCCAACCCCGCATAGATGGCATCGGCGCCCGCGGCGATGGCCGCAAGCATCTGGTCGAGCCCGCCCGCCGGCGCCAGCAGCTCGGGCAGCGCCGCACCGGCAGCATCCAATCCAGTCTCGTATTGTCCGCTCGGCCCCATCGCCCGAATCGCCATCGGCAAACTCCTTACCAAGGTATGCATTCACTCTGAAAAATGCCGTCTTCCAGCATACACGAGGCCTCGCGCGCCCCGTTTGGTTTATCGTGTAATAACTTATGTCCATCCTGCCTCGACGGCACATCCACCGTCCGGCACGACATACCTGGAGGTCAATATATGGGTCCTCGCCAACGACAGGGACGTAGCCGTTCAAAGACGCATGCTCTGCCCATAATCCTGCTCTCATTTTTGGGCTTTTTGCTTATCGCAGGCGTCGCGTTTGGCATCGGCATGGTCGGCAACGTCAACCGCTGGCTGTCCGATCTGCCCGACTACACCGACGCCAACGCGTATCTGGTGAGCGAGCCCACCGAGATCGTCGACTGCAACGGCAACAAGATCGCGAGCTTCTACACGCAAAACCGCAAGTCCATCACCAAGGACGAGGTCTCCCCCTACGTGCTGCAGGGCACCGTTGACGTCGAGGACGAGCGCTTCTACGAGCACGGCGGTATCGACCTGTGGGGTATCGCGCGTGCTGCGGTGGCAACCCTCGGCGGCGGGCACGAAGGCGCCTCGACTATCACCCAGCAGCTGGTGCGCAACACCATTCTGCAGGAGGAGCAGTTCGACTCGACCATCGAGCGTAAGGTGCGCGAGGCCTACATCGCCATCAAGATGGAGGACATGTACTCCAAAGACGAGATCCTCATGATGTACCTCAACACCATCTATTACGGTCACGGCGCCTACGGCATCGAGGCCGCAGCCGAGACCTACCTGTCCAAGAGCGCCGCCGACCTCACCCTGAGCGAGGCCGCGCTGCTCATCGGCCTTCCCAACTCGCCTTCGCAGTACGACCCCACGGTCAACCCCGACCTGGCACTGTCTCGCCGCAACAAGGTTCTCGACAACATGCTGCGCCTGGGCCACATCACCCAGGAGGAGCACGATGCCGCACAGGCCGAGCCCATCACCCTCAACGTGACCGAGATTTCGGGCAGCGGCGTCGACGTATACTCGCAGCCCTACTTTGTCGCCTATGTTAAGCAGCTGCTGGAGCAGGAGTTCTCGACCGACGTGCTCTTTAAGGGCGGCTTGACCGTCAAGACCACCATCGACCCCACGATGCAGCAGGTGGCAGAGAATGCCGTCCGCGAGCAGCTCGACACGCTCTCACTCGACGGCCTGGACATGGGCATGGTCGTCGTCGACCCCAAGACCGGCTACATCAAGTGCATGGTGGGCGGCTATGACTACAACGCCGACGAGAACCACGTAAACCATGCCACGGCCAAGCGTCCCGTCGGCTCCACCTTTAAGGCCTTTACGCTGGCAACTGCCATCCAAAACGGCATGAACCCCAACGTCACCCTCAACTGCAACTCGCCGCTCAAGGCCAAGGGCACCACGACCGAGGTCCAAAACTACGCCAACCATAGCTATGGCAACATCACGCTTAAGCAGGCGACGGCATACTCCTCCAACACCGGCTACATCCAGGTGGCGGAAGCCGTCGGCAACAGCAAGATCATCTCGCTCGTCAAAAAGCTCGGCATCGATCCCGCCAAGGACAACATCGAGGACGTTCCCGTCATGACCCTCGGCACCGGCTCGATCTCGCCGCTCGAGATGGCCGCCGCCTACGCGACGTTTGCCAACGGCGGCTACTATCGCCAGCCGATCGCCATCACCGAGATTGACTCTCGTACCGGTTCGGTGCTGTACCAGCACACCGACAATCCCTCACAGGTACTTACCGAGGGCGAGGCCGCCGCGGTCACCGATGTTCTGTCCGGCGTCATGAAGGGCGGCGGTACGGGTGCTGCCGGCGCCCTGAGCGTCAACCAGCCCTATGCCGGCAAGACGGGCACCACCGACAACACCACCAACCTGTGGTTCTGCGGCTATACCCCGCAGCTGGCGTGCGCCCTGTGGACCGGCTATTCCGCGGGCGAGATTCCCATCCAAAAATACGGCACAGACCTGCTGGGCGACAGCACCAACCTGCCTGTCTTTAAGCGGTTTATGAACACCGTTCTGACCGGTACCGAGCGCGAGGAGTTTGCGACCGGAACGGCGCCCACCTACAAGAACAACAGCGTCTGGAAGTTCTACGGCACCAACAACACCAAGAAGACGGAGAACGACGACAAGGACGAGAACGAGGACGAAGAGGAAACCACCACAACGACGACCACGACGACCACGACCACCGAGACCACGGGCGGTGACACCACCGGTGGCACCGGTACGACCGGTGGCTCAACGGGCGGCTCCACTGGTGGTTCGACCGGCGGCGATGGCGGCACGCCTACGCCTACGCCTACGCCTACGCCTACGCCTACACCCACTCCCGACCCCTCGCCCACGCCTGACGATACGGTCGGCTAGAAATCATCCGGCCATAAGCAACAAGGCCCCCGAGCAGCTTATTAAACTGCTCGGGGGCCTATTTAGTTTCAAGCGACCTGATGGGCGGTCTTTATACCGGCAGACAAAAAGGGGGCACCGACCAACGTCGATACCCCTTACAAGCCACTATGTCAGCGCGCACGGTGCCGAGCGCACGACCCGCACGCCTACTTGCGAGAATTGCTCAGCTTATTGATCAGCGCCTCGAGACGCTCGCCGTCCTCGGCCGTCTGGGCAATAACCAAAATCGTATCGTTGCCGGCAAGCGAGCCAAGCACATCGGGCAACTCTGCCGCATCAACGGCGGCGGCGATGCCGGAAGCCGTGCCAGGCTGGGCCTTGATCATAACCAGATTATCGGTGCGCAGAACGCCCGTTACGAGCTCGGAAACCATACGCTGCAGGTGCAGGTCCTCTGCCAGAACATAGATGCCCTCAGGGAGCTTACGCAGCCCCATATCGGCAATATCGCGAGAGACAGTCGCCTGCGTGCAATCAAAGCCCATAGCGCGGAGCTCATCGACCAGCACGCGCTGCGTGCGGACGTCCTTATTGCGCACAATATCTCTAATGGCATCCTGGCGCCCATTGCGTTTTTTAGCCATACAAACCCTCTCTCCAAAAGATGGCGGAGACAATCAATCAGTGATTGAATAGTTTAACGCTATTTGAAGGCTTTTGTGTATAAGAACGCATTTCGAAACAATTCTATGCAAATTTGTTTCGAAATGAGCCGTTTAGGCGGTTTTTGCGCCCGTCCGGTTAAGAAAAGCTGCCAGATGCGTACACATCACGCAGCGCGCGGGCTTGGCGCTGGCGATCGGCCCAAACAACAGACCAAGTCCCCGATGGTTATCCTTGAGCGCGGCGACCATCTGACGGGTTCGAGGCGCCTCGAGCATATCACGCATGCGGGCGGAACGCTCGATTGACGACACTCCATGCGGGCTCAGACACAAATTCTCGATGCAGGCGACCAGTCCGGCAAAGTAGAACTTTTGGCTTGCCAGCTTGAGCCGACCACCGCTATCTGCTTCCGAGAGTGAGTCCGCAAGCTCGTCGAGCGCTCGAGTGTCATCGGATATCCTGGCATACATGGTGGGATCAAAGGCATCTGTAAGCTTAGGTGCCACCGCGTGGAAACAAGCGTCGCCGCAGCCGGACACGAATCGTGCCTGCGAGAGCGCATAAGCCATAAACTCAACCGTACGGTACGCCTTGCCGCGCGACAGGCATGCCTCAAACAGCGGACGGCTATACATCACGCCAGAGGTCTGAGCGACTAGGCCGCCCAAAATCAACTGGGGCAGCCCAGTCACCATAGAAGACTCGTCTTCTATGGCAATAGAGGCAGCATCCAAGACGCGCGAATGACGCTCGCGATGCGCATCGTATCGATCGAGCGACACCGAGGGGAGCACAATGTCTGCCGCAGTATCGCACGCGATATCGACCATCTTGGAAAGGGCCTGCGGAGCAAACCACTCATCGGCGTTCATGGCGATGATTTGAGAGCCACGCGAGGCAGCAAAACCGGCACGAAGACAAGCACCGCGCTTCGCGTCCTCGACGTCAATCAAATCAATATGGATGTCCCTGTCGGCAGCAACTTGAAGCGAATGGCGCACACCGGGCGCAGCATCGCGGCAAACAACGACAATCTGCAAATCGTAGAGGTCTTGGTTCTGGATACTCTCGAGCGCACGCATCGCATAGCTGGGCGAACCTTCTACCACAAGGATCACCGAAAGTCGCGGATGCGAGCCACGTCGAACCAAGTTATCCGTCCTCTCGACAGCAATGAATCAAACCGTGGTTCATGGTACACCCCGACAATAAAAGCAATTAGACACCGGTTGTATTGCACGCCAAGAACAGATGTTGCACACGCGCAGCCCACAGATGACGGGTGTCGACGCACGACGCGTCGAGCCCTCCCCTAGTCGAGCACGACGAGCTCGGCGGGATCGTAATCCACGCCCATAAACGTAAGGCCGCAGGCAGGAGCCGTGGGGCCCGCAGCGGTACGGTCGCAAGCATCGATGACCTCGCGCATCCACTCGGGTTCACGGCGATGCATGCCAATCTCGACAAGCGTGCCCACGATCGTGCGGACCATCGAATGCAGAAACGCATTGCCCTCGATGGTAAACGTCAGGATGTCCTCGCCAAACGCAACCTCATGGCCAAACTCGGCAAGCATCACGCAGCGATGCGTGGGCTTGCCAACGGCCGAGGCAACCTTGCAAAAGCTTTTAAAGTCCTGCTCCCCCAGCAGCGCGGGGCAGGCAGCAGACATAGCCTCAACATCCAAGGGATAGCGATGCCACCACACGGCGCCGCGGGACAGCACGGGGCGCGCATCTCGATCGGCAATGCGATAAGTGTAAGTGCGAGAGCGCGCGTCAAAGCGCGCAGAAAAGCCCTTACGAGCCTTGTACACCTCGTTTATGGCGATATCTTTGGGTAGCAGGGCATCCATAGCCCGCAGCCACCTACGGCGCGTACACGCGAGCTCAGCGTCCGTAACGGGCACGCTGATGTACTGAGCCACGGCATGCACGCCGGAATCGGTACGCCCCGCGCACGTCAAATCGATCGGGCGGCGAAGCAGCGTCTCGATGGCTCGACGTAGCTCACCCGCAACCGTCGTCTGTCCCGGCTGCTCGGCAAATCCGCTATACGACGAGCCATCATAGGCCACACGAAATACGAGCGTGGCGTCAAGCTCGGGGGTCGAATTGAAATCAGACGGCGCAGTCATTGGCGCTCCCAACAAACAAGTAACGGTATCGCGACAAAAAAAGAGGGGTACGCGAACGTACCCCTCGAATATAGCCTATGCAGACGGAAAGTCTACTCAGCGGTCTCCTCAGCAGGAGCCTCCTCGACAGCCTCGACCTTCTTGGGAGCAGCGGCCTTCTTGGGGGCCGGAGCAGCCTTCTTGGCCTTAGGCGTGCAAGGCTCGGTGACGAGCTCCATGATAACGATGGGAGCGTTGTCGCCCTTACGGTTACCGAGCTTCATGATGCGGGTGTAACCGCCGTTGCGGTCCTGCCACATGCCCTGAGCAGCCTTGTCGAAGATCTCGGCAACGAGCTGCTTATCGCCGAGCTTGGCGATAGCCAGACGACGAGAGTGCAGGTCGCCCTTCTTAGCCCAAGTGATGATCGGGTCGACGACCGAACGCAGCGCCTTAGCGCGGGTCTCGGTGGTCTTGATGCGGTCGTTCTCGAAGAGGGCCTTAGCAAGGCTCTTCTTCATGGCCTTGGTGTGGCTCGCATCGGTGCCGAGCTTCAGGCCCTTCTTAACGTTGTGACGCATGGTCTAGTTTCTCCTCAAATATGCGAAGCATTAAGCCTTCAGGCTCAGGCCCATGGACTCAAGCTTGTCCTTCACTTCCTCGATCGACTTAACACCGAAGTTACGGATGTTGAGCAGATCGTTCTCCGAGAACTCAACGAGCTGACGGACCGAGTGAATGCTGGCGCGCTTAAGGCAGTTGTAGGAACGGACGGAAAGGTCCAGATCCTCGATCTGCTTGTCCAGCTCGGCGTTGTCGTTGGTGACCTCGGGAGCGAAGATCGAAGCCTCCTCCTCGACCTCGGGGGTCTCGGCAAGGTTCATAAAGGCGGCCATATGCTGGTTGATGATATTGGCAGCCTGGACCACGGCGTCGCGCGGGGCGATGGAGCCGTTGGTCTCGATCTCGAGGACAAGGCGGTCGTAGTCGGTGTGCTGACCGACACGGCAAGCCTCAACGAGCTTGGCGCAACGGGAAACCGGCGAGTACAGCGAGTCGACGTGGATCACACCGATGGGATCGTTGTCGCGCTTGTTGGCCTCGCCAGAAACATAGCCGCGGCCATAGCCGATGCGCATGCTCATGGTGAGATGGCCACCCTCGGTGAGCGTAGCGATGTGCTGCTCGGGGTTAACCAGCTCAAACTCGGACGGAATAAAGAAGTCCGCACCGGTGACCTCGCAGGGGCCGTCAACCGAAATGGTGGCGGTCGCCTCGTCGGTCGTGCCGAGAGCCCTGAAGACAAGACCCTTGACATTCAGGACGATGTCGGTGACATCCTCGACCATGTTAGGGATGGTCATGAACTCGTGCTGTGCACCATCGATCTGAATAGCCTCGACGGCGGCACCCTCGAGCGAGGACAGAAGAACGCGACGAAGGGAGTTACCCAGCGTATCGCCGTAACCACGCTCGAGCGGCTCGACGGAGACACGAGCAGACGTCTCGTTGATCTCTTCGACCTGAACCTGAGGCCTAATGAATTCTGACATGTATTACCTCCAGCCTCAGCAGCCCGGATGGACTACTTAGAGTAGAGCTCGACGATGAGCTGCTCGTTGATATCACCGCTGATCTGCTCACGCGTCGGCAGAGCGAGCACGTTACCAGACAGCTTCTCGATATCGACCTCGAGCCAGCCAGGGACCTCAAAGCGCTCGGAGGAAATCAGGGCCTCCTTGATGGGGAGGAGGTCACGGAACTTCTCGCCGACAGCGACGACGTCGCCGGCCTTGACGCGGTAGGACGGGATGTCCACGCGCTTGCCGTTCACGGTGAAGTGACCGTGACGGACGGACTGACGAGCCTCTTTGCGGGTGCGAGCGAAGCCAAGACGGAAGACGACGTTGTCGAGGCGAGACTCAAGGATGATCATGAGGTTCTCACCGGTGACGCCGTTCATCTTGCGGGCCTTGTTGAAGTAGCCGTGGAACTGCTTCTCCAGAACGCCATAGATGAACTTGACCTTCTGCTTCTCGCGCAGCTGCATGCCGTACTCAGATTCCTTGCGACGGCGCTTGGGCTGACGGATAGATTCCTTCTTGCTGCTGTAACCGAGCTCAGCGGGATCGATCCCGAGCTGACGGCAGCGCTTAAGAACAGGAGTCCTGTCGATTGCCATATTGATACGATCCTTTCAGTTACACGCGGCGACGCTTCTTGGGGCGGCAGCCGTTGTGCGGAATGGGGGTCTTGTCCTGGATGCTCGAGACCTCGAGGCCAGCAGCCTGGAGGGAGCGGATGGCGGTCTCACGACCGGAGCCGGGGCCCTTGACGAAGACGGAAACCTTCTTCATACCGTGCTCCATGGCCTGCTTGGCAGCAGCCTCGGCAGCCATCTGGGCAGCGAACGGCGTGGACTTACGGGAGCCCTTGAAGCCCACCTGGCCAGCCGACTTCCAGGAAATGACGTTGCCCTGGGGATCGGTGATCGAAACGATCGTGTTGTTGAACGTAGAACGAATGTGAGCCTGGCCCACGGAAATGTTCTTACGGTCCGCGCGCTTCAGACGGGCAGCGCGAACGTTCTTCTTAGCAGTAGCCATCTATCTAGCGCTCCTTATTTCTTCTTCTTAGCACCGATCTGACGCTTCGGGCCCTTGCGGGTACGAGCGTTAGTGTGGGTGCGCTGGCCGCGGACCGGGAGGCCCTTGCGGTGACGAAGGCCGCGGTTGCAGCCGATGTCCATAAGGCGCTTGACGTTCTGGTTGCGCTCACGGCGGAGGTCGCCCTCAACCATGATCTGGTTCTTATCGATATAATCGCGGATGGCGTTAACCTCATCCTCGGTGAGGTCCTTAACGCGCGTATCCACGTTAACGTTGCACTCGACGCAGATCTTCGTCGCAGTGGTGCGGCCGATGCCGTAAATGTAGGTCAGACCGATCTCAACGCGCTTCTCACGCGGGAGGTCGACACCATTAATACGGGCCAACGTAGTCTCCTCTCTTAACCCTGACGCTGCTTATGACGGGGGTTCTCGCAAATGACGAGGACCTTGCCATGGCGCCTAATGATTTTGCACTTATCGCACATCTTCTTGACCGAAGGACGTACCTTCATCGTTCTTCCTTTCGGTAGCGCTCAAACTACTTCCCTACTATCTACTCGCCCAGCCGCAGGCGTTTAAAACTATGGCTGGTCTTCACACACAATCCGACCGTAGGTTGAGCTAAGCCTGCAGCCGGAAATGGAGTGCGTGTATGCGTGCCGCTATTTGTAGCGATAGGTGATGCGGCCGCGGGTCAGGTCGTACGGGGAAAGCTCCACGACAACCCTGTCACCGGGGAGAATACGGATGTAATTCATTCGGATCTTGCCAGAAATGTTGCACAGAACCGAATGACCGTTCTCGAGCTCGACCTTAAACATGGCATTGGGCAGCGGTTCCTTTACCGTACCCTCGAGCTCAATTGCGTCTTCCTTCTTCACAAGCAATCATCTTTCTCTAGAAAACGACAGCGATTGAGTATTCTACAACACGTATGTACGCATCGTAATAACTTCGTAATGGCTCCACAACTAAGTGGAACTTGTTACATTTGAAATGTTAAGGCATGCGTTTAACGAAAGCCCTACATTTCACCGCCCTGCAAGGAACACCAAGCACCTTGCGCATCCGTGGTGAGAATCACCGGACCGTCATTGGTAATGGCGACGGTGTTCTCATAGTGCGCGGCGGGCAGGTGGTCGTTGGTCGTAACAATCCAACCGTCGGAGCCCGTGCTTACATGGTTGGAACCCATCGTAACCATCGGCTCGATGGCAATGACCATGCCGGCCTGGAGGCGAACGCCCCTCCCCTTCTTTCCATAGTTAGGAACGTTGGGGTCCTCGTGCATCACGCGGCCAATGCCATGGCCAACATAATCACGAAGCACGCCGTAACCGTGAGACTCAGCGAGGGACTGAACGGCATAACCGACGTCCCCGATATGGTTACCGGGAACAGCCTGCTCGATGGCAGCCTTAAGGCAATCGCGCGTGACCTCACACAAAGCCTTGGCTTCGGGCGTGGGGGTGCCGACGAAAAACGTCCATGCGTTATCGCCGACCCAACCGTCGACAACGGCTCCCGTATCGATGGAGATGATATCGCCATCGCGCAGGATCATGTCAGGGTTGGGAATACCGTGGACCACGGCATCGTTGATCGATGCGCAAATGGTCCCCGGGAACCCGCCGTAACCCTTAAAGGCAGGGGTGCCGCCATGCATGCGGATAATCTGCTCCGCGAGCTGATCGAGCTCAAAAGTCGAAACGCCGGGGCGCACCATGGCTCCAACGTGGCGGAGCGCCATCTTAGATAGCGCTCCTGCCTTCTTCATCTGCTCGATTTGCGTTGCAGACTTAATCTTGATCATAGACCGAGAGCCTCTTTGACATCCCCGTACACGGTCTCGCGAGCCTGGTCACCGTTGACCGACTTGAGCAGACCCTGGCCACGATAGTAGTCGACGAGCGGGCTCGTGGACTTCTCGTAGACGTCGAGACGGTTCTTGATGGTCTCGGGCTTGTCGTCGTCGCGCTGATACATCTCGCCACCGCACTTGGGGCAGGTGGCATCGGCAGCAGTGCCGGTGTAACCGCAGGCGCGGCAGGTGCGACGCGAAGACAGACGATCGATAATGACCTCGGGGGCCACATCGACCAGAAGGGCGCAATCGATCTCGCGACCCATGGCGGAGAGCTCGGAATCGAGCGTCACAGCCTGGGCGGTGTTGCGCGGGAAGCCGTCGAGGATGAAGCCCTGCTGGGCGTCATCGGCGGCAAGGCGCTCCTTGACAAGGTCGATCACGAGCTGGTCGGGAACGAGCTCGCCAGCGTCCATGTACTTCTTAGCCTGAATACCAAGCTCGGTGCCACCCTTGACGGCAGCACGCAGCAGGTCGCCCGTGGAAATATGGGCGACGCCAAACTCGGCGACGAGCTCCTGTGCGACGGTGCCCTTACCGGCACCCGGAGCTCCGAGCAATACGAGGTTCATGAGCAATCCTCCTCTAGCCTATTTAAAGAATCCATCGTAATCATACATCTTGATCTGGCCTTCGAGCTTATCGACCGTGTCGAGCACGACGCCGACCATGATGAGGATGGACGTGCCGCCAAATGCCTGGATCAGATGGTTACCCGTGAAGGAGAAGATGATCGAAGGCACGATGGCGATGAGCGCCAAAAAGACAGCGCTGGGAAGCGTGATCTTGTTAAGCGCGTTCTTGATGTAGGCCGCGGTAGCCCTACCCGGACGGACGCCCGGAATAAAGCCGCCCTGCTTCTTAAGGTTATCGGCCGTGTCATCGGGGTTGAACACCATGGAGGTGTAGAAGTACGCGAAGAACACGATGAGGACAACGTTAAGCACCCAGTTGAGCCAACCGGTCGAAAGCGCGGAGGCAACTGCCTGAATCCAGCCGATGCCGGGGAAGAACACGGCAATCTGAGCCGGGAAGTACAGCAGCGCCGAAGCGAAGATGATCGGCACGACACCCGCGGTGTTGACCTTGATGGGCAGGTAGGTGGTCTGGCCACCCATCATGCGACGGCCCACGACGCGCTTGGCGTAGGAGACCGGGATGCGGCGCTGGCCGCGCTCAAGGAAAACAATCAGCGGGATAACCAGCAGAATGATGGCGCAGATGATCACCATGGTGATGATGCCACCGGCATTGCCCTCAGTGCTGGAGAAGATAGCCTGCGGCAGACCGGCCATGATGTTCGCAAAGATGATCAGCGACATGCCATTGCCGATACCGCGCTGGGTGATGAGCTCACCAATCCACATGATCAGCATGGCGCCCGCGGTGAGCGTACCGACAATCATGAGGTCGAAGATGATCTCGGGAGCGCCGGCGCCATTGAAGCTGATGCCGAAGCTCTTAAAGAGGAAGAGGTAACCCACGGAGTTGAGGATTGCCAGAGCCAAGGTGAGGTAACGCGAATACTGCGTAATCTTGGTCTGACCGACCTCGCCCTCGCGGGCAAGCTCATGCAGGGAAGGCACGACGGCCTGGAGCATCTGGAGGATGATCGAGCTGGTGATGTAAGGCATGATGCCCAGCGAAAACACCGACACATAGCTCAACGCGCCGCCAGAGAAAAGATTCAGGAGGGCCATAGCACCTGCGCCGACCGAATTGTTATCGGTCGAGAAAAGGCCCAGCATCCCCTGGAAGGGAATGCCGGGCACAGGAACGTGCGCACCAATGCGGTACACGACGAGCATAGCTATGGTAAAAAGAATCTTTTCGCGCAATTCTTTGATGCGGAAAGCATTCTTAAGACCATTTAGCACGGCAGCTCGACCTTTCCGCCGGCGGCCTCGATCTTGGCCTGCGCAGAAGCGCTGACCTTGTCGACCTTGACCGTGAACTTCTTGGTGAGCTCACCATTGCCGAGCACCTTGACGGGCTCGAACTCGCTCTTGGTGATGCGAGCGGCCTTAAGAGCGGCACCGTCGATCACAGCGCCGTCCTCGAACTTACGCTCGAGACGCTCAACGTTAACAGCGGTGTACTCGATACGACGGGGGTTACGGAAGCCCGGAAGCTTGGGCAGGCGCATAGCCAGCGGAGTCTGGCCACCCTCGAAGCCGGCACCCTTGGTGCCGCCAGAGCGGGAACCCTGGCCCTTCTGACCGCGGCCAGAAGTGGTGCCGTGACCCGAAGAATTGCCACGGCCGACGCGCTTGCGGTTCTTGGTGGAACCGGGCGCGGGAGTAAGATCGTGAAGCTGCATTTGCTACTCCTCTACAATCTCGACAAGGTGCTTGACCTTGAAGATCATGCCGCGGACGGACTCGTTGTCAGCAATCTCGCGAACCTCGCGGATCCTGTGGAGACCGAGGGCACGGACAGTACGGACCTGGTCCTGCTTGCAACCGTTGGTGCTGCGGACCTGCTTGATCTTGATGGTGTCAGCCATGCTTAGTTCTCCTTACCGACGAACATCTCGGAGACCGTCAGGCCACGGCGAGCCGCGACGTCCTCAGGGCTGGAGAGCTCCTTGAGGCCCTCGACGGCAGCCTTGATGATGTTGAGGCCGTTGTCGGTACCGAGGGACTTGGACAGGACGTTCTTGATGCCAGCAAGCTCAAAGAGGGGACGCACAGCGCCGCCGGCGATAACGCCGGTACCCTCGACAGCGGGCTTGATGATGATGCGGCCGGCACCAAAGTGGCCGAGAACCTCGTGCGGGATGGTGCCCTGCTCGGTCACCGGCACGTGGAACATGTTCTTCTTGGCATCGAGAGATGCCTTGGAGATGGCCATGGGCACCTCAGCGGACTTGCCCATGCCAACGCCGACGTTGCCCTTGCCGTCGCCAACGACGACGAGAGCGACGAGGCTCATGCGACGACCACCCTTGACGGTCTTCGACACGCGGTTGATGTAAACGACGCGCTCCTCGAACTCGGAGGCCTCGCGCTGCTGCTTCTGATTACGAGCCATGTGCTACATACCTCCTAGAACTCGAGACCGGCGGCACGAGCACCGTCGGCGAGGGCCTTGACGCGGCCATGGTAGATACGGCCACCGCGATCGAAGGCGACCTTGGTGATGCCGGCCTCGATGGCGCGCTTGCCAACGAGCTGACCGACCTTCTCCGCAGCCTCCTTGTTCGAGGTGTGGGTGCCCTTGAACTCGGCCTCGAGGGTCGAGGCAGAGACGAGCGTCAGGCTGGAGCCCTTGCTGTCGTCGATGATCTGGGCATAGATGTTGGCGTTAGTACGGGTCACGCGAAGACGCGGACGCTCGGAGGTACCCGAGACCTTGCCGCGAACACGACGCTGACGACGCTTGAGGCCTTCCAGCTTCGCCTTATGCTTGTTCATACGTAAACTCCTAAAAAGGTTGATCTTGCCAGCACCTGACGGGGTGCTGGTCTTATGCGAGTGAGTCGGTTACGACTACTTGGCGGCCTTACCCAGCTTGCGGCGGATGTGCTCGCCAACGTAGTGGATACCCTTGCCCTTGTAAGGCTCGGGAGGACGATGGCCGCGGATCTCAGCGGCGATCTGACCGACCTGCTGCTTGTTGATACCCTTGACGTTCACGTGGGTGTTGTCGGGAACCTCGAAGGTGATGCCCTCGGGAGCCTCGACGATCACGGGGTGCGAGAAGCCCAGGGAGAACTCGAGGTTCTTGCCCTTCTGCTGCACGCGGTAACCGACGCCGGCGAGCTCGAGCTTCTTCTCGAAGCCCTCGGAAACGCCAACAACCATGTTGTGGATGAGGGCGCGGGTGAGGCCGTGGCGGGCACGGGTCTCACGCTCGTCGTCGGGACGGGAAACGGTGAGGACGTTGTCCTCGACGTTGATAGCGAGCTTCTCAAAGACATCGAGCTCGAGCTGGCCCTTGGGGCCCTTGACGACAACGTTGTTGCCGTTGACTGCCACTTCGACTCCGGCGGGAATCTGGACAGGCTTATTACCGATACGAGACACGGTGATCTCCTTTCCTTCTACCTACCGAGCGAATTACCAGACGTAAGCGATGATCTCGCCGCCGACGTTGTGCTTGCGAGCATCGCGGTCGGTCATGACGCCATGGCTGGTGGAAATAATGGCGGTACCAAGGCCACCGCGGACGCGGGGCATGTCGGCAACGCCGGTGTACTTACGCAGGCCCGGCTTGGAAATGCGGCGGATGCCGTTGATGACCTTAGCCTTCTTGGGACCATACTTAAGCGTGATGTGCAGAGTCTTCTGGGGAACGGTGTCCTCGACATCGTAGCCCTCGATGTAGCCCTCCTCGTGCAGAACACGAGCGATCTCGACGAGCTTCTTGCTGCTCGGCATGGAGACCGTGGCCTTGTTCACAGAGTTAGCGTTACGGATGCGCGTAAGCATATCTGCGATCGGGTCTGTAAGGTTCATACAGATTCTCCTTCGTTCTTGATGAACACGTGCTCTTGGTTCTTCGCCGCCCTTAACGGCAAAGCCTTTTTAGCGCGTTTTCCCTGTTCCAAACTGATGCTTGAAACGCTGGTAGTGACTTACCAGCTGGCCTTCTTAACGCCGGGAAGCTCGCCCTTGAGTGCAAGCTCGCGGAAGCAGACACGGCACAGGCCGAACTTGCGGTACACAGAGTGCGGACGGCCGCAGCGCTGGCAGCGCGTGTACTCACGAGTAGAGAACTTCTGCTTGCGATTGCACTTGACGATCATCGATGTCTTAGCCACTTATATCCTCCTCACATAGAGTATTGTTCGCCCCAAGCGCCGCCCCCTTGTGGGAACGGCGCTTATAGGGCAGGTGAACCTATTTCTTGAACGGGAAACCGAAGGCGTCCAGAAGGGCCTTGGCCTCCTCATCGGTATTGGCGGTGGTCACGAAAGTGATGTCCATACCGCGCTGGTGATCGACGGAGTCGAAGTCGATCTCGGGGAAGATGAGCTGCTCGGTGACGCCCATGGAGAAGTTACCACGGCCGTCGAAGCTCTTGGCGGAAATGCCACGGAAGTCGCGGATACGGGGGATCGCGACGGAGGTCAGACGATCGAAGAACTCCCACATACGGTCGCCACGCAGGGTAACCTTGCAGCCGATCGGCATACCAGCGCGCAGGCGGAAGGTAGCGATGGACTTGCGGGCACGGGTGATCATCGGCTGCTGGCCGGTGATGGCGCGCAGGTCGCGCACGGCACCGTCGATGGCCTTGGAATCGGTAGCGGCCTCGCCGACACCCATGTTCACGACGATCTTCTCAAACTTGGGGATCATCATGACGTTCTCGTACTGGAACTTGTCCTGAAGCTGCTGCTTGACCTCGTTGTTGTACTTGGTCTTCAGACGCGGCACATACTTCTCTTCTGCCATTGTTCACTCCTTCTTGGGGTTTTAAGCACGGGGCGTGGCCACGGTGGGTTGTCCTCGTGCCTCCTGACTGCATCCGCACCGCTCATGGCATTTTGCGGTTTGGACTCGACGCAGCAGGAGCCGACAAAACAATCGGTACTATACGCGCATCGGGAGCGTATTTCCAGAAAAACCTCGTCTGCCTGCACAACTCCACAACTCCCCCGCACAAATGGATCCCAAAAAGCAGTTGCGGTGAAATATGGACTGTTTGGCGGCCTAACAGGCTTAAACAGTCCGTATTTCACCGCAACTTATTGGTGGGGATGCGATTAGCGCTTGCGGGGGACGAGTTTGGTGCGGCGCAGGTGGATCATCTCGGCGGCGATGGAGATGGCGATCTCCTTGGGGTCCTCGGCCTCGATGGCAACGCCGATCGGAAGGTGCAGCTCGTCGATCTGGTCCTGCGTAAAACCTTCCTGCTCCAGGCGGGCACGCACAAAGGCCGTCTTGCGGCACGAGCCCAAGCAACCCAGATAGGCGGGTTTGGCGCGCATGGCCTGAATCACCACGTCGATATCGGACTTGTGGCCTGCTGTGGCCACGACCACCAGGTCGCGCGGACCGATGGGGCACAGCTCGCTCAGGTTCTTGTAATCGACCAGGCGACGATCGTAGACACCGGGCACCCATTCGGGCGTCAACGTGCCGGGGCGGTCATCGCAGGCCACGACGGCAAAGCCCGCCGCCGTGAGCACGCGCGCCGTCGCGGCGCCCACGTGGCCGCAGCCAAAGATATAGGTCAGGCCCTCGGGGCAGAGCGTCTCGATGTGCGCCGCGGGAATCTCAGAGGCCGCGTTGGTGTAGGTGACCTTACTCCCCTCCTCCACCAGCGAAAGCCCGGGGCAGCCTGCAATGGTGCGGCGCGATTCCTCGCCATGGTACTCGGCTACATCGCCCTCGAACGCGCTCGCGATAAACGGCTCAAAGTCGATGACGAAGTCGCCGATGCGCCGATAGACCAAGACGTCGGCAATTTCCTGGAACAACGGTGCCTGGGTCGCATCCAGATGCAGATAGCACAGGCAAATGGCTCCGCCGCAGATCATGCCGGTATCGGAGTTCTCGCCGCCCATGGTGTAGCGGACCAGACGCGACTGTCCCGCGCTCAGGAGTTCGCGCGCCTCATCCAGCGCAAAGAGCTCAATCTTGCCGCCGCCGATAGTGCCCGCCTGGCTGCCATCGGCAAAGACGGCCATCCATGCGCCCACACCGCGCGGTGACGACCCCGCCGTGCCGGCCACGACCACGAGCTCGCACGTCTCGCCAGCACGCAGGGCGGCAAGCGCCGCATTCACAACATCGAGCTTTTCCATTGCAATTTCCTATCCCTGGAATACACCGATGAGCATGGCGAGTGCCTCGAGCACACCGCCGCCGACCGACGTCGCCTTGTCCGAAATGTAGTTGATATAGCTGGCATCGCCGCGCGGATCGACATCGGCGCATTTAAAGCCCTCAGTCACCTGCACACCGTTCGCCAAAAGCCCGCGCAGACAGCCATCGATCTGCGTGCACATGGGCGAATCGCCCGCGTAGCCAATCACGTCTCCGGCGCTCACGATGTCGCCGATCGCACGGTCGGACCGAAACACGCCGGCGGCGGGGCTGTGGATAACGCGCTCTCTGCCATAGCCAGCGATAATGCCCGGCACGCCCGTGTTGGGTTGGGGCGAACCCTGGGTAATGACACGGCCCAGGAAATGCCCGCGCATGGTTTCGACCACGGCGTCGCAGTCAACCGGCGCGGTAAAGCCCGGCCCCACGGCGATGACGGCAGGCGCCATGTCGCGCGTGGTACCCAGGTTGCGCTTAGCCAGAATCGCGTCGACCACGGCAGCGGGTTTCAGCTCGCCGAGCATCTTGGCCTGGGGGTCCACCACAACGGCGACGTCTCCAGCCTCGGTAATTGCAAGCGCCTCTGCCGGCGTCTGTGCCAAGCGAGCGCGAATGCCCTCGACCTCGACCTCGCCCAAGCGAATAGCCTCGCAAAAACTGATTGTGCGGCGGATGCACGTGGGAACCGCGATATCGGCCATAACGACCGACACGCCGGCGCGCACCAAGCGAGCGGCGACGCCCGTGGCGATATCGCCGGCGCCGCGAACATAAACGAGCATTCCCGGGACACCTCCCTGTGCTACGGTTTGAGCAGAGCAAATGCGGTTCGACCGCTACTCTGATGATTATTTATTATCACAGTATTATACGGCGGTGAACAGATGGAAACGACGAGCGGAAACCTTGCCTCCGCGCTCAAGATCGAGCCGGGCATTACTGCAATTATCGGCAGTGGAGGCAAGTCGACCTTGCTGAAGACGCTCGGCCTTGAGCTTATGCGCGCTGGCGGCCGCGTGCTCCTCTGCACCACCACGCGCATGTTCCCCGTCGCCGGCGTGCCGTGGGACGGGTCGAGCCGTCGCCTGGACGCCGCGCCCTGGAAGCCAGGTGCCTCACACGCCCTAGGCTGCACCTGCGAGGCCTGCGCGGGGCTTGTGCGGGGAAGCATCTGCCAGACAGGTGTCTTGGACCCCCAGACAGGCAAGTTCTCCTCCCCTGCCGAGCCGCTCGACCAGCTGGCGCAGCGCTTTGACTACGTCCTGGCCGAGGCGGACGGCAGCAAGCGGCTCCCGCTCAAGGCGCACGCCGCCTGGGAGCCGGTGATTCCCTCTGGCACGGCCAACATCGTCTGGATCGTCGGCGCCTCGGGGTTCGGCAAGCCCATCAACGAAGCCGTCCACCGCCCCGAGCTCTTTTGCGAGCGTTGCGGCTGCGAGCTCACCGACATCGCCACGCCCGAGCGCGTCGCCATGGTGCTCAATGCCGAGATGCAGGCGCTGAAACTCAGCACCGCACGCGTCATGCTCAACCAAGTCGACACGCTCAGCGACCCCACGATGGCCGACCGCTTCGAGGCAGCTCTCGACCGCCCCGTCGTCGCCAGCAGCCTCAAGTAGCCGGCCCCATCTCCTCAGTTGCGGTGAAATACGGACTGTTTGCGGCCGTCGGGCGGCCAAACAGTCCGTATTTCACCGCAACTGAGGAGGGGACACGGCATCTTTGCTGCTAGCGGGGAACGTAGCGGCCGGGTTGGGCTCCGGTGGGCTCGCCGTCGCGCGCAGCCAGCACGCCGTTCACAAACACAGCCTTGGCGCGGCCATGTGCCTCAAAACCCTCGAGCGGCGTGTAGTCCACGGCCTGATGCTGCGTCGCGGCACTGATCGTCCAGCGCGCCTTGGGATCCCACACGCACACATCGGCGTCGGAGCCCTCGGCAAGACAGCCCTTGCGCGGATACATGCCAAAAACGCGCGCCGGGTTCTCGCTCATCAAGCGGCACAGATCCTCGGGGCCCAGCTGGCCCTCAAAGCTCGTGGCAATCGCGACGGGACGATGTTCCACGCCGGGCCCGCCGTTGGGAATCGCGCGGAAATCGTCGCGCCCGCGGTCCTTTTGCCCGTGCAGGTTAAAGCTGCAATGATCGGTCGCAATCGTATCGATCTCGCCGGCCACAAGCGCCTCGCGTAGCGCGGCACGGTCACCGGCATGGCGCAGCGGCGGGCTCATCACGTACTTGGCGCCCGCAAAGCCGTCCTCGCCCTGCTCCAAGTAGCAAGTATCGTCGAGCATCAGATACTGAGGGCAGGTCTCGACATAGATGTTCTTCTGCCCGCGCGCTTTGGCAGCGCGAATGGCCTCGAGCCCCAACTTGGTCGAAAGGTGCACCACGTTGACTGGGGCGTCGCCGGCCAGGTGCGCCAGATACAACAGACGGCTCACGGCCTCGGCCTCGCACACATCCGGACGGCTGAGCGCATGTCCCTCGGGCCCATGAATCCCCTGCTCGTACACGCGCTTCTGCAGTTCATTCACCAACGTGCCGTTCTCGCAATGCACGCACAGGATACCGCCCAGGCGCTTGAGCTCCTCCAGCACCTCGAGCGTCTCGGCGTCGTCCAGGCGCAGATGATCGTAGGCAAAGTAGGTCTTGAACGACGATACGCCCGCCTCGCGCATGGCCGAAAGATCGGCGCGGTTGCGCTCGTTCCACTCGGCGAGTGCCATATGAAAGGCGTAGTTGGCCGTGCAGGTTCCGTCGGCGCGGCGATGCCACTCGGCCAAGGCATCGGGCATGGTCACGCCGCGATCGGCCGTCGCGTAGTCCACGATGGTCGTCGTACCGCCGCAGGCAGCCGCACGCGTACCGGTCTCAAAGCTATCGGCCGTCCAATCCATGCCAGTCCAGCACTGCATGTGCGTGTGGCCGTCGATAAAGCCGGGGAACACCCAACAGTCGGTGGCGTCCTGGACGGTATCGCCCTCGACAGGCTCAATCGCCGCGGCAATCCGCACAATCTTATCGCCATCCATGGCAAGATCAGCGCGGCGAAGCCCCTGGAGCGTCACGAGGGCGCCGTTTTTGATGATGATCATAATTGCTCCTTATTGATTGATGCAGTTGGCCACGCGATCAAAATACGAGCAGGCGGCGATATGCTCCGTTATGCGTTGCTGTCCCTTGGCGGTATCGACGTCCCACAGCTCGTAGGCACGCGCCTCGACCAGCACCACATCGGTACGGTCCTTGAGGATCGAACCGCCGCCGTCCTTGCCCTCAAGACGTATGAGCGCATCGAACAATTCCGCCGGAAAGAGCACCGGACTCGAAGGCTCACCGTTGCACGCAAGACGCACCGGATGCCTGCGGCCACGCTCGTCAAATGCACGAACCATAGCCTCAAAAGAATCCGAACTCACGAGAGGCTGGTCGCCCGGCAAAAAGAGGCAACCTTTCCAGTTGCGTTCGACTCCCCACGAAAGGCCCGCACGGACGCTATCGCTGCGCAGCTCGCCATCGTGCAGCACGCACGGGCAATGCTTGTCCTCGCAAATCTGGGCGACCTCGGGCCAACGCGTCGAAACCACGACGTCAAAGCCCCGGGGAACCGAATCGATGGTCCGGGCAATCAGCGGCTCGCCATAGATATCGGCAAGCATCTTGTTAGAGCCAAACCGCTTGCCCTCGCCCGAAGCCATAATGACGCATCCAAGTTTCATGGTGATACCTCCCCTGAAACCATCGTACCCATAACTGGCGCCGCGGGCATCCACATCGAGAGCGCTTATCCCGCACGCCCGCGATGCAAAAAGGGGCACCCCGCCGGTTGGCAGAGCGCCCCCTTTACATGGCTTACCTCAACCCGGCTTTAGGCCTGGAGCCAACGGGCGGTGTTGCGCTCGTCGAGGGCCTTGAGGGTAGCGGCGGGATCGGCAACCTTCTGCAGGAACATCATGGCAGCGATGGCGTACGGCTTGTAGCTGGCCTCCTTGTACATGCCCACGCGGTGCATGTCGAAGACGTCGGCATTAACCTCGCCGTGCTCGCAGGAGACACCGGAGATGTCGGCGGGCAGCGGGTGCATAAAGATGGTGTCCTGGCCGTTGGCAGTCTTCTCCATGAGCTCGGTCGTGGAGCACCAGTCCTGATGGGTGGCGTTCTGGGCGAGCAGCTCCTTCTCGAGCGCTGCGATGCCGGCGTCGTCGCCCTCGGCGTACAGGTTGGTACGCTTCTCCATGGCGGCAAACGGAGCCCAGCTCTTGGGGATCACGATGTCGGCGCCCTCGAAGGCCTCGGCCATGGTGTTGACCTGCTTAAAGGTGGTGCCGGACTCGGCGGCATAGCCCTTGGCGCGCTCGACGACCTCGGGCATGAGGTCGTAGCCCTCGGGGTGAGCCAGGGTGACGTCCATGCCAAAGCGGGGCAGCAGGCTGATCAGCGACTGCGGGCAGGACAGCGGCTTGCCGTAAGAGGGCGAATAGGCCCAGGTGACGGCAACCTTCTTGCCCTTGAGGTTCTCGAGGCCGCCAAACTCGTTGATGAGGTAGAGCATGTCGGCAGAGGACTGCGTGGGGTGGTCGGAATCGGACTGCAGGGAGATGAGCGTGGGACGGTGATCCAGAACGCCGTCCTCGTAAGCCTGCTGCACGGACTCGGAGACCTCGGCCATGTAGGCGTCGCCCTTGCCGATGTACATGTCGTCGCGGATGCCGATGACATCGGCCATGAAGGAGATCATGGTAGCGGTCTCGCGGACGGTCTCGCCGTGAGCAATCTGGGACTTCTTCTCGTCCAGGTCCTGCAGCTCGAGGCCGAGCAGGTTGGCGGCCTTAGAGAAGGAGAAGCGCGTACGGGTGGAGTTGTCACGGAACAGGGAGACGGCCAGGCCCGAGTCGAAGATCTTGGACGAAACGTTGTTCTCACGCAGCTCGCGCAGTGCGTCGGCGACGATGTAGAGAGCCTTGAGTTCATCGGTGGTCTTGTCCCAGGTGTGCAGGAAGTCGCTGCCGTACATACCCTTAAAATCGAGGCCGTTCAGCTGCTCGACGAGCTCGGTAAACTTAGCGTCCATGGAAATGTCCTTTCTAAAGATGAAACGATCGCAGTGAGTAGATGTGCTCCGGCATGCGCGTGTGGCTAGAACATGCAGAGCACCATGACGAGGACCCGCCACCGTTGAGGAAGCATGGGAGATAACGACCGCGGGCCCCAAGTCAACAGGAGGCGCCGGAGGCATAAACTGTCCCCGGCTCAACAAAATCGAGGAATGGGACTAGTCGATCTTGTTGTTGGTCAGACCGGCGCGGAACACGGTGGCGTCGCCATCGGCCTGGCTCGGATCGTAGAGGTTCAGGGCAGCCACATACATGGCGGCAGCGGTGACCAAGTCGTCCTTGTAGGTGACCTCGTTGGGAGCATGAGCCTGAGACTCGGCACCCGGGCCAAAGCCCACGCAGGGGATGCCGTAGCGGCCCTGGATGGAAACGCAGTTCGTGGAGAAGGTCCACTTGTCGCACAGCGGGCGACCGGTGCGCTTGTCCATGCTGGGCTCGCAGCCGATGCGCTCGTCACCGAACATGGCCTTGTGGGCGTCGACGAGGGCCTTGACGTGCGGAGCGGTCTCCTTGTTGATCCACGTGGGGAAGTAAGCCTCGGTCTCGTAGACCTCGCCGGTCCAGGACGGACGGTCGTACATGTACATGGAGACCTTCACGTCGTCGCCGTACTTCTTGGCGGCCGGCAGGTTGCGGATCTCGTCCAGGCAGGACTCCCAGGTCTCGCCGGCGGTCATGCGACGGTCGATGGAGATGGCGCAGGAATCGGCCACGGCGCAGCGGCTGGGGCTGGTGTAGAAGATCTGGCTGACGGTGCAGGTGCCGCGGCCCAGGAAGCGGGCGTCCTCGAAGTGCTCGGGATTGTACTTGGGGTCGAGCATCTTGACGAGACCCTTGATGTCGGTCGACTCGTCGCAGCCGTTGTTGTTGAGGGCGCGGACGTCGGCGATGATGTCGGCCATCTTGTAGATGGCGTTGTCGCCGCGCTCGGGAGCGGAGCCGTGGCAGGACACACCGTGCATATCCACGCGGATCTCCATGCGGCCGCGGTGACCGCGGTAGATGCCGCCGTCGGTGGGCTCGGTGGAAATGACGAACTCGGGCTTAATGCCGTCCTTGTTGTAGATGTACTGCCAGCACATGCCGTCGCAGTCCTCTTCCTGGACGGTGCCGACGACCATGATCTTGTAGCCCTCGGGGATGAGGCCCATGTCCTTCATCATCTTGGCTGCGTAGGTAGCGGAAGCCATGCCACCCTCCTGGTCGGAGCCGCCGCGGCCGTAGATGATCTCGTCGGTCTCGTAGCCCTCATAGGGATCGGCGTCCCAGTTCTCGATGTTGCCGATGCCGACGGTGTCGATGTGAGAGTCGATGGCGATGATCTTGTCGCCCTCGCCCATAAAGCCCATGACGTTGCCCAGGCCGTCGACCTTGACCTCGTCATAACCAAGGCTCTCCATCTCGGCCTTGATGCAGGCAACAACCTCACCCTCCTCGCAAGACTCAGAGGGATGGGAGATCATAGCGCGCAGGAAGCGAGTCATATCAGCACGATGGGACTCAGCAGCAGCCTTGATAGCGTCGAAATCGAGTTCTTTAGCCATTGTTCATAACCTTTCAAACGAAGGAATCTACCTGTGAGGTGGCGGAGCGATACCTATTTACTCCGCCCCAACGATTAGCAAGTGGGATATTCGCCTTCCCAAACAATGCGGCGATACTGGTCGGGATCGGTGTCGCCCTCGGTGGAGAAGCAGAGCACGGAGCTCGTCTTGTCCAGGCCGATGAGTTCCTTGAGCTCGGCGTACTCGGGATCGAGCATGAGGGTCTCGACCAGGCCGGTGGTCACAGCGCCGGACTCGCCGGAGATGACGCGCGGGTCGCCCTTCTCGGGAGCGCCCAGGGTGCGCATGCCGCGAGCGGTGACCCAGTCGGGGCAGGACACGAAGGCGGTGACGTGGTTGCGCAGGATATCCCAGCCCAGAATGTTGGGCTCGCCGCAGCACAGACCGGCCATGATGGAGGGCATGTCGCCGTCCACGATGCGCGGATCGCCGTCGCCGGCGGCAGCGCCCTTGTACAGACAGGCGGCAGGCGCGCACTCAGCCACGACGAAGGTGGGCGGGTTATCGGGATACAGGTTGGTGAAGTAGCCCACCACGGCGCCGGCGAGCGAACCCACGCCAGCCTGGACAAACACGTGCGTCGGGCGGTTGATGGCCATCTCGCGCAGCTGCTCGGCAGCCTCGGAAGCCATGGTGCCGTAACCCTCCATGATCCAGGACGGGATCTTCTCGTAGCCCTCCCAGGCGGTGTCCTGAACGATGACGCCGCGCTCGCAGGCGTCGGCCTCGGCAGCGGCCATGCGCACGCACTCGTCGTAGTTGACCTCTTCGATGGTCACCGTTGCGCCCTCGGCGGCGATGTTATCAAAGCGGGGCTTGGTGGAACCCTTGGGCATGTGCACGACGGCCTTCTGGCCCAGCTTGTTGGCAGCCCATGCCACACCGCGGCCATGGTTGCCGTCGGTGGCGGTAAAGAAGGTAGCCTGGCCAAAGTCCTTGACCAGCTGATCGGAAGTCAGGTAATCGAAGGTGCACTCGGCAACGTCCTTGCCGGTCTCGTCGGCAATGTAGTTGGCCATGGCAAACGAACCGCCCAGAACCTTAAAGGCGTTGAGGCCAAAGCGATAGCTCTCGTCCTTAACGCACAGGTTGGACAGACCCAGGCGCGCAGCCTGGCCGTCCAGGCGGGCAAGCGGAGTGACGGTGTACTGGGGGAACGACTGGTGGAAGGCGCGGGCCTTCTTCACGTGGTCGAGACTCATGATTCCCAAGTGCTTGTCATCGCTCTTGGGCATCGTGTTGCCCGCCCACTGGATCTTATCGGCCATACGGTGAACTCCTTAAGTCCTCTCTTGCCGGCTCCCGCATACGCGTTTCAGCCCATTCCCATTCATGCGACTGAACTTTTATGTGGATGCCAAACAAAAAGTTTGTTAGCACTGTTCTATCACACTTTTTGATTGGCAAACCTAACAAATTGTTTGTTGCCGTAATCGGTACTTTTTCGCCGCCGAACGGTCATGAATTGCCTTGTTGATGGATTTGTTTGCGAACAGATGTGGTTTATGGCAAAGTGTGCCCAAACTAATTTTTAGGAAGGCACCCATGACCCCCGCACAGATTGAGTTTTACAAGCGCCTCGCACACGGCCTGGCGCTCCAATTTGGCCCCAACTGCGAAGTCGTCGTCCACGATCTGGAGACCGAGGACGTGGACCACTCCATCGTAGTGATCGAAAACGGCCACGTCAGCGGGCGCAAACTGGGTGACGGCCCCAGCCATATTGTGTTTGAGTCCATGCACGAGGGCAGCACCGACGTACACGACCGCGAGCCGTACCTCACTAAAACCACCGATGGCAAGCTGCTCAAGTCCTCGACCATCTTTATCCGCAACGACGAAGGCAAGCCCGTCGGCATTTTGGGCATCAACTTTGACATTACGCTTATGAAGGCTTTTGAGCGTTCGCTCGACGCCTTTACCGGCACCGGCGGCACGGGCTATACCGAGCCCGAGCCCATTACCAAGAACATCGGCGACCTGCTCGAGGACCTGCTGCACGAGTGCGAGCAGTTTGTGGGCAAGCCCGCGGCACTCATGACCAAAGACGAGCGCATTCGTGCCATTGGCTACCTCGACCGTCGCGGCGCCTTCCTCATTTCCAAGTCGAGCGAGCGCGCCTGCGAGTTCTTTGGCATCTCCAAGTACAGCTTCTATAGCTACCTCAATGAGGCCAAGGCGGCGGCCGGCGACAAGTAGGCACTCGCCTGGATTGCCCCTCCCCTTTTGGGTGCGAGTTCTGGAAAGCACGAATCCAAGACCGGGCCGCTTGGGAAGTTCCATATAATCGATGTCATTAGTATTTCGAAAGGATGGAACAGAATGGCGTTGAGCAAGGCATCATGCACCGGTCGCGGATTGATTCCGGCAATTGGTGGACATGTGCACCGCATGTTCGATGAGGGTGAAGACGACCTGTTTTCGCTAAGCCTTGACGACGTGATGGATGATCGCCCGTGGACCGCCGACGAACTCATGGGCGGCGGGGCTCGCCCGTCAAACCCCAATCCCGCACTTGCGCCTAAGCCCGCATCTGCGCCGACTCCTGCGCAGTCGCCTGTTTCGGCGCCCGCGCCTACGCCCGCACCCACTTCGGCGCCCACGCCCGCTCCCCGCCCCGCAAGCGACCCGTCCGAGACGGCGGCATTTCTCGCTGCAGCGACGCAGGGCAAATCGGCCGACAGCACTGTTATGTACAGCGCCCAGCAGTTGCCTGTTCCTGCGGCACGCAAGCCTCCGGTCGCAAGGCTCGATGAGCCCGTTGCCCATCAAGTTGCCTACGATTCCTGGGCTGCAGCCGATCTGGACAAGACCTCTACCGGCATGCCGGCGCTCGATGTTCCAGTTAACCCGCTTTTTGCCGCCAACACGAGCGCCGCGGACTATGAGGGCGGTGCGGCATATTCCGATTATTCCGATGGCTATGCTGGCAACGGTCGCATCGAGACCGAGGATTATGGCACCGCATCGAGCGATTATCTCAACGATCCGTACGCTGCCACGCCCGCACCGGAATATGACCCGGAGGCCGCGTCCGCACCGGCTTATACCAAAAGCACGGGCGAAGAGCGCTTCGCCGATTATTACGCCAAGGAAAAGGCGCTGCGTTTCTCGGAATTTCCGCAGGCAGTCAAGGTTGCCTTTATCGCCATTGTCATTGCCCTGCTCGGCGTCATTGCGTTTGAGGGATTCCAGCTGTTCCGCGGCCCCACCCAAGCGGAGTCGGAAACCCAGCAAAAAGAGGACGATAACCAGTACCTGGACATCAACACCCTCAAGGGCGACCCCAACGACGGAGACGACGAGTAGCGAGAGCTGAAGGCGGCCGCTGGATCCCGCATCCAGCACCGGCTTCTAAGTGCTGTTTTGTCATCCAGCTACACTTTTCCGGATAATTTGCCTATCGAATTTGACACTTTTCCGAAGTTTGGGGGTGCCTATTTCGACACTTTTCCGGATTTTATACTCTGTCCCTCCAGATGCGCTTTACGGTGCAGGCGTTGGAAGAAGGGCCATGTGCCGCTGGCGGCCCACTTGTTCTGCAGATCAAGTTGTTCGGAGACGACTTGCGTGAGCCGTCTAGTTGGAAGCTCTTTGCCGACAGCGCGTGTGTCGCAAGCGGCTCGGGCGACTTTGCCCGCGAGTGCTTCTGTGAGGGAGCTGAGGTGTTCCTGGACCTGTGCCGCGACGCCGTACGCGCGTCCGAGCTGCACCAGTGGAGCCAGAGGGAGTACGAGCTGCTGAGTGCGGCACGCGGGATTGCGGGGGTGTAAACGGGCAGATAAGCCATCGGCAATTCCGAGATGGCAAGGGCCGAGAATTAGATTCCCGGCCCTTGCCTAGCACTGCTTTATAAGATCGAGTACCGCGGGAATGTCATCGGCATTCCGAAGGGCAACATAGGTTGGTAGGCCCGGGCCAAATCCACCCTGTGTGCGTTTGTCCTGGCATATGTCCTCTGGATCCGTTAGATCATCCACACTCTTTGCCAGGCCGACGGCAATCCAACCACCGTTGCTGGTCCTGCCTTCTAGCACGGCATGCAGTTTTCGCTTGCCCGACCTGAAGCCCACATAGTACTTGGCTATATAGGACTCCCACGAAGGGTTACCACTCAGAACGGACTCGCGTACCTCATCGAAAAGTTTCTGGTTGAGTCCGCCTTCAGCAAAAGTGGGGTGATTCTCCTGCAAAGTCCAGACAGGAGCCTCGTCAGACTCCCCACGAGAAGGACGGTACTTGTCGACGACATCTGCCGGAAGGTCGGGATATTTCCATATCTCACATGCCTCTTTCGCCAGCTCGTCCGCGCGCTGCCCAATCTCCGCCTCGCCCCATTTTTCATGCGAGGCGATCGACTTGTTCAGGTGGAGCGGACTGCACTTAAGCCCCACGCCAGGAAGATTGAGCTTGTCCGAGAACGACCGGTTTGAGTACTCCTGGTTGTAGCCCGTCAGCGTTAGATTTCCCAAGTTATTGCACAGCCTGTCGTGGACGTCTTCCCAGTTCTCGCCAAGCGATTCCTTCCAGCCGTGCTCATCATCAATCGTCTGGGGCATGACGTGCTCGATCTGGTAATCGTCAGCCGAGATGGACTCCTTCGGGTGGTGCCAGTTCTCCATGCGCTCCAGGTAATAGCGCTTTTTGGAGAAGCGGTTGTAGCAGTCACGCGTCTTAAACTCCTCGACAAAATGCTCGTCTGTCGGGAAGTACGCAGTCATACCGCTACTGTGGATAAGGAGCATCGCCGTAACGTACTCCTCTATATCGTCCTGTTGCTCAAGATTGCGATACATGCCGGCAAAGAAATTATTTAGACCCGTGGTAAGCCTGCCGCAAACCGCCCGCCTGAACAGAAACGACTCGATGGTCTCGCAGATACGGAGAAACGCATTGCGGTTCAACATATTTCCCTCGTAAACCGAGTAAAGCAGCATCAAAAGAGGCCTGATCTGCTTCACATCAAGGCTTACGATTCTGCCGAATACTTGGTGCAGGCCATCGTCTTTCTCCTTGCCAAGGAACAACCTGGCATATCTTTGCGCATATTCGCGGAGTTCCTTCAGCAGGTCCTCGGTATCCCCATCGTAGTCGTCGGCGAAATAGCGTTTGAACTCATGGTAGGCTTCGTTCTCCTTTGGCATCCTATTGGGAACCTTGAGCCACAGCCAGTACCAGATAAATGCATTGAACTCTTCCTCGCCGCCCTTTCCGAACAAACGCTCGAGCGGATGCCAGTAACCCTCGTAAAGCTTGGTCTGCTCGTCGTTGGGAAGCGACATAAGAACGTAGTTACGAATGAGGTCAATAGGCGTGAGCGGCTTACCCTTGGAGTTCATGGACTCAAATATGAGCTGGGCATTATCAACGCCAGCGGTGAGCTTAGTGTCGATGACCTGCACACGGTTTAGTCCCGCCCAAAGCCTTGCAGGGTCGAATGATTTCCCGTGCATCTTTTCACGGAAGAACGCATGGTTCTCGACAATGCGATCCGATTTTTCATCTGGCACGGGAGACCCAGACACGATGGAGAACAGCGTCTCTTTATCGTCCTGCGAGAGCACCAACTTGTAGCGCGCCAGACCGTTGTAGTCATCATCGTTAAAGAGGTAGTTCTTCCGCAGCGCTGAGATCTTGAGATCGCCAAGGAAGCCGGCCTTGTCGGGATTACCCTCCAGATAGTCAGCCAAGGCAGCAATCATCAACGAAAACGTCGTCATGCGCTGCTGCCCGTCAATCAGAAGCACGCGCGAAATGCTCGTGGCAGAACTCTCGGACTCGGGGATATAGAGCATCGACCCCACGAAGTGCGATACGCCATCACGACCCGCTCGCATGACGTCATCCCAAAGCACCTCGCACTCTTTTACACTCCACGAGTAAACTCGCTGGTACACGGGAATGACGAACTGCATCTTCGCCACACCCATAAGGTCGAGCAGATTTGCCTCGGTT
>CABUOF010000021.1 GCA_902493125.1 uncultured Collinsella sp. | reverse complement strand
CCGCCGAAGGCAAAGTGATTGGGGGTTTTAAAGGCCACGATGGCGAAGGCCGTGAGGATCAGGCCCAGATTGAGCTCGGCAAAAAAGCGCGGAAAGCCTGGCTCCTGGCTGCGCTTGCGGCCGGCGCGCTCGCCACGTTCGATATCCTCGCGACCGACGACGCGCTCCATCGGCACCACCGGAGGACGATGCACCTCCTCGGCGGCACGCGACGCCGCCTCTGCCGCAGCGGCTTCAATCGCCCATGCCTTGCTTTCGGTCTCGTGTTCGTCGGCCATTACGGCAACCCCTCGTTAACAATTTGGAAACAATGCGCCCATTAGGGTAACGCGGAACGCGAAGATTGCAACCCTTAGTTAGACGAGCGGTATGACTAGATCGAGGCTATATAGAAAACGGTCGACCGCGCTTTTGCTTGCGCTGTCGACCGTTTGGCGTTTTCGCAGGTAAAACCTGCAAAAATAAACCTATCCCTTTTTGGAAGGTTATTCGTGCTGGCTGGTGCGGTGCTCGTACTCCTCGGGGGTGATGACATCCTCGATGCGCAGGTTGACGCCCGCCACCTCAAGGCCGGTCATCGCGGCAAGGCGCTCGGTGACGCGCGCCTTAACGTCGTCAAAGATCGCAGGCGCATAGGCGCCATACTCGATGATGACCGAGATGTTGACGACCACGCGGTTGTCATCGGTGACCTCGACCGTCACGCCCTTGGTCAGGTTCTCGGCACCAAACTGTTCCTGCACAAAGTGCATAAGGTTACCCTTCATGCCCAGAACATGCGGCACCTCGCGGGTGGCCATGGCGACGATCTTCTCGATCACGCCGTTGGAATAGGTCAGCGAGTCCTCGGACTCGTCCGTTTCCTCGTCGTCCTCGTCCGCATCGGACTCTGCCTCTGTCTCGGCGAGGGACTGACCTTCGAGTTCTACATCCTCAGCTTCGGCGACGACCGCCTCGTTCTCCTCGAGCTCGGTATCGGCTACATCGACCTTCGTATTAAAAGCCATGGTTCCTCCTTATGCCTGCCGCGGATGCGACAGTCGAATACATATTAGCGGCCGTTAAACAGACGGCCAAAGAAGTTGACGATACCGTTCTCGCCGTCGCGAATCTGGCCGATTACGGCGCCGATCAGCACAAAGAATGCGATGACGAGCGTGTCCCACAGGCCCAACGTAAGTACCAGCACGGCGAGGATAAAGCCTGCCAAGGCGCCGAGCGTAGTGTTGGGGTGGCGCACGGCGTAGCTCCAGATAGCAGCGCCCGTACCTTTGATGAGACCCATGGCCTCGTCAAAGTCGTTGGCGGCGCTGTCGTGCTGCTCGCCGGCCTCGGGCTTGGTGTCGGCGGACTCGCCTGCCGGCGTAGCGTTCTGGTCGATCGTCAAGCGCGGCGTATGGGCGGTCTTGTTTTGGTTGGTATCACTCACCGGAAACCTCCACGGTCTGGACGGTAGTCTTGGACGGCAAAAAACGGACGCGCGCGGTCGTGCCCGGCGCGCCGAGCATGGTGTCGCAGGCCTTCTCGATGCGCTGCTGCATCGAGATGGCAAGAGCGGCAACGTCCTTATCATCGAGCGCAATGGCCTCGACCTTAAAACGAACGCGCGACTCGTCGGAGCCTTGAACGCGCGCCTCGATATGCTCAACCATCACGCGATCATCGCACTCCGCCGCGGCACGGGCGCACGAGGAAAGCGCTGCGAGCGTGACCTCGATATTGCGCTCCCCTGCCGGATGCACGCAGGACGGCTCGCGACGCGCGAACATCAGGCGGAAAAAACCGATGAGCACGCCAAGCGCCACGATAGCGGCGCACACCGTAACGACAACGCGAGGCATGGTGTCGCGCAGCAGCAGCATAAAGCGATACGTATACGGTCCCCAGAACTGGCAGACAAGCGTACCCAGCGCCACGATGGCGGCGGCAAGATACACGATCGCTAGGGCTCGTTTGAGTACGCGCACGTGGCGCTCCCTTCAGGTTTCGGTCCACAGAATGCAAAACGGTTCGCATCATTATAAAAGAGCCGGGTCCGGTGCCATACGCACGCGGATCCGGCTCATCTATTCCACGAGGCTTGCATGCTCGCTTCATTATGCCCAGATATGCACGGCTTAACCCGTGCGGGCGCTACTCCTCCTCGAGGGCAGCGATGACCTCGTCGGTCATGTCCATGGTGCTGTAAACATCCTGGACGTCGTCGAGCTCCTCAAGACGGTCGATGAGGCGCTGAACCTTCTTGGCGTCGGCGCCGGAGACCTCGGTCGGGGTGGTCGGGACCATGGTGGTCTCGGAGCCCTTGACCTGGACGCCCTGCTCCTCGAGCGCCTTGGAGACAGCCATGACCTCGTTGGCAGTAGTCCAGACGATCCACTCCTCGCCGGCATCCTCGTAGTCCTCGCCACCGGCCTCGGCGATGGCCATCATGAACTCATCCTCGTCACCGGCAGCACCGTTGGCGATCATGGTCTCCTTCTTGGCGTTCTCGTCCAGGATCTCCTTGGCGACGACGATCTGGCCCTTACGCTCAAACTGGAAGGCGACGGAGCCGGAGGTGCCCAGGTTGCCGCCAGCGTGGGAGAAGGCGGAACGGACATCAGCGGCGGTACGGTTGCGGTTGTCGGTCAGGCAGTCGACGTAGACGGCGACACCGGCGGGACCATAGCCCTCGTACACGATGTTCTCGTAGACGGCAGCGTCGGCACCCGAACCAAAAGCCTTGTCGATAGCGGACTTGATCTTGTCCTTAGGCATGGACTGAGCCTTGGCCTTGGCAACGGCAGCGGCGAGGCTGGCGTTGTTCTCGGGCAGCGGGTCACCGCCGAGACGGGCAGCAACGGTGATGTTGCGGCTGAGCTTGGAGAAGAGGGCGGAACGCTTGGCGTCCTGCGCGCCCTTACGATGCTTGGTTGTGGCCCACTTAGAGTGTCCGGACATACGTGTCTCCTATCGGTTTCGACCTAAAGCCCAGCGCAGATGCTCGGGCAATATAAACAAACGTCGTTATGATATACCTACTGGCCTGCGAGATAAACCCCAAAATGAAGGCGTCGTGATGATGTCCCCTTTGGTGCAAAGAAACCTGACCCTCAATGCACCAAATTAGAACCAGAAGAAGTCGCTGCGGGTGACGGTGGTGCCGATGGCGAAGGGCATGCAGGCGATGACCGGATACAGGTAGCGCATGTAAGTCGAGCCGTTGCACGGGCCAATCAGGCACACGGCGAGCACGCCCAACAGCGGCACCCAGATCGCCAGCGCACGCCATGAATGACGACGCATCAGGTAGACCACCACGGCGATCATGATCCACACATAGGTGGCCGAGCTCATGGTGAGCGAGATAAAGGGAACACGCTGCACCGCCACACGGTACAAATTAATCAGGTGGTCGCACCAGCGCACCACGTTGCTGTCAACCGGATGGAAGTCGAAGTACTTGAGGTTGTCGGGACGCGCCATGATCTCGGCACTACGCGCCGTGCTGTAGACCAAGGCATCGCGGGCACTCGGATAAAAGTAGCCGTAGTAGTTATTGATGAGCGCCGAGATATAACACTCGGGATCCTTTTTGAACATCTGGGCCCACACCTCAAAATAGGCCTTGATGTCCTCCTGCGAGGCATACTCGTTAAAGCAATTTTTGACGGCGTCCGACTTATCCGGGTTGTAACGGCAGCCCAGGTTCTCGTACTTGAGCACACGGTCGATCACGGCACGCTCTTCGTCGGTCACCGAACCGTCGCAAGGAGCCTCCACGATGGCGCCGTCCTCCTTAACCGTGGGGTTGACGCCCGAGTTGAGGCCGTCGTGCTTTTGGACGAAACGAGCCGTCTGCTGGAACGGAATCGAGAGGATTTCGCGCTTGGAACCAGGCGTGATATCGTGCGCCGGCATAAAGACCTTGGTGAAGTACATATTAGAGGCAAGGCAGAGCGCGAGCACCGCGAGAACGCCAACCCAGCGGAAACGCGGGATGGCGCCCGAAGGCGCAGCACCAGTCTGCTTGGCTGCACGACGAGCCACATGCACGTCCCATACGCAAAACGCCGCCGCGATTACGCATGCCGCCAGCGGAAACACCAGGCCGCCGTTGCGCAGGAACGTGGAACCCATGGCGCCCAGAGCGAGCAGCAGCCAGTCATGGCGCGCAAAGAGCACGGGCCTCTGTTCGCCCGCACGCTCGGCATTAGCATCGCGACGGGGCAGGCCGCATGCCACGAGCTTCACGGTCTGCACCAGCAGCACCAAAAACGCGTCGGCAAAGAGCACGTCTTTGGTGAGCAACGCCGCGTAGTTAGAGAACATCGGCATAAACGCAAAGAACAGCAGAATCGCACCGCGAACCGGCAGGCTCACGCCCAGTTTGCGCAGCGACGAAATGGAATAGGCCATGCAGGCGGCCGTGATGACGAACTGAGCACAGGTATAGATGGCAAGACCCGCGTTAGCGCTGTTGAACAGCGAAAGCCCCAGCTGAACGCACGAGCCGATAATGGCCGTGTGCACTACGGGATGATGCCCGTTGAGCAGCACGTTGGGGTTGAGTAGGCGCAGGTAGTCGCTCGTGCCGTTGGGATAGTTGAACCACTGGCGAATCTGCGCGCCCGTATCTCCCATAAAAAGGCCAGGCAGCGAAGCGATGAGCGTGGGCGCCCAGGCGATCATAAGCACCAGGAAGGGCCCGGCAAAGGGATGGACCGAGAGCACGGCGTGAGTCACACGCCATACGCGGCCAAAGTGCGCCTCGGAAAACGGAATGCGCCGAGAGCTCAGCCAATCTAGACACTCAAAGGCAAGGTAGAAGGCAACGACCGCCAAGAGCATCCAGCCCGCGCCGCCAATCCAGGCGCAAATGATGCGGGCTTTGTCGCCAAGGACAATCTCGGCCGAGTCGGTGAGGTCGTAGCTGCGGCCGAACACCATGCAGATGGCGAAGAACAGCGACGGCAGAATGATCGATGGACGCCAGGTGTCGCCACGGCCAAAGAACACGTAGCGAAACGGCAAGGTGAGCAGGCAGGCAAGTGCAAGCAGCATGACCGCGTCGGTATGACCGGCAAACGAGAGGAGCACCTCGTAGCACACGTACAGCATGCCCGAGGCTTTGGGGTCAATCGCCAAGACTGCGTTGCTCGACACCGGGGCGGGATCGATGGAAAACGCCGTGGTCGCCAACAGCGCGAGCAAAAATGCGATGAGCGTCTGTTTGGCGGGATAGCGCTTAAACCAGACGATGCGGGCAGCGTCGCGCGCAGCCGTTGTGGAGAGGTCGGAATCCTTCACAGTCCGAAAGCCTTTCTAGAAACCTATCAAACTCGGCAAGACCACCACAAAAGTGCCTGTCCCCTTTGTGGTGGTCTTGGTTAGGCGTCCAGGTAGACGCGCTGGGGCTGGTTGCGGCGACGGGCGAAGATGATGAGCGCCAGGCCGGCGATCACGAGCGGCAGGCTCAGCAGCTGACCCATGGTGATGACGCCGCCCAGCAGATAGCCCAACTGGGCATCGGGCACGCGCACGAACTCAACGAGAAAGCGGACGATGCCGTACCCCATCACGAACACGCCCATAAACGTACCCTGGGGCAGCGGCGGCTTTTTGCGGCTGAGTACCTGCAGGATGCAAAAGAGCACGATGCCCTCAAGAAACGCCTCATAGAGCTGGGAGGGATGGCGCGGCACATCGCCCGCGGTGCCACCGAAGACCACGCCCCAAGGCAGATCGGTCGGTTTGCCCCACAGCTCGCCGTTGACAAAGTTGGCGCAACGTCCCAGGCACAGCGCCAGCGGAGCACCGATGACCGCGAGGTCTGCCAAAGTCCAGGCGTCGAGCTTGTACATGCGGCACACGATGATGCCACCCAAGATGCCGCCCACCAGGCCACCGTGGAAGCTCATGCCTCCCTCGTTGGTGGCAAAGATCTCGAGCGGGTGGGCCAAATAGTAGCCATCACCGTAAAAGACGACGTAAAACAGGCGCGCGCCGATAATAAGGCCAAAGACCGCACCGACCACGACGCTCGTCAGGTCATCGATCGTGATGTCGAAGCCCCAACGACGCTGCGTGCGGTACATAACGACCGCCGTGAGCAGGGCGCCGACCACATAGGCCAGACCGTACCAGTAGATCGTGATGGGGCCCGCCGAGATCGCAACGGGGTCAAGCATATGGTAGAGGTCGTTGAGCATATCGATCCCCCTGCTCCCTACATACAAATGCGGCCGCGGGCCTTGCGCTCGCAGCGCATATTTGGACGTAACGTCTATGCGGAGCGTACCGTCCGCAGCTTTCGCATCTTAGAACGGCGCGTACTCGTCGTACAGGTCCTCGGCCTCGCCGGAAGCATTGACCTGCTCGACGCGGGTAACGCCGGGCACGTGCTCCTTCAGGATGCGCTCGATACCCATGGAAAGGGTCAGCGAGCTCATGGGACAGCCGGCGCAAGCGCCCTGCAGTTCCAGCTTAACGACGCCCTCGTCGTCGACGCCCACATACTCCATATCGCCGCCGTCGGCCTGCAGGTTGGGGCGAATCTCTTCAAGAACCTTCTTAAGCAGCTCTTCGTTAACAGCCACAGGGGCTCCTTTCTCACAATAACGCGGGCACGCCCGCGGACAGAAGCTATGTTACTACAGCCATGTACCCGCTCACGAGCCGTCCATGCGCGCAGACGCGACTTTCACGAGTAGTCAATTTGGGACGGGGCTCTTTGAGCTGCGTTCGTCGCCAGATAGCGACAACGCATATTACTGCTGAGCTTGTCCCCCGGTACCAATCTGGACATCGACGATGACCTGGCGGTAGCTGATGCCGCAGGAGTCGAGAATGCGGCGGCTGATACGGCCGTCATCGGTGTCGGCATACTTATTGTCCAGGTAGACGACCTCGCCCACACCCACCTGTGCCAGGATCTTGGCGCAGTCGTGGCACGGGAACAGCGTGACGTAGACCGTGGAACCCTCAAGGTCTTTGAGCGAGCCGCGATAGTTGAGCACGGCGTTGGCCTCGGCATGGACTACGTAGTTATGCTTGTCCTGCAGCGGGTCATCGCTCGTGCCCCACGGGAAAAAGTCGTCGTTGAGCGCCGAGGGCGTACCGTTGTAGCCCACCGAAAGGATGCGGTGGTTGGTGCTGGCGATGCACGCGCCCACCTGCGTGTTGGGGTCCTTACTGCGGCGCTGCGCGGCGATGGCCACGCTCATAAAGAACTCGTCCCAGCTAATGACGTCGCGGCGCTTGCCCGACGCGGTTTGATGAAGATCGTCCGACATGCCAGACACCTCCGAAATCGCAATAGTTTGACCCATTGTAGCAGGTGAAAGGTAGGGGCGCTTATCCCACCAGTCCCTCGCCCTACGCGCGGCGGGGCTTTTGGTTGATGTGGTAGAGCTCGGCGAGGCCCCGCAGCGTCAGCGCATCATCGACCGTCAGGCTATGGCCGACCAGCGCCGCAAGCGCCTCGGCATCGTCGCCGGTAATGACGATGGGCACATCGCCCTCCCCCGCGGCCTTGGTCGCGCGCATCTCGGCGAGCACCATGTCGAGCATGCCGTCGATGCGGGCCACCTCGCCCAGAACCACGCCCGAGCGCATGGCCTCGCGCGTGTTGCGACCGATCACATGCGTGGGCGCCGAGGGCTCAACCTGGGGTAGGCGCGCTGCTGCCGCCGAAAGCGAGCGGGCGCCGAGCGCCAGCCCCGGCGCGATAACGCCGCCGACAAAGGTGCCGTGCGCGTCGATGACCTCGATATTGGTCGTCGTGCCCAGGTCGATCACGATGCACGGCGAGGGAGCCGTAGACGGCGCGGGCCGCCACGGCATCGGCGATGCGGTCGGGGCCGATCTCGGCCGGGTCGTCGTAGTGCACGGGCATGCCGGTCTTAAGTCCCGGCCCCACCGTGAGCACGCGCCCCGTGCAGGTACGGGAAAGTGCCGCCTTCCACGGGCGCTCGAGCGCCGGGACCACGCAGCTCAGCACAGCAGCCGTGGACACAAGCGCGCCCGGCATGCCCGCATCGGCCGCCAGTGCGGCCATGACCTGCACGAGACGCATGCGCGCCTCGTCTGCCGTGATGCTCGACGGCGTGGTGATCTCGCACGTCGCAAGCGGACATTCCTGCGCCGCGGCCGAATCCTCTGCAAACAGGCCAAAGCGAATGAACGTGTTGCCCACGTCGACCGTCAATATATATGCGCACCCATTAAGCATCGTCGGCGCTCCTTTCGTCTGCCCAGCAGTATATCGCCTACCTAAACCAGTCATCCCAAAATGACTAGCTTGCGGCTATACTGGTGCGCGGTCGTTTGCGAGCTCACGCGGCGGCCCTTGGTAACCCGACTTCCCGCGCCGTATCCGTAACGGCGCTCCCGGGGGAAGCGGATATACGCAAAGGAGTTTTATATGAGCAATCCCTCGAACCGCGCTTCGATGCGCGGGCAACTCACGCTGCGCGGCGTCGTCATCGGCGTCCTTGGCTGCGTGATCATCACGGCAAGCTCGGCCTACACCGCCCTCAAGATGGGCGCCCTCCCCTGGCCGATCATTTTCGCTGCCGTCATTTCGCTGTTCTTCCTGAAGCTCATGGGCAACGCCAGCCTCAACGAGGCCAACGTCACCCATACCATCATGTCCGCGGGCGCCATGGTCGCCGGCGGCCTGGCGTTTACCATCCCGGGCGCCTGGATGCTGGGCTATGCCGACCAGATCAGCTGGCTCGACATGTTTATCGTGGCGCTCGCCGGCACCGTCTTGGGCCTTCTGGCGACAGCGCTCATCCACCGTCACTTTATCGTGGACGCCGCGCTTGAGTTCCCCACTGGCAACGCCGCAGCTCAGACCCTGCGCGCGACCGAGGCCGGCGGCAAGATCGGCAAACAGCTCTTTGGCTCCATGGCCATCGCAGGCATCTACAGCGTGCTGCGCGACGCTCTGGGCGTGGTGCCCAGCATGCTGTGCACGCTCAATATCCCCGGCGTGACCTTTGCCATCTATAACTCACCCATGTTGCTGTCCATCGGCTTTTTGGTGGGCTTCGCCCCCGTCGCGTTCTGGTTTGCCGGCGCGCTGCTGGGCAACTTTGGCATCATCGTCGGCGGCACCGCCGCCGGCCTGTTCGATGTTGTGACCGCGCAGGGCATCGTCAAGTCCCTCGGCATGGGCCTTATGATGGGCTTTGGCGTCGCCGTCGTCCTTAAGGACATTTTGCCGCAGGTCGCCGGCATCATCCGCGGCCTTACCGCCGACAGCTCCACCGACACCGACGAGCAATCGCTCATCTCGGGCTCCCTTAAGCTCGACGCCGGCATCATCGGTCTGGGCACCGCAGCCATCGCTGTGATCGTTGCCATCGCGCTCGACCTTGGCCCTGTCCCGGCCGTCATCGTCACGCTGTTCACCTTTGTCACTACCATCATGAGCGCTCAGAGCTGCGGCCAGACGGGTATCGACCCCATGGAGATCTTCGGCCTCATCGTCATGCTCATCGTTGCCGCCTTCGCGCAGCTCGCCCAGGTCAAACTGTTCTTTATCGCCGGCATCGTGGCCGTGGCGTGCGGCCTTGCGGGCGACGTCATGAACGACTTTAAGGCCGGCGCCGTGCTGGGCACCAACCCGCGCGCACAGTGGGTCGGCCAGGCCATCGGCGGCATCGTGGGCGCCCTGGTCGCTGCCGCCGTCATGGTCGCGCTCGTCACCGCCTATGGTCCGGACGCCTTCGGCCCCGACAAGAGCTTCGTTGCCGCACAGGCAAGCGTGGTCGCCACCATGGTCTCGGGCATCCCGAGCGTGCCGTGGTTCGCAGGCGGCTTTATCGCCGGCATCGTCATGTACTGGCTCGGCATTCCGGCCATGATGATCGGCCTGGGCGTGTACCTGCCGTTCTATATGTCGCTCACGGCTTTCCTGGGCTCCTGCGTTAAGCTCGCCTACGACAAGTGGGCCGCTCGCCGCGACGCCGCCGCCGGTCTTTCGGACAAGGAGAAGGCCGCCAAGGACGCCGCCTTCCAGGAGCAGGGCCTGGTTGTCGCCAGCGGCCTGCTCGGTGGCGAGTCTATAGTCGGCGTTATCCTGGCGTTCATCTCTGTCGGTTTGAGCCTGCTGGGCTAAACCCAACAACAACAACGTACCCGTACAGAGCGCGGAGTCGGAGACCATCCGGCCCCGCGCTTTTTTGTATCTGCCGAAACCCTCAGCAGTACTCGCATGTGGCGTGTCTTCCTTTGCCTGCTCGCCTAAGTTCCATGTCAAGATGACCGCCCCGCCCGTCACGGTGTAGAGTACATGCTGCGAACGCACCCGCGTTCCTACGGCAATACGAGGTGGACATGGAACTCGATAAACAACAGCTCAAGCGACTGCGCGAGCGCCATCATCGGCGCCATGGCATCCGCCCCGCCCACAGCGAGGCCATGGAGAACGCAAGCCGCTTTCTAAAGCAGGCATTCAACATTCGCGAGGGACGCGCGCCCTATCACGTGATTCGCAAGCGCTTTGTAAACGGGGCGCGCCTGACTGGCTCTCACCTGTGCATCCTGATCATTGCCATGTTGATCGCGAGCATCGGCCTCGATATCGACTCGGATATCGCCATTGTAGGCGCCATGCTCATCTGCCCGCTCATGGGCTCGGTCCTTGCCATGGCATACGGCATCGCCACGCTCGACCGCGAGATCACCCTTGAGGCCGTCGCCGGCCTCGCGCTGCAGATGGTCTTTTGCCTGGTCACGTCCACGTTGTACTTTAAGCTCTCGCCCCTTGGCACCACCACGGCCGCCATCATCGACAATTCGACACCGACCGTGTGGGACCTTGCCGTCGCGCTCGCGGGCGGCTTTGCGGGCGGCCTGGGCAACTCGCGCGACCAGGAACCCGCCACGCTCATCGCCGGGGTGGCTGTGGCGACCGCACTCATGCCGCCCCTGTGCGCGGCGGGCTATGGCATCGCCATCGCAAGCGGGTCATTGTTTCTCTCGGCGCTTTATGAATTTGGCATCAACGTGGTCTTTATCGCGCTGGCTGCCGAAGCCGTGCTGCTTCTATTGCGCGTGCCGCTCAAGCGCGACCTCAACGGCGACGGCATTGTGACTGCCGAGGAAGATGCCGAGGTCGACGAGCTATCACGCAAGGTGCGCCGCCGCATCATTGTGGGCACGGTAGTCTTTGCCATCCCCTGCATCGTCATGACGGCGGGGTCTATTGGCTCGGCGCAGTCCGGCGTGCAGGACGGCTACGGCGTCACCGAAACCACGCGCGAGCTTGCGGCGGTGCTACCGGGCTTTAAGGACTACACCGTCGCCGTCGAAACCTCGGCTACCGAAGGCGAGGAAGAGGGCATCGTCGAGCGCGAGATTGTCGCCCATGTGACGACAGGCGAGGCGCTTGGGGCACACGACCGTCACGTCGCTCGCAAGCTCATCGACCTCAATGTGCCCGAACTCGATCGCGTGGAGTTCGATGTGAAGTGATACCGGCGCGGGATGAATGCGCGCACGGACGCAAGTTACGGCGAGACGCAGACGCGATACGGACACGAGCAAACAGCGGGGTGCAGTTCACCCGCGCCCCGCTCGCTGTTTTATTGCCGTGAATCAAACGTCCGCATCGACATCGCCAGATTCCACTGTAAACGCCGGATCGGTGCTCACCAGATAAAATCGGGTCACCTTAGTATTTCTAATTAGGTAAATCTGCCCCTGATTGCGTCGGCGCGATATATACGCAACGTGAATCGTGCCGAATTCTTCGCCGTTTTCCTTCTTTAATATCAGGATGTTGGGGTCATCCGTACGCTTAAACTGCCCGTCTGTGCAGATTCCGTCTTGGTCGACCAGCTGCCATCGACAGCCATCCTCCTCAAGAAAAGCCAGGGTTTCCCGACTCGTTTTGTCATCCCGATAGTAACCATCAATGGCAAACCCTTCGGAAGCGCATTCCTGCATATAGGACGTTTCTCGGCTTATAGCAAACAGCCCTGTAGCGCCCAGGAGCACAGCCAGGCAGATCACTGCAAGGGTTATCGAAATAGCACGGCGGCCCATGTTAGCCCAATCGATAGTTGTTTAACGGAGCGCGAAACATACCTGGAACCTCCGATATCAGGGGGAACGTCGCCAGCAGGCTGGTGACAACTATATGCTTCTGACATCAAACCATATGGCTGCCACTCGCGGAGGGGGCATCGGTGAACGGCGTGTTTTCATACTCCATTGGTCAAACCTAAGCGCGGCCCTACAGGTCGTACTTGTACACGCGGTAGATGTGCTTTTCGGCTTCCATCTCGTAGGTGGCGATGGGCAGTCCGTAGCGGTCGTACTCGATAAAGGTCTTGGCCATGCCCGATGCCACGAGCATGCTGTTCGAATTGCCGACGCGCTGCGCACTGCTCACATAGCCCGAAAACGGCACGGCGATCTGGTCCACAAGCTCGTAGGTGCGCGCGGTCTCGTCCACTGTAAAGATGCGCCCAAACGAATGCGTGCCCTTGTTGTAGTCGGTCACCACCGCGGAGCCCAGCTGGCCCCAGTCGAACTTGGGATAGCTTTCGGCCGCACCAAAGTTGTTGTCGTATAGCAGCACCTGATAGCGACCGGTCGTTGCCGTGTCAGAACTCGGCAGATACGTCACGCTGTGCTGACCCGCGTTGAGCGAAAAAACGCCCTGGGCCTGCAGTAACTTGTCCTCAAAGCCCGAGCCGGCCCATTGCCACTCCTTTCTATTTCTGGGTCCATCTTCTCACTGCTGGCGACCAAAAATGATCCGTTTTCCTCCGTCCCCGAGGGATCATTGTTAGTACTTGAAGAAGCCCTCGCCCGAGCATTCGCCCAGCTTGCCTTCGTCGAGCATTTTCTTGAGGACGGATGCCATGGCTTTGAAGTTGTAGGGCATCATCATCTTTTTGAGCAGCGGGCTCACCAGGCCCGGGACCTTCTGATACTGCATAACGATGTTGTAGGCCGTCTGGATGCCCACCGTGTCGAATACGCGAAACGGACCCTTGGGAGCGCCGGTGCCGCGCGTCCACGCGAGATCGATGCTCTTGGGGTCGCTGACGCCCGAGACATACAGGTCGAGGCCCGAAAGCAGCCACGGTACCAACATGGAGTTGAGCAGGTAGCCATTCTTTTCCTTGTTGACGGGAAGCGCCAGCATGCGAATGTCGTTGGCGAAGTCGACGAGCTCGTCGAAGTAGCGCTTGTCGGTTTGGTCCTGCGCCATGACCTCGGTCATGTTGTTCTTCCAGATGGAATTGGCAAAGTGCAGCGACAGGTACTTCTCGGGGCGACCAGTGTACTTGGCAAAGGTGCTCGGCAGCAGCGTAGAGGAGTTCGTCACGACGACGGTCTTTTGCGGGAGAACCGGGGCGAGCTTTTTGTAGAAGTCGATCTTTGCCTGGGTGTCCTCGGCCATAGACTCGATGACCAAGTCGGCGTCGGCCACTGCCTTGGCAAGATCGAGCTCCAGCTTGAGCGTGGAGTAGGCACGCTCGACAGCGGCGAGTGCCGCTTCCTTGTCGAAGGGCTGGCCGCTATCGGCGATACCGGCGCACCACTCGCCTGTGCCGTCCGCCATGCCCTCGATAGCAGCGATGTACTCCTCGCGCACATGATCGATCTTGGGCTGGGTGCGGCCGATGCTGCCCTCGCTGCGCAGCCAGATCGTTACATCAAAGCCGCAGTAGGCAGCCTGAAAGGCAATCTGGCTTCCCAGCACGCCGCCGCCGGCAACGCAAACGGTCTTGTAGCTCATAGGAACGGTCCTCTCTTACGTAATTCCATAGATGTGTATTTATTCAACCGTAAAGATGACGCGCGTTGGGGACGGGTTCCTTAAACGGATGGTATTTCGCGGCAAACGGCTACATATGTTCATTATCTCAGGGTTCTGGGGGCGATTTTTGGTGCCGCAGAGACGTCGTTTTCGGAAGTATGCGGCAAATTCCGGAGCCCTTGAGCACACCCCGGTTTTCCGCCAATAAAACCGCAGGTACATGGCTTGGACATATCCGGTGTGCTCGGCCTATTCAGATTTTGCCGCATACTTCCGATATTTAAGTTCGCAAGGGGTGATAGTTGGGGCGTTTACGCAACATATGTCCAGCAAAAACGGGTGGTAGCCGGTACGGCTACCACCCGTTTGCCTCACATCTAGCCCAAAGCGGGCCGTCTACTTCTTAATGCCGCGTCCCAGGCGCTTGGCGACCGATGCAACGGCCTCCTCGCTGGCCGGCCCGCAGCTCACGCAGCCATCATGGGCACGCATCTGGCCGGTGACCTCGTCCATCGCGAGCGGCGCCACCTTCTCGAGCTTAAAGCCTTTACCGGCGCGCATGTTTTCCTTGGCCACGCTAATCATGAGCTTAATGCGGTTGAGCTGGTTGACCTCGGACGCACCAGGATCATAGTCCACCGCGACGATGTTGCTCTCGGGGTGCTGGCGGCGTAGCTCCTTAATCACGGCCTTGCCCACCACGTGGTTGGGCAGGCACGCGAAGGGCTGCGTGCAGATGATGTTGGGCGCACCGTGATCGATCAGGTCGAGCATCTCGGCCGTGAGCAGCCAGCCCTCGCCCATGTTGTTGCACACCGAAAGCACCGTGCGGGCCTTGTCGGCCATGGTGCCGATGCGCTCGGGTGCCTCGAAGCGGCGAGACTTTTCGAGCATCTCCTCCACCGGTGTGCGCATCCAGTCCACGAGCTTGATGAGCGCCTGCATACCAGCGCGCGTGGTAGCAGAGCTTCCCAGCTCGTCCTTCTGCAGCTCGGCGTTGCTCATGGAGTACAGGAAGAAGTCGAGCAGGCCCGGTACCACGGCCTCGCAGCCCTCGCGCTCGATGACATCGACCACATGGTTGTTGGCCGTGGGATGGAACTTGACCAAGATCTCACCGACCACGCCCACGCGCGGCTTGGTGCCCTCGCCCACGAGCGGCATGGTGTCGAACGCGCGGATGGCCTCGCGGCACAGCTTGGTGTAGTTGCGGCGGTTGAACTTGGGCGCCAGCTTGCGGGCGCGCGCCATGTACTCCTCGTAGAGCGCATTGGCGGCACCGGGCGTTGCCTCGTACGGGCGGCAGCGATAGAGCATCTGCATCATCACGTCGCCAAAGAGCACCGCGTAGACTGCCTGCTTAAGCAGCGCCGGCGTAACCTTAAAGCCGGGGTTGTCCTCGCCGAGCGCCACGGCCGAAAGCGAGATCACCGGAATCTCGGGGTGGCCGCTCTCGCGCAGGGCCTTGCGGATGAGTGCGATGTAGTTGGTAGCACGGCAGCCGCCGCCGGTCTGGCTGATAACCACGGCCGTCTTGGACAGGTCGTACCGACCGCTCTCGATGGCCTCCATGATCTGGCCTGTCACCAGGATCGACGGATAGCAGATGTCGTTGTTCACGTAGCGCAGGCCGGCCTCGACGGCATCGTGATCGGTCGAGGGCAGCAGCTCCAAGTTGTAGCCGGCACCGCGGAACACCTCTTTGACCAGGTCGAAGTGGATCGGTGCCATCTGCGGGCACAGGATGGTATAGCCCTCGTCACGCATCTGCTCGGTAAAGGGCACCTTGGGCCACGCGGTCGAAGCACTCTCGCGCTGGGCCTCGAACGTGTACTTGCGGCTCGCGAACGCGGGGGCATCTGTGGAGGGTGCCACCGGCGCGGCATCACCCTGCTCGTAGGCCTCGCCCGCGGCCGTGGCCTCGACCAAGCGCTCGGCTTCCTGGTCCTTGAGCGCCGCCATAAGCGAGCGAATACGGATGCGCGCGGCGCCCAAGTTGGACACCTCGTCGATCTTGAGCACGGTGTAGATCTTGCCGCTGGCTTCCAGAATCTCCTGCACCTGGTCGGTGGTCAGGGCGTCCAAGCCGCAGCCGAAGGAGTTGAGCTGAATCAGGTCCAGATCGTTGCGCATCGTCACAAAACGGGCGACGGCGTACAGGCGGCTGTGGTACATCCACTGGTCGACGACGCGAATCGGACGCTCGGGCTTCACCAGGTGCGCAAGCGAATCCTCGGTAAAGACCGCAAAGCCAAAGCTCGAGATAAGCTCGGGCAGGGCATGGTTGATCTCGGGGTCGTTATGGTAGGGACGACCGGCGAGCACGATGCCGTGACCGCCGTGGTCCTCGACCCACTTGAGAGCCTCCTCGCCCATGGTCTGGATATCCTCGTGGAAGCGCGCGTCGGCCTCAAAAGCAGCGTTGACGGCGGCATCAACCTCGGAGCGCGTGATTTTAGGACCGCGCACGCGACCGCGACCGGCCTCAGCATCGGCCACACGGTCGACGGCGAGCACCTGGTACAGACGGCGCTTGAGCTCGGTCTTGTCGTGATAGGGCACAAACGGATACAGGAACTCGATGTTCTGCTCGCGGATCTCGTCGATATTGAGCGCCAGCGCCGTGGGGTAGCTCATGACGATAGGGCAGTTATAGCAGTTGCCAGCGGTCGGATCCTCCTTGCGCTCCCAGCGCACGCACGGCATCCAGATAAAGTCGACGTCACGGTCGATGAGGTTCATCACGTGGCCGTGGCTCATCTTAGCCGGATAGCACACGCTCTCGGACGGCATGGACTCGATGCCTGCCTGGTAGGTCTTCTTGCTCGACTGGTCGGACAGCTGTACGCTAAAGCCCAGGCGCGTAAAGAACGCGTGCCAGAAGGGGTAGTTCTCGTACATGTTGAGTGCACGCGGGATACCCACGGTGCCGCGCGGAGCCTCGTCGGGACTCAGGACCTCGCGGTTAAAGAGCAGCTCGTTTTTCTTTTTGAAGAGGTTGGGGGCCTCGGTCTTTTGCTTTTTGTGGCCGGCACCCTTCTCGCAGCGGTTACCGGTAATGAAGCGCCTGCCGCCGCCAAAGTCGTTGACGGTAAGCTGGCAGTTGTTGGAGCAACGGCCGCAGCGGACATGCTTTTGCGTCACGGTGAGGTGCGCGATGTCCTCGGCCGAAAGGATGGTCGAAGTGCCATCGGCGCCGGCGCGATCGCGGGCGAGCAGGGCAGCACCGTAGGCACCCATGCAGCCGGCGATGTCGGGGCGCACGGCGTGAACGCCGGTGAGCTGCTCAAACGCACGCAGCGTGGCATCGGACATAAAAGTGCCGCCCTGAACGATCACCTGGCTGCCGATCTCCTTGGGATCGCGCAGCTTAATAACCTTGAACAGGGCATTCTTGATGACGGAATAGGACAGGCCGGCCGCGATGTCGCCCACTGTGGCGCCTTCCTTTTGCGCCTGCTTAACGCGCGAGTTCATGAAGACCGTGCAGCGACTGCCCAAATCGACCGGGGCCTTGGCATGGATGGCGGCATCGGCGAACGCGCGCACGTCCATGTTCATAGACACGGCGAAGCTCTCGATAAAGCTGCCGCAGCCCGACGAGCAGGCCTCGTTGAGCATGATGTGCTCGATGACGCCGTCCTTGACGCGCAGACACTTCATGTCCTGGCCGCCAATGTCCAGAATGAACTCGACGCCGGGCAGGAACGCCTTGGCGCCGCGCAGGTGCGCAACGGTCTCGATCTCGCCGGAGTCGGCCTTGAGGGCCTCGATGAGCAGCGCCTCGCCGTAGCCCGTGGTAGTCACGTGGCCGATGGTGCAGCCGGCGGGAATGTGGTTGTAGAAATCGGCCATGATAACCTTGGCCGTGCCCAGGATGTCGCCGTTGTTGTTGCCGTACCAGGTGTGCAGCAGCTGACCGTCCTCGCCCACGAGCGCGGCCTTCATGGTGGTGGAACCGGCGTCGATGCCAATGAACATGCGGCCGGTGTAGCCTTCGAGTTTGCCCTTGGGGACGACTTCCTGGTCGTGGCGGGTTTTGAACTCGGCAAAATCCTCGTCGGTGGCAAAGAGCGGGTCCAAGCGCTCGACCTCGGCACCTTGGGTGTCACCCAGGCTGTCGATGGCCTCGATGAGCTGCGGGAACGTGCTGAGCTTGTTGGACTCGTGCGCCATGGCGGCGCCGCTCGCCACGAACAGGTGAGCGTTTTGGGGCACAATGCGGTGCTCCTCGTCCAGGTTGAGCGTGAGGTAGAAGCGGTGGCGCAGCTCGGAGAGGTACTGCAGCGGGCCGCCCAGGAAGGCAACGTTGCCGCGGATGGGACGGCCACACGCCAGGCCCGAAATGGTCTGGGTCACGACAGCCTGGAAGATGGAGGCGGCCACGTCCTCGGGGCGGGCGCCCTCGTTGAGCAGCGGTTGGACGTCGGTCTTGGCAAAGACGCCGCAGCGGCTGGCGATGGGATAGATGGTGGTGGCGTTGGCCGCGAGTTCGTTAAGGCCGCTGGCATCGGTGTGCAGCAGGGTTGCCATCTGGTCGATGAACGCGCCCGTACCGCCGGCGCAGGTGCCGTTCATGCGCTGCTCGATGCCGTTGTCAAAGTAGATGATCTTGGCGTCCTCGCCGCCCAGCTCGATGGCGACGTCGGTGGCCGGGATGAGGGTCTCGACAGCGCGCTTGCTGGCGATGACCTCCTGGACAAACTCCAGGTCGAGCCACTGGGACAGCAGCAGGCCGCCCGAACCGGTAATGGCGCAGGTCATTTGGGCCGTCGGCAGCACGGTCGCGGCACCCTCGAACAAGTCGCGGGCGCAAGCGCGGACGTCGGTGTGGTGACGCTGGTACTTGGCGTAGACAATCTGGTTGTCGTCGTTGAGCACGGCAAGCTTAACGGTGGTGGAGCCCACGTCGATGCCCAGGTGCAGGTTGCCGTGGGCGTTGTCGGGGTTGAAGATCGCGCCTTCGGGGGCGTGGGCGGCGGCTACGGGCTCAGCGGCGGTGGCGGGCTCGCTGGTGACGGACGCCTCCCCTGCCGCGTTCTTGGCATCGACAATTGCCTCGGCAACTTTCTCGGCAGCCGCGGTCGCGGCCTTCTGCGCGGCGTCCATCACGGTGGGCGCGGCCTCGCGTGCGGCAGCGACCATGCGGTCCTTGATGCCCTCGACGAGTTTGCTCATTGTCTCTCCTCTTAGTTGTTGGACTCGACGGGCGCGGCGGCGTCGGCCGCGTCCTCGAGCTGCAGGTTCAATAGCTTCATGCCGTATTCCGGCACGTTGATATCGATGGGTTGGCCATACAGGTCACCAGGGCGCACAAAAGCGAGCACCGTCATAATACGCGCCATGGCCTCGGGCGATTCGGTGAGCCCACGCTCAAACCAGCGCTGAATCAGGCCGACCTCGGCACTCACGACGTAGGTGACGTAGTAGTCAAAGAACGTGCCCAGCGCCAGGCCCAAAATGCCCGTCTGCGCACGCGGCACCACGGCCTCACGAGCGGTGTCGATGATCCTTTTAATGAAGGCCTGGTCGCCGCCCGGACCCAGCAGCGCACCGATTAAGTCGCGGTTGGCCGCAAGATAACGCAGCAGCTCAACCGAACCGGGCGCCGGCTCGAGCTCATCGATGTTGTGATAGAGGTCGGGCAGCTGAGCTGCGGTGATGAGCTCAATGCGCTCACGGATCTCGGCCAGCAAGCCATCCTCGATTTGATTGATAAAGTCGGGGATATCGCGGTAGTGCGAATAGAACGTGCGGCGCGTAAGGCCAGCGCGCTCGGTGAGCGACGCGACATTAATGCGCGAAAGGTCGCCGCTTTCGGCAAGCTCGCTGGCAAGTGCCTGGCGAAGGGCACGCTGCGAGCGAAGGGACCGGCGATCGCATTTCTCGAGCTGGGACAAGCGTCCTCCTTGTTACTCAGCCTGTGCGCTATTGCACAGTGCGAGTATTATTGCACACCGTGTGCATCAACACGTAAAGGCAATATTTTTGATGTGACAAAGGGCAGTCCCTTTGTCACATTCAGCGACCGCCTAGGTTGTGCCAGTTGTGCCTGGCTTTTGGAGCGGCATTGCCGATTGTTCAAAATGTCATTCGTGGGTAGAATAGTGTCGACGGCAGCCCAAGTTCTGGAAAGCTGGGCAGCGCCGTTGCTTGGATTAAGGGGTCAACGCCTTAGCGGCGGCGACCCCTTTTACGTTGCTTCGAACGTTGCTTGAGTGCCTCGGAAAGCCCGACGAGCGCCGTGGAGAACGAGACCAAAGCGGTCAGAAGTCTCACGAAATCAATCAGATCGGTCATGGGCATCACCTCCCATCAGATGGAGGGCGTTGCCCGGCACATGGAACTGCCGCCAACAGTATCAATTCTATCAAAGCGCAGTTAGATATGCGAATGTTTGTTCGTATTTCAAGAGACCAGCGTCACCTGTGACAAAGGAACAGTCCCTTTGTCACATTATTCGATGATGGTGCGAGAGTTTTGCTTGTGCATGGTGGCGAGCATGTGTTTGGGGACGGCATGGACCATGCAGCTGCCGATAGTTGCGCTCGCGGCGGCTTTAGCCGCATCGCTAGCGTTTTTGGTCGCGTAGCTGTGGCGGAAGCGCTTGAGCATGGCAATGTCGTTGCCGCCGTCGCCGTAAACCGCGACCTCGTCCTCGGCAATACCGTAGTAGCCCGCCAGCCAGGCCACGCTCTCGCCCTTGTTGCACGCCACGTCCGTGATCTCAAACATCACCGGATCGAACGGTGCGTTGACCACGCGGTCCGATCGCTCGGCCAGATATGCCTTAAGGTCGCGCTCCAGCTCGGACGAGATCACGCGACAGTTAATCTTGCACACGTTATGGCGCAGGATGTCACCGATCGACTGATCGAAATATTGCTCCTCGTGATACCCCCCACGTGCACGCATGCCGCGCATCACGATGCGCTTGATAGGACTGTCCTTTTTAAAGCCCGCCTGGTGCATCTCGAACGATCCGCTCGAAAACATGCCATCGGGCGTGGAGCAGTCAAAACAGATATCCGGAAACTCCTTGAGCAGCTCCTCGGTAATCTGCGGGTCGATAGTCCAGGTCTTGAGCACCTCGCCATGGCTGTCACGCACGATGGATCCGTTAGAGCAGCAAGCATCGAGCGCCAGCCCCGTAAAGCCATGCTCGCCGATCGGCAGCGTCGAGCGTCCGGTCGCGGGAACCACATGCAAGCCAGCCTCGGTCAGCTCGCGAATGGCACGGCGGATGGTCCCATCCGCCTCATGCAGGGCGTTCAGCAGCGTTCCGTCTAAGTCACTCGCAAACATCTTGATCATGGGCATGCCTCTCCTTCGTCTGCACGATATTGTAGACGAAGGAGAGGCATGCCCAAACAATGCCGTCCCGGCGCGACGTGCCACTGCCTCCACAAATTCAATGTGCCCCAGCGCGTTAAGACAATCGCCACAAGCGACTTTTCAGCCGATAAAACAACGCCGTCGTCAACGTCAGCACCGCTAACATGCCTGCGAATACAATCGCCGGCGTCCATCGATCATATGCGAGTCCGTAAATCAATTGGCCAATAGGCGTTGCACAGGAAAGCGTCATATAAACGAGTGCCAGCACTTTCCCGCAGAGTTTCTTTGGCGCTGACCGCTGAACGAATGAAACGATTTCGACCGATGTAATGCTTGCCCACGCCATGACCCATGCCGAGCCGGCCGCAAGCGCGGCAAATGCTAATTCATCAGGACCGCTCAGTAGTGTGATAATAATCGGTACGACTCCAAAACAAATCATCGCAACATATCGACATATGCCCTTGAAGGAAAAACGATGTGGCCAAATACCGACCAAACCACTGCCGACAAGACCACCTAAGCCCATAGCCACCTCAATAATCCCAACAAAGGATGACTGCATTCCGAGATGTTTTGCAACAATAACGGGAGCACCAATCGTTAACCCAACTAACGCAAGGTTCAAAATAGCCGCAAGCAAAAACACAACGAGCAATGATGCGTTTTGAAACAGGTACCGAATCGACTCCCGAAAATCGCTTCGGCATGTCGAGCAAGTCGTACTGTCCCCTGTCATTCCAGATGAGGCATATCGCTTGAGTGTGCCCCCGAACAGCAGGGCTGACATCGCAAACGTCAACGCCGCGGTTTCGCATAGAGCATCGATACCAAAGCACCCATAGACTGCCGTCCCGACTACAGGCCCCAAGATATTGCTCGCCATGGTTATCTGCGAGACCAACGCAGTGGCACGCTCAACCTTCTCTTCACCCGTCATGCGCACCGTTTCAATTTGAAGCATCGGTTTCAGCAGCGATTGGATGCCATATTGGACGCAAAGCATTGCTACCACGACAACGGCAAGAGGCAGCGAACGCTTCATGGGGACAAACAACAGTGATGCAGCCATCAGAACAATGCCGAGCACCACAAGAACCCCGCGATGTCTCCCGCGATCCGCCAAGATTCCGCCAGCCGGAGTCGCAAGCACGCCCGGCACGAACGCTATCGCCGCGACGGCACCATATAACGTTGATGAGCCGCTGCAGTCGAACAAGTAAAGCGGGCACGCAAAGCACAGTGCCGACAACATCGAATACGCGCACAGCTGTGCAACAAGAAGACCGAAAAGCCTGATTGATCGCACTGTTTTTTGCGCCAACGAAACGCTACTCCTCCGCATTCCAGCCATAAGCCTGCCCCCTATACATACCATTAGTATGTATTTAATGACTTGAAAAGGGCAGCCGTGGCTACCCTTACAAATCAATTACATACCGTCAGTATCTATATTACCACCCAGCACGGTTCCATACGTCCCATATCTGAGCCGTTGTCTGGAGCACTTCATTACCCAAATCGAGCCCCACCGCGGCCGCCATCTGCGCCAAACATTGAGCGCGAGCGATCATTCGATCCTTGGTCTCGAGCGGACGGAACAGCGGCAGCAGCCAAAGATTCGCTAACAACGATACCGCCTCCGCCGCTTCGCGCGGGTACGCACACGCTATGGAGCCGTCGGCGATGCCCTCCTCGATCACTGGCAGGAGATAGCCATCGGCCGAGTCGTCAAACGAGCCCTGGTACTGCATCGCCAGCAGACGCGAGCTTTTTACCGGATCTGCCGCAGGATGCATGCGCGCCCATAGCTCAATTTGTGGAACGACAGACTCGGGCGCGTACAGTCGCTTGAGCTTTTGGGCTCCGGTCATATTACCGATACCAAGCGTTGCGCGACGTTGCTCAACAATCGGAGCCATTGCCCGATCAAATGCGGCGTTGAAAATCTCTTCTTTGCTCTTAAAGTGATGATAGACGGCACCCTTGGTCATGCCATCGAGGCGGTCGACGATGTCTTGAATGCTCGTCCCCTCATAACCCTGTGCGCAGAATAGCTCCAGCGCCGCGTCGAGAATCTTCGCGACCGTCTCCTCGGGATATTTATTACGACCCATAATCCGTCCATCCGCAACGCAAGTCTTGTGCCTCATTGCAGCATTTTAACGTTGCGGATGGCAGGCGGTCGATTCTACACCGCGGCGGGGCCGTGTTCGCCGGTACGGATGCGGATGACCTCCTCGACCGGCTCGACCCAAATCTTGCCGTCTCCAACGGTGCCGCAATCTTGGAAACGGCGCAGCAACGGGCGAGAAACCAATGAGAAACGCGAGGACCACAGGAGCTGGCCCCACCCCGTCCCGGCTAGCGGCGGAACAGCTCGCGGGCTCGGTCGCGGAGGTCGGTAGCGCGGATGACGCCTTCGTAGCGATTGATGCGCAGACGCGGGAAGGCGTTAAAGAAGCGTAGGTCGCGGCGGCTGAGTGACACGCTTGGCACCGGACGGCTCATGCGCTTGCCGGCAAGGCGACGACTGAGCGACGGACGCGGCATGCTCGGCGCGGCATCGGCCACGCGGCGGGCAGCGAGCGCCAAGCCGCGAGCACCATCCGAGATAAACGTCGGCATCGAAGCCTTCTCACGAAGGGCATCGAGCGTCGCGTCGCCCAGCTCGGCCAGCCACGCGTTAACGGCTCGGCTACGGATATGCGTCTGTGCCACCGAGTCGATCGCCGAATCGGGAATACGTTCGAGCATGGAGTCGGACGCATCGGCAAGCGACTCATTGATGCGGTCGGCAAGGTCAGCGCGCACACGCTCCAGCTGATCTGACAGGCGACGCCAGCTGGCCAAAGAGCACACCGCGTCGACCATCATCGCGACCGCGGCGATAAAGGCGGACAGCCGCACAATCAGCACCGGCAGATGGCCAAGCAGCCCCAGCAATGCCGGCTCCACTAAACGGCAAATGCACAGCGCACCCAAGCCAAACGCGCAGGCCCAGTACAGACAGATGCGTCCGTGCAAGTTAAACGGCAGGTGCGAATAGTCCCAAAAGCGCGCGCCTGTTGTTTTTTCCAATAGAAGGCCCACGCTGTACTCGATTGCGCTACATACAAGCGCCGCGGCGACAAACTGGCTCGAGGCATCCGGAATCCCGCGCAGCAAAAGCCAGCAGGCAATGCCGCCCACACCATAGATAGGACAACACGGCCCCAGCAAAAAGCCACTGTTGGCAAATCGTCCGTGATTGAGCATGGCGCATACTGTCGACTCCCATACCCAACCGCAAAACCCGTAAAAGGCAAACGAGAGCACCAGTGCCGAGAGTGGGCAGGCGGCAAGCGTCGCGCCGCCAAACGCCATATCAATCGCGGTTTCCACCGTCTACCCTCTCCTCTTTTCACTCGATGCTTTGCTCACGCTATCGTCCGTCTCATCCTTGCGCGGCAGGCGGCCGGCGACCGTCTCACGCAGAGCACACCATTTATCCGCCAGGCACACAATCCACGCCTCGCGACACGTCGGCGGCACCGGCACCAGCGGAAACATATGCCGCACGATAATATTCCGCTCGCGCGGCGTCAGCTCAAAATCTTCCTCGGCACGCGCCAGAGCAAAAAATGGATGCCGGAATCCGTGCAGTCGATGGCTCGGGTCGGGGTCGTGCCAATCGTAGAGAAAATAATCGTGTAACAAGGCTCCGCGCAGCAACGAGGCGCGGTCGACCGAAACACCGACGCGGCCCAGGCGCTCGGCAAAGGACAGGCTCGCCCGCGCTACCGAAGTCACGTGCGCATAGACCGTCACATCGCCATGTTGGATAAACTCGCGCGTCAGGTCCAGACGGCCCGCCTGTGCCAGTTGACGGGCAGCATGGTCTACTTCGCGCGCGATTTTCTCGGCACGAACGGCATCGGACATGCTGCCTCCCTCCAGCGGCTCACGGCGGCAAGCCACAGCCTGTGCACGATCGATAAAAACATTATGGAACATATCAGTATGGCATCGGACAAAACGTTTTGCCCCACCAGTTGGCGAATTACCGCGCCGCCGTCACATATCAAACGCCAAAATGTGCGAGACTGTCTTGTGCAATTGTGTCGGCCGAGGGAGCGCCGGCGCTCGATTCGCATGGAGTAACCCACAACGATGCTGCTTACGCAAACGACAACGCCCGAGGACGTCAAGGCTCTTAATCGTGCCGAGCTCCCGCAGCTCTGCGACGAGATTCGCCACGCCATCCTCGAAAGCTCCGCCGCCGTCGGCGGGCACGTTGCCCCCAACCTGGGCGTCGTTGAGCTTACGGTCGCGCTTCATCGCGTGTTTAACTCCCCTATCGACAAGATTGTCTTTGACGTTTCGCACCAGACCTACGCCCACAAGGCGCTGACCGGGCGCGCGTACACTTATATCGACCCGGCACGCTACGGCGAGGCCTCTGGCTTTGCCAATCCCGACGAGTCCGAGCACGACCTGTTCGCCATAGGCCATACCTCCACGTCGGTGAGCCTGGGCTGCGGCCTGGCGCACGCTCGTGACCTGGCGGGCGATGCGTACAACGTTATCACCGTTATTGGCGATGGCTCACTTTCGGGCGGCTTGGCGTTTGAGGGCTTCAACAATGCCGCCGATCTCGACAGCAACCTGATCATCATCGTCAACGATAACGACCAGTCCATCGCCGAGAACCACGGTGGCCTGTATCGCAATCTGGCCGAGCTGCGCGCCAGCAACGGCACCTGTGAGCGCAACGTTTTCCGCGCGATGGGGCTCGACTACCGCTATCTGGACGCCGGTAACGACGTGTTGGCCCTCGTCGACGCGTTGCAGGAACTGCGCAATATCAATCATCCCATCGTGCTGCACGTCTCCACCGCCAAGGGCAAGGGCTTTGAGCCAGCCCAGAACGACCCCGAACGCTGGCATCACGTGGGTCCGTTTGACATGGCAACTGGACGCAAGCTCTGCCCGGGCCATCCGAGCGAGCCCGCGCCGCGCACCTATGCCGACATTACGGGCGAGGCGCTCAGCGCCGCCATCAAGCGCGATCCGCAGGTCGTGGGCATCACGGCCGCCACGCCCTACATCATGGGCTTTACACCCGAGCTTCGCGCTGCCGCCGGCAAACAGTTCGTCGATGTGGGCATTGCCGAGGAGCATGCCGTGACCTTTGCCACCGCGCTCGCCCGCGCCGGCGCCAAGCCGGTCTTTGGCGTGTACGGTACGTTTTTGCAGCGCGCCTACGACGAGCTGTGGCACGACCTGTGCCTCAACGACGCCCCCGCAACCATCCTGGTGTTTGGTGCGTCGATCTTTGGCACCACGTCCGAGACGCACCTTTCGTTCTTTGATATTTCCATGCTGGGTGCTCTTCCCAACATGCGCTACTTGGTGCCGGTCTGCATGGAGGAATACCTGTCCATGCTGAGCTGGTCGCTCGACCACCGCGAGCATCCCGTGGCGATTCGTGTACCTGGTATTGGCCTGGTGAGCCGTCCCGATCTGGCGCCTGCCGAGGACACCGACTATAGCGCCGTTCGCTACAACGTGGTGCGTCAGGGCCGCGATGTGGCCGTGCTTGCGCTCGGCGACTTCTTTGAGTTGGGCGAGCGCGTGGCAAACCGCTTGGCCGCCGAGTACGGCATCGAGGCCACGCTCGTCAACCCGCGCTTTGCAACCGAGCTCGACCGCGAGTTCCTCAACAGCCTTGCCGCCGAGCATCGCGTTGTCGTCACCCTCGAGGACGGCGTCTTGGACGGCGGCTGGGGTGAGCGTGTGGCATGTTATCTGGCATGCACGCCGTTGCGCACGCGCACCTTCGGCATCGCCAAGGGCTTCCCCGACCGCTACGACCCCAACGAACTGCTCGCGCAGAACGGCATGACGGTCGAGAACATGGCCGCCGAAACCGCAAGGCTACTCAACGAGTAAGAAAACCTCCGCAAGGAAAGCACCCCTGCGGAGGTTTTTATTTTCGCGACGCGATTATCTCAATCTGTAACATCTAGGGCCCGAATTCCCGTCTAACTGTTACAGATCTAGACAAGACGTCTTAGTCCCTGACCTTTGTCTCAATCTGTAACAGATAGAGACCTTTTAGCCATCCAGATGTTACAGATCGAGACATTCGAATTCCCCTGAAGTGAAAATCTCGATCTGTAACAGGTAGAACCCATTTCCTCGTCTAACTGTTACAGATTGAGACAAAGCAGCGAGACAGGCCACCACATCTGCAAGAACCACCACAAAGGTGCCTGTCCCTTTTTGGTAGGTAGAATAACCCATAAGGCAAGTATGTTTCTGAGTTATTTCGTGTTGACCCATTTGAGCGCGATAGGGTATAACTCTACTCAACCGCTAGGGATTTTATTGAGAAAGGTGTTCTACTATGAGCAAGAACCTCTCCCAGCAGGTCGTTCTCGACCGCCGCGGCTTCGTTGCCGCCACCTTCGCAACCGTCGCCGGCCTCGGTCTTGCCGGCTGCTCTGACACCAGCGCCGAGGCCGACAAGGGTTCCGCCGCCGGCTCCTCCAAGAGCTCCGAAGATACCGAGGCTTCCACCACGCTCGACGCTAAGGCGTTCGACAAGCTCGTCGACAACGGCCCCAAGGCCGATGACGACGCCATCGCCGCCAGCACCTGGGCGACGGCCGTCAAGGATGCCGGCGTCTTTACGATCGGTGGCGTTCAGACCTCCACGCTCTTCTCCCTCCTCAACGAGAAAGACGGTCAGACCCGCGGCTTCGATGCTGGCATCGCACAGCTCCTGTCCAACTACATTCTGGGCGAGAACAAGGTCGAGATCACCCAGGTGACCTCGGACACGCGCGAGTCCGTCCTGCAGAACGGCCAGGTCGACGCCGTCTTTGCCACCTACACCATCACTGACGAGCGCAAGAAGCTCGTCTCCTTTGCCGGTCCCTACTACTACACCCAGCAGGCTATCCTGGTGCTCGCCGACAACGACGACATCAAGAGCGTCGACGACCTGGCCGACAAGAACGTCGCCGTCCAGTCCGGCTCCAACGGCCCCGCCATCCTGGAGGAGTTCGCCCCCAAGGCCAGCCAGCAGGAGTTCAAGACCGACGAGGAGGCCCGCCAGGCACTCCAGCAGGGCCGCGTCGATGCCTACGTCATCGATAACAACATGCAGCAGAGCGCCCTGGTCCGCGAGCCCGGTAAGTACAAGATTGCCGGTAAGCCCTTCGGCAGCAAGGAGCCCTATGGCATCGGTCTGCCGCTCGATTCCGACGGCGTCGCCTTTGTCAACGACTTCCTTAAGCAGATCGAGGATGATGGCACCTGGACCGAGCTGTGGCAGATCTGCATCGGCGACCGTACGGGCGACACCAATGTTCCCGAGCTGCCCGAGATCGGCGCCTAGGCAGCGAGCCTGGTAACGACCGCAACGAAACCATACGGAAACGCATGATGCGCTTTATTGCGGTAAACTGTTTCCTCACTGAGTTGTCGGGGCTTCCGTACACACGGGAGCCCCTTTCCTTATCGACGGGAGGTCCGCATGAGTCTCTCCGAACTCTGGTCGCTCTATGGCCAGAACTATATCGACGCGCTGCTAGCAACCTGGGGCATGACGCTTGAGTCGTTTGCCATCGCCATGGTGCTGGCCGTCGCCGTCACCGTGATGCGCGTGTCGCCGCTCAAGCCGCTGCGCGTCTTTGGCGACCTGTATGTCCAGGTCTTCCGTAACATCCCCGGCATCGCGCTGCTCATCATCGTCGTCTACGCACTGCCGCCGCTCAAGGTCGTTCTGCCCTACCGCACCTGCGTTATCGTCGCCACGGTCCTTTTGGGCTCGGCCTTTGGCTCCGAGAACTTTATGAGCGGCATCAACACCGTCGGCGTCGGCCAGGTGGAAGCCGCCCGCTCGCTGGGCATGGGCTTCAGCCGTATCCTCGCCAAAATCGTGATTCCGCAGGCGCTGCGCTCGAGCGTATTACCCATGACCAACCTCTTTATCGCCGTCATGCTCACCACCGCGCTCGGCAGTCAGGTGCCGCTTAAACCGCAGGAGCTCACCGGCGTGGTGAGCTACATCAACACGCGCTCGCTCGGCGGCGTCGCCGCGTTCTTTATCTCGGCGCTCGGCTACCTGGGCACGGCCTTTGTGGTAAGCCACATTGGCAACTATATCGATAAGAAGGTGAGGATCCTCCGATGAGCAAGCACTCCACCTCCGCGCTCACCATGCGCGATGCGCTCTACGAGGCTCCCGGCCCCAAGATGCGCGCCAAGATTCGCATCGGCACCGCTATCTCACTCGTCGCCGTCGCCGCGCTCGCCGTCCTGGTACTGCAGCGCTTTTATGTGACCGACCAGCTTTCGGTCCACTACTGGTATTTCTTTACGCACCTCACCACCTGGAAGTTCCTGCTTGCCGGCTTTGAGGGCACCGTTAAAGTCGCACTCACCGCTGGCGCCATCGCGCTGGTGCTGGGCTTAGCCCTTATGCTCGGCCGCACGAGCGATATTAAGCCGCTGCAGCTGGCCTGCCGCGTGCTCACCGATTTCTTCCGCGGCGTACCGAGCCTGCTGTTTATCTACTTCTTCTTTTTGGTGCTGCCCCAGTACAAGATCTCGCTGCCGTCGTTTTGGATGCTCACGCTTCCCGTCGCGCTCGCTGCAGCCGGTGTGTTGGCCGAGATTTTCCGAGCCGGCGTCTACGCCGTGCCGCGTGGCCAGGTCGAGGCCGCCCAGGCGCTCGGTCTCTCCAAGGCTAAAATCACCTTTAAAATCGTGTTGCCCCAGGCGATTCGGTTTATCATTCCGTCGTTGATTTCGCAGCTTGTGGTCGTAGTCAAAGACACCACCGTCGCCTACGTGGTGAGCTACCCCGACCTCATGCAAAATGCCCGCGTGCTCATTACCAACTACGACGCCCTCGTGTCGGTCTACCTGGTTATCGCGGTCATCTACATCCTCATCAACGTCGCGATCAACAAGGCCGCTGTCTACGTTTCGCACAAGACCGGTGCGACCATCATCCGCTAACGCTTTACCATTTCGAATCATAAGGAGCCGAGCACCATGGCACAGAGCACCTCTTCAACCGGCAATCAGCCGCTGATCGAGCTCAGACACGTCGATAAGCACTATGGCGATCTACATGTCCTCAACGACATCAATCTCTCGGTCGACCGCGGCGAGGTCGTCGTCGTGATCGGGCCCTCGGGCTCGGGCAAGTCGACCATGTGCCGCACCATCAACCGCTTGGAGACCATCGACTCGGGCGAGATCCTCATCGAAGGTCAGCCGCTTCCGCAGGAAGGCAAAGACCTTGCCCGCATGCGCGCCGAGCTGGGCATGGTATTTCAACAGTTCAACCTGTTTGCACATATGACGGTGCTGCAGAACGTCATGCTGGGGCCGGTCGATGTGCTGGGCGTGTCCAAGGAGGAGGCTCGTGAGCGCGCCATGGACCTGCTGAGCCGCGTGGGCGTGGCCGAACAGGCCGATAAGGTACCCGCACAGCTCTCAGGCGGCCAGCAGCAGCGCGTAGCCATCGCTCGCTCGCTTGCCATGCAGCCCAAGGCCATGCTCTTCGACGAGCCCACGAGCGCCCTCGATCCCGAAATGATCAACGAGGTGCTCGAGGTCATGGTCCGTCTGGCCCAGCAGGGCATGACGATGATCGTCATCACGCACGAGATGAACTTCGCCCGCCGCGTGGCCGACCGCGTCGTGTTTATGGCCGACGGCCAGATCGTGGAAACCGGCACGCCTGACGAGTTCTTCGACCGCCCCCAAACCAAGCGCGCCCAGGACTTCCTCAACTCCATCAAGGGTCACTAACCCAATTGCCACGCGGGCAAATTCATCAGTAACGTTTGCCCCGCGTCACCCCTGTGCCATGTCCACCCGGATTCGAAAGCCGCAACCATGATCGGAACCCGCACCTCATCGTCCTACACCCCGTATGTCGACGTCGACCCCGCCGACCGCCCACTCATCCTCGTCGCACCGCGTTGGGAAGAAGCAAAGCCGTTTTTGAGCGAGACGCTCTCCCCCAACGAGGAAATCGCAAGTGTCTTTGTCGATGCCATTCTTGCCGCCGGCGGACTGCCGCTGCAGATGTCCATCACCGAGGACATTGAGGTTATCCGTCATTACGTCGATATCGCCGACGGCATCGCTATTCCCGGCGGCCCGGACGTCAACCCCAAGCGCTGGGGCGACGAGCGCCCCTACGACCCCACCCTCTGCTGCGAGATCCGCGATAGCTTTGAGTTTAAGCTGGTCGGCGAGGTGCTCCGCGCCAAAAAGCCGCTCTTTACCACCTGCCGCGGCACGCAGTTGCTCAATGTCGCCACTGGCGGCACCCTGTGCATGGACGTGCCGAGCCTGGGCGCGCGCGAGGGCCGCACGCAGTGGCGCCATACCCACGTGCTCAACGACCCCGTGCATCCCGTCGAGGTCGTGCCGGGCTCGTTGCTGGAGCGCGCGCTTGGCGGGCACAGGCTTATCCAGACCAACTCCGCACACCACTGCTGCATCGATCGTCTGGGTAAAAGCACGCGCTTGGTCGCCAAGGCAACCGATGGCGTGCCCGAGTGCATCGAAGTCGAAGGTCAGCCGTTCTGTCTGGGCGTGCAATGGCACCCTGAGTATACGTGGAAGACGCTCGAGACCGACTTTAACCTGTGGAAGTCGTTTGTCGAGGCGGCGGCCAAGGTAAAGCAGGCCCGCTAGCTCGCAAATCACACAGGCTTAAACCTTCCATGCCAGGGGGTGTTCCTATAGTTTTGTCAACTGGGCAATGCTGTTTTCGAGATTGAATCGCGACATGCTAACGCCAGGCCTTTCGGCCGATGGGCTCCAATCTGTTCGGAGCGCTTCGACTAGGCGGCGTAGGGCACCCTGTCCCGCATGATCGCGTAGATGACCTTCAGCCTCTTTCGTGCCAGCGCCTTGAGCGCCTTGCCGTGCGGCATGCCCCGCTCTCGGCACCTAGCGTAGTAATCGCCCCATCTTCCCTCTGTCCGGGTAAGGCAGTTGCACGAGAATATGAGCAGGTTCTTCAGCCTCTTGTTGCCTTGGCGCGATGCCGTCACCGAGGAGATCGAGGTCCCCGACTGGCGGTTGCGCGGCGCCAGGCCGCAGTACGACGCGAGCCTGTCGTGGCTTGGG
>CABUOF010000020.1 GCA_902493125.1 uncultured Collinsella sp. | reverse complement strand
GTTTGCCCTCCTCGGCATACACCAGTGTGGTGCCCGTGCCCATATTGACCACCACGCCTTTTTTCTGCTGGCTGAAACGCAGCGCGCCCGCCGCCATGGTGTCGGTCGCGCAGGCGATAAACGAAACATCGGGAGCGACGGAAAGCAGCTCACGCGCCGTACCATAGCCCGAGTCGAGCGTAAACGAGCCCAGGCGAATCAAGGCGGAATCGAGCGGGTTGCCCGCAGCGCGCAGGCCGGCCTCAAAACCGCGACGGCGGTCATAACCGGCCGCGCGGTCCTCTTCGGTAACTCCAATATAGGCAATCTTGCCGTCCACGCGACCCGCAAGCGCATGACCCAGCTCAAAGGCGGCCTCGTAATCGTCATGATAGACGCACGCCGCGCCCTCGACATGTTGGCCGATCAACACAATGGGCACGCGGCACGATTCAATCGCGCGACGGTGCTCGTCGGTGATCATGGTTGCCACCAGCACAATGCCATCGACCGGGTGGTTTTGGAATAAATCGAGGTATTCGAGCTCGCGATCGGGGGCGTTATCGGTATTGGCAAGCAGCATCTGGTAGCCACGGCGACCGAGAACCTGGCCAATACCGGCGGTAATGCGGCTCACGGATTCCGAGTTAATCTTAGGTACGATGACGCCGATGAGCTTGGTGGAACCGGTGCGCAGCGCGCGAGCCTGGCTGGATCGCACGTATCCGGTCAACTCGATTGCCTGCTTAATGCGCTCGGCCTTGTCCGCCGAGATATATCCACCGTTGAGGTAGCGCGAGACGGCGGCGCTCGAAACGCCCGCCAGCTCGGCCACATCTTTCATCTTTACCACGAGCACCCCTGTCATTGAAATCGCTTTCACCATGATACCCAACCCATGCCAGCAAATTGAGCAAATGAGACGGGCCCATGGATCATTTCAACCGCCCAGGTCGAGCAAACGTCAGCGAGCGGGCAGCTGCCGTGACGAGGTGCCGCGAAAGAGGAGCGAAGCGTACTTTATGTACGCGAGCGACGGTTTGAGCGGCAGATCGCCCGGCAGATGTCCGCGCAGCGTCGAGCGGTCCGGCGTTTGTTAAAACGCCGGAACATAGTTAGCCGTGGTACTCGCCGTTGTACTGGATGAGAGTCAGGTCTTCAACGCCGTCGAGCGCGCGAATGGCGTCGGCATAGGGCATATCAACGCCATCCGAGAACACCTCGACGGCCATCTCGACCTTATCACCGCGCATCGTCTTGGACTTGACGGTGAATTTGGTGCGCCCAAATGCACGCACGATATCGTCGCCGGTTGTCTGGCCCGTGTAGTGAATGACCATCATGTACACACGCGACTTGTCCTGGTGGCTCGCAAAGCTGGCGATCATCACCACGATCACCACCGCAGTGAGCCCCACGAGCGCATACATGCCGGCGCCGGCCGTAATGCCCGTGGTAATGGCCCAAAACAGATACAGCAGGTCGAGCGGGTCCTTGACCGCCGTACGATAGCGGACGATTGACAGAGCACCGACCATACCGAGCGAGATGACCACGTTCGTCGAGATCGCAAGCGTGACCATGCAGGTGAGCACGCACATGCCCACGAGCGTCACGGCAAAGCTGCGCGAATACACCACGCCGGTAAAAAAGCGCTTGTACACGTAATAGATCAGGATGCCCATGGCGAGCGCCACGAGCAGCGAAAGGCCGATCTTGGCAGGGTCGACCTGGCCAAACGCCTCCAAGACGGAGTTCTTAAAAAAGTCCCTGGTGCTCATGGTCTAAATATCCCCTCGGTTCTCAAAATCCGATTCCCAGTAATTAAATCCGCGCAGGTAGGCGGTCTTTTCGTAACACAGGCAGTACTTGGAGACCGCCGTAAGCTCGGCCGCGCCCGGCGGCACCAAATCGCGCACCAGCTGCGGGCAAAACTCCGTAAACTTGACCTCCATCACCAGCTTGCCGGGCTCCAGGACCGGCAGCACGGGCAACGTCACGTCAAAGATATCGAAGCTTCCCACCGCGGCACGCACGTTCATGTCAAACGTAATGCGCACGGTGCCCTCATCCATCACCCACGGCTCGCGCTCGTAGTCCACGATGGTCCGCGGGCGCATCATGTTGCAGATGCACTCGATGTAGAACTCGCGGCAGAGCGGATAGGGGCTCCTCAGCAAAAAGTCGTAGTCGCCGGCCAGAATCTGCTCAAACTCGCCACGCGTGAGTGGCGCATCTTCCTTGTAAATCCAGCTACCGTACTTCTTTTTGCGCTCGAGCTTAATCACCTTGTCGCTGCCGTTATAGATGCGTACGCGATACTTTTTGCGCATGAGAATGCCGGCGTCTTTTTCCTCGTAGGCCGAGTTGCAGTAGTCGTCAAAATACAGGCTGCGAATAGTGTAAGCGCCCGCCCGCGCATGCTTGTCCAGCTTAAACACCGACGCCATGCGACAGGCAAGCACGGCATGCTCGCCCTCGTTAATGAGATATTTGAGCTCGTGGCGGTAACGCTCCTGCGCGGCACGCACAGGCGGGGCCGCCAAGCGCTCAAGCAGCGCGCTAGCCCTCCTCATACGTATCCTCCACGACCTTACCGCCGTCCTGCACGTAAAAACACTTCATGCCGTAGTGCTTGCCGTCGTCGGTCACATAGTAGTCAAACGCATCTTGCGTATAACCGTCGGAGTTGGTGGCACGCACGCGCACAAAATACTGGCCGGTATCGGGCGCATCGCAGGTCACCTCGGGAAGCAGCACGTCCTCGGCCTTAAAAAGCACGTCGCTTATGGCATAGTCGCGCGCAAGCTCTACGGTATAGCGAATGTCGCGCGCCTCAAAGTCGTAGGACGCATCCCAGTTAATACGCAGCTTACCGTTATCGATCTGCGGCACGCCGATGTAGAACGGCATAGGCTTTTTAAAACTCTCGCGAAAGCTCTTGTAGTTCTCCTCGATCTCGGAGGGAATCGCCGCGGCGATCTGCTCGTATTGGTCCTTGGTGACAGGCAGATTGTCGATATCGGGCGAAGCAAAGACCAGGGATTCAGTCACCTCGCGGTAGTGCTTGATCATCTTGGTCAGGCGAGTCTCGGTCAAATACGAGCGCAAGTCCTTGACGGCACGGTCGAGTTCGCTGCGGAACGACTTGCTGCGCAACGCGCGGTTAAACAGCACGTTGCCCCAGTAGTTGCTTGCGCCGCGCTCCCAGCTCGCGTAGTCCGAAAACCCGGTAAGAGAAAGCTCCAGCTTGCGCAGCATGCCGTCGTTATCCCAATCCAAAAAGTACCAGGTATTTGAGTTGAGAGGGCTGTACAGATAACAGTTACGGTTCTGCGTATCGCAGTTGCCCGTCAGGATCTGAAACGCCAGCCAATAGACCAGATTCTCGGTATCAAAGTAGGTATCGAGCACATCATCGATCTTTTGCGATTCATCGTTGAGCGCATCGAGCATTTCGATGAGCTTGGTGTGGTCCGAATCGCCCTTAATCTCGAGCATGCCCTCAAATTTAGCCTGGCTGTAGTCGGGATCGTCGGCGAGCTTAATGGTGTCCTCGTAGCGATGGAAATCGAAGCTGTTCACCTTGTACAGGTGCCCGCTCTTATCCAGGCCATGTGCCTTAAGCGCCGTCTTGTTGAGCTGTTCAACCTGCGTAAACAGGCCGTAGTCCTCAAAGGTGTCGTTGGACTTTTCGGTCTGGTCGCACACCCACAGATGCACAAACTGCGTGCGCAGGCCCATCATCTGGGGAATCCCACGGATAAGGTCGTAGGCCATCTTGTTGCGAAAACGCATACCCTCGCCCATGTGCTTGTTGAGAGCAATCGCGCGCTGTTGGCGCCAGGTACCCTTGCCCTTTTTGAGCTCCACCTTGTAATTCTTTTGCGAGTTCATGCTCGATGTCTGACCGCGCACCTGCACGGTAGCATTGGGCGCTTCCTCGCCATAGCCAACCTCGCCGGCCACCGGGCCGTCTTCGTCGCCCGCCTGCAGCAGGCCCATAACCTGATAACGCGTCACGCCCATGTCGGCATAGTCATACACCGAGTACGTATTGATCTCGGCCCAGCTGTGGTCGGTGTTCTCGGAGCTGTTGCCGCGCGAGACCGTCAGGTACATGCTCACAATGCCCGAGTCGTCGTAGACCTCGTACAGCTCGTCTTTATCGCGTAGGTGCTTGGTACCGTCCGAGGACTCGGCCTTTTTAATCTTGTCCTGCTTTTTGACCTTTTTGGTCGAGGATTCGTCCTGAGACGAGCAGCCCGAAAGCAACAGCGCACCGGCAGCCGCCTCAAACAGGCGACGGCGAGACATCATCCTATCGGTCATCAGAACCTCCCCAATGGTTGCGATACACACGGACCACCGTGCGCTCAAAAGCGCCATGCGGCTCACCCTTATGGCGGCCTTCCTCATAGCGCTGCTCGGCACGGTCGAGCAAGCGGCCCAACTCCGTAAAGCGACCCGTTTTGTCGGTCGCCACCATGGGCTGCTGGCTCAGGATACGATACGGTAAGTTGGCAGTATAGGTATCGAGCCGCAGCAGGGCCACGATAAAAAACACCGCCGCACCCAACAAAAAGCCAAAGCCGTAAAACTGCTGCGGCAAAAGCAACGACACGGCAGTCGCCAGCCCGGCCACACCGGCAAACAGTCCCGAGGCCAGCACGGCCCCCTTGTAGTCGGTAAAGTACAGCAAGATCAGCAGGATCGTGTTGCCCACGGCATACAGGCCGTAGCCCACGCACAGCGTGCGAAAATACCCGTGCATCAGGTTGTTAAAGCCCAACGGTAGGGCCGACAGCACCGTGGTCTCGAGCGAGATGACCGCCGCCGTCACAAACAGTTGCTTGAGCGCACAAAACCGCAGTTCTCGGTTGAGCGTGGCAAGCATTTCCTCCTCGGCCACCACAATGTCGCCCACCACGCCACCGTCGTTGAACAGGCTGTAGTAGTCGCGGTAACGCGGATAAAAGTTGACCTCGACCGAGACCACAAAGTTGACGGACGTGACCAGAATCGTCAAAAACGCGATGAGCGCCGGCACATCGTGGTAGGGCGCACCATAAAACAAGCCCTTGACCTGCACGCCAATGGGACCGACCCAAATTATCACCAAGTGCGCAAAGAGGCCCAGGTTGGTAAACAAGCCCGTGAGCGCCAACGGCATAAACTGATCGAGCCACTGCAAAAAGGGCCAGGGGCTGCGGTCGCTCTGAGGAAAATACCGGTATAGCAGCACCACGTCCCAGACGAGCATGACGCCGTAGCCCAGAGCAACTGATGCCAACAGGCCCTCGACCGGCGGCAGCCCCAGTGCCAGCGCGGCCAGGGCGCACAGGCAGGCCACGCCAATGGCGGCCCCAAAGCTGCACAGGATGCCGCGGTAGTCTTTGATGGCCGTGAGATAGCTCATGCCGTTCCAGTTGACGATCATAATGTTGAAGAGCCACAGGCACAGCAGTCCCTGCAGCAACGTGGCGCCCGAGAACAGCAAAAAGACGCCGTAGAGCACCGTGCCCACAACGAGCATGATGGCGTTAGAACCCCAAAACGAAGGCAAGACCTCCTCTTCGCGTTCGGCAAAAAGCATGTCGGCCAAAAAGCGCGTGACCGGCATGGAGAAAAAGCTCGTGAGCGTAAGCGAGGCCAGCAGTGTGTAGGTCACCATGCACACCAGCAGATCCTGGTTGGCACGACCCACACCCCACAGACCGCACAGCACCAAAATACCCACCTGCAGCAGCACACCCAGCAGCATGGGGCCCGTGCATACGATGCCGGCGTAGCCGTAAGCGCGCATCGTGGCAAACAGGCCCTTGCGCCTAAACAGGCGCTTGAGCTCAAATCCAATTCCGGCCACCGGCTACTCCCCCTCTCTGGGCAGGTTAAACGCACACGCCGTCTCGTCGTACAGCGCGCGATAGTTGGCGAGCATCTGCTCGTGCAAAAAGTACGTGGCAACGCGACGCTGCCCGCGCTCCCCCATCTCAATGCGACGGGCGCGGCTCACGCACATGCGCTCCATGGCATCGGCCAAGCCCTTGCGATACATGGGCGGCGCCACAAAACCCGCCACGCCAAAGTCGTCGCCCGGGTCGCCTTCGAGCAGCTCGCGGCAGCAGCCAACCTCGGTCGTCACGCAGGGACGGCGCGCTGCAAGCGACTCCAGCACGCTGAGCGGCTGGCCCTCGGAGATGCTCGTCAAAATGGTAAAGTCAAGCTTTTCCATGTACTCGACCACGTTGACGCGGCCGGTAAAGATCAGGTCGCGCACGCCCAGGGTTTCGACCAGCGCGTGGCACTCGGCGCCGTACTCCTCGTCGTCCACGCCGCCCATGATGTGCAGGCGCACTTTGGGCAGGCGCTCATGCAGCTCAAAGAACGCATAGATCATGGTCTTGACGTCCTTGATGGGCGCCAGGCGCACCACCGCGCCAATGTCCACCCAGCCGTCATCGGGCTTTAAGGGAATGTCCTTAAAGCGATCGAACTGGATGCCGTTGGGGATGACCAGGCATTTACCCGCATCGCAGCCCATATCAATCTGCGTCTTGCGGGCGTTATGGAACAAACTCGTCACGCGGAAGGCGCGGCGGTAAATCTCCTCCGAAAGCAGGTAGAAAAAGCGAATCCAGCGGTCCTTAAACGACGGCACCACCCAATCGGCGCGAATGATCTCTTCCTCGCGCTCGCGGGTATAGATGCCATGCTCGGTCAGCAGCACCGGCGCATGGTGAACGCTTGAGCCCAGGCAGGCGAGCAGGCCACCGTAGCCGGTCGAGATGGCATGGTACACATCGGCCACCGGCACCTCGCTGCCCAACAGATAGAGCACGGGCAGCAACATGGAGCGCATGGTGTGGAATGCATCGGCAAAGGGCGTGTAGGGATACTCGGCCAGGCACACGTCGCGAAAGATATCCATAAACGTGCGGCTCTGCAAAAACGAGAGCGGATGCACGCGACGGCGGTGGAAGATATCGAATAACACGTCCCAGTCCGGATTGGAGAGCGACACCAGACGGCGTAGCGCCTCGCGCTCACGGTCGTTAAAACTGGCTTCATGTTGCTCGCCCGAAAGCCGCAGGGCATCGTCCAGGAACACCTCGTGCACCTCGACCACGTTGCCGGGCAGCTCGTAGACAAACTTGCCACGGTCGGCAGCATGCGCGCCGATCACCCACAGCACAAACTCGTGCTCGTGCATGGCCGTAATGTAGCCATGCATCCAGGTAGATACGCCGCCGTGCACATAGGGGTAGCAACCCTCGAGTACCAAGCAGATTCTCATTTATCGCCACCCTCCTTGCGTGCAATGGCCACCGTCTTGTCCGTGGCTTTAACCAGGTACAGATCGCCCGTCAGATGCGTAATCTCGCCACCCGTGACTGCACCCGGCTCGCCGTTGTTGGCGCGGAACATGAGCCACGCCTCGTCGTGGAAATTGCCCAGGCTGAGCGTCCAGGCATCCGCACTGGTATCCACGCTCACCGTCACGGACGAAAAGCGCTGGATGGCGCCCGAGCATTCCGAACCGGTCTGACGCCGCAGGTCGGGCGCAGACTTGCTAAGCCAGTCCAGGTAGTCGGTCAGGCCGCCCTTGTAGACCTCCCAGCCCTCCTTGGCGCCGCGATCGGGATCGAGCAGATCGTCCGGATGCATAAAGTGCGTGCTTACGTAGTGCATGTTGAGCTCGGACACGGCAGCCAGGCGCATATAGGAATCGCCGACCATGCCGCCCGAGACAATGCGCGGCTGCTCCACAATGCCGTCGCTCGCCACGCCAAACTCCTGCACGTACGGCAGGTTGGTGCCGTCCTCAAAATACGTACTGGCGATGGTCTTAATGCGCGGAACGTCGGTGCCGATAAGCTTGCGCGCACGAGGCGAAAGGATATTCGACGGCGGCACGTAGACCGAGCCGTGCGCGTTGGGCAGCACCTCGTCCTGGAAAGCGATAAGCTCGTTGAGCGATGCGACAAGCGTTTCCTTGTTCTCCCACGTCTTGTAGTCGTACAACGTGCCGTAGTCGGTGTCCCAGAGCGCCAGAGGCTGATGGTTGTAGCCGTGAAAGCCCAGCTCTCCGCCCATCTGCAGCAGCATGCCGCCAAAGTAGCGGAACTGCGTGGTATCGGCCTGGCGCGCGGGCTCGGTCTGGTTGACCGCGTCCTCGTAGTTTTCGATCATCACGCCGGTATAGCGAATGCCGTATTTTTGCGCAAGCTTTTGCAGATCGGGCCACCAGACCTTGGTGTAAAAATCCGCAATGGAAAGGCCGTAATCACGCTTGATATAAGTACCATCGCCCGAGGGCACGGGGCTAGGAAAGTCGTCCAAATAGAACACGGCGCTGTTGATGACCGGATAGGCCGTGGCATCACCCAGCAAGCTTATGGCCGAAGCATAGAACCCACGCATGACCTTGTCGTAGATGCCAATGTTGCACACCACGGTGTGACCACTGCCGCAATCGTTAGACCAAATGAGCGGCGTGCCCGCGTCACCGGTCTTTGCCCATACGTGCGCCGTTTCGCGCAATGAAACCGAGAGCGAAGAATCGAAGGGGTCCGAGAACTCGTAGCGCTCTCCTCCGCCCAACATAAAGTCCTCGCTCGGAACGATACTTTCGGCTGTCGCATAGTCATATCCGGCCGATTCGATACCAAGCTTGGAAGCTATAGCCTGCAGGTAGTTCGAGTTATCTGGCGTCATGCCCAGCATAAGCGAACCGCCGGCACTCACCCAACTCATAATGTCGGTCAGATGCGTACCCAGTCCGTCAAGCGAGGGCATAAGCACAATCACGCGATCAAACGACGTGAGCGATGGGATCGCGTCCGCACCGTCGGTGGCAATATCAACATCGCGATGGGCGATCTTCATGTCCAGCAAAATCTGGTCGAACTGGTCTTTAACGTCGTCGACGCTATCTTGGTCCGAGTCGGTAATGACCAGGCATGTGGGCTTTTGGCCAAAGATTGCCGAGCTTGCAGGCGTAGCGTCGGTGGCGCCGAGCATACCCAGCTTGTGCTGTCCAGCGCTGTACTGCACTCCGGCGCGTTCGATCAGCAGCACGGCGGCCATGACGATAAAAACAGCCCACACTACGAGCAGCCCCATCCAACGAAAGCGGCCTGCACGGCCGCGGATATGTTGTGTCACGCTCATCTGGCCTCCTCCCCGTCGCGCCAAAACGCCAACTGTTCGCGGTTGGCGGCACTCAAATACACATGTTGATTGTCGATCGCATCGGTCACACGGTGGACCTCGTCACCGTCGCGGCGCATCACGGCTAGGCGCAGGCAAAGCATCCAAACCTCCTGCTCCTCGGGCACGTCGAGAACCAACTGATCGGTCACGGCCTGCGCCTCGTCGATCTGTCCGACATCGGCCAGCGTCGTCGCGTATCGAATGCGCAGCTCAAGGGTATCCTCGCGCTCGCAGCGACGCGCAAGCAGGCGCGCGTACTGTTGGCGCTGAATCTGAGCCACGCGCCCCTCAGCCAAGCCCGAGCCCAAGTATTCACCAAGAAAATCGCAGTATTCGTTGAGGTTTTGCGCGCTCGGGTCCGTCTTAAAGGCACGCTCCAGCTGCTGCAGCTTAAGGTCGGACTCCTTGGAGATCTGCGCCACCGCCGTCGCGGCATAGTGCGCCACCTCAACGTCGTCGTTAAGCTTAGCCGCCTGCAGCTGCGCCAGGTACGCGTCGGGCTCCTCGGTGAGCATGGAGAGCATTAGGCGGCGCCGGTATGCCGGGTCGTTGACGATAAGCGCCTCCTCGAGCGGGACCACGCCTGCATCGGCATCACGTTCGTGCACTAGGATGCTGCGATGCAGGTCGTCGTTGAAGCGCAGCGACTCCAGCGCAGACTCTTTCAGCCCCTCGCCAAACACCGCGCTGCGGACCGATAGCAGAACCACCAGCAACGGGCCCCACAGCGGCACCAGCACCATCACAGCCAGCATGTGCCCGCGCACCGGCAGCAGGCCCAGCTTCATGAGCGTCCACAGCATCAGGCAAACCAGCGCATGAATCAGCAGCAAGACGGCAGCAACGACAAGCGAGATCAAGCGGCACCCCCCTCACCGTCACCGGTGAAAGCGATGTGCTGCAGCAGCGCCACGATGTCCTCGCCGTCGACGGGCTCCACCGCAATCTGCTTTGCGCTCAGGCGCTCACGGATAATGGGCAGATCGCACGCCTTTGCCTGGCGCATAAGCAGGTAGAGTACATCGCCGTCGACCAAGCCCGCCGCGTCGCTCTCGCGGATTGCCGACCCAATTACGCCCACCAGCTCGCCGACAGGCTCCATGCCCGGCACAACGCGCAGGAGCAAAAAACTCCCCATCTTGCTATCTGCCAGCGCCTGCGCCGCCGCGAGCTCTTGGCCAAAGGCCGCCTGCTTGAGCACGCAAGTACCATCAACGCAGCGTTTATCCTGCGCCACCGCCTCATAGTCAAAGGCACGGCCCAGCGCGCTTTCGACCAGCCCGCACAAGATGCGGAACAGGTTTTGATAATAGAGGGTCATTTGGTTTTCGGCCGCACGACGCACAAAGATCAACACGGCGGGTGCCCCGTCGCGCTCGATCGTGTATCCAAACATGGGAAGCCCCGGCGTCAGTTCGCGGTTCACCCACAGGTTCGAACGACCCCCGTCGCCCAAAAGAGGTGCAAGCTGCTCGAGCGTGAGCGAGCGTGCGGCATCTTCGGCAATCGCGGGACTTGCTGCCACCAGGCGTGCAAATGCCCCGCCCGAAACATGGTAGATCGCCACCGAATCGTTCTCGAGGATCTCGCCCAGAAGCTCGCAGCACTTGCGATAGATGTCGCGCGGGTTGAGCACGTCGAGCTCCTGCGTCACGGCAAAGATCTTGCCAAAGCTGTCGTGTCGACCCACGATCTGGCGCCTGTACGCGCGCTTGTCCTCGATCGCGTCGTGGTAGAGCTGCGTAAGGAACGTATTGCGGTTGCGCACGAGCTCGTTTTGATCGCGCTCCGCCCTAATGGCTTCGCTGTTGCGCAGCTGGACATAGCCGCACACGGCACCCACAACAAAGTACGCAATAAACGGCAGCCAGTTGGACGGCTCGTAGAACAGGCCCTGGAAGGTATAGCCGTACTGAGTAAAGTAACTCGCGGCCAAACCCACCGAAGCCAGCAGCGCCGCAACCAGGCCAAAGTCCAAGCCATACAGCGTGCCGATCAGCACCACGAAGAGCAGGCGATAATCGAGCACGTTGAGCTGGGCAGATTGGGAGAACAGATGCTCCAGCACCTCAAACAGGACCCAGGCGGCTGCCGTCTCCAGGCATTTAATAGGCAGCGTGCGTATCTGGATGCGGTCGATGGCGGCGCGAAAGGGGTTGACCTTCTTTGCGCGGCCAGCACCCCAACGCGCTTGAATGGTCGAAAGATCGCGCAGCAAGTCGTAGCGCTGAAACCAGCCATAACGCACGCGAACGACGTCGCTGGCGGGCAGCGCGTAGCCGGCAGAATCGCCATAGGCAACGGCAAGGCCGGGGAACAGCGCCTTGAGGGCGTCGCCCACCTCACCCGCCGTGTGATGGAAGGTATCGGCTACGTCGAGCGTCTCAAAGTTACCATCCCAGCTATCGAAGATACGGCGTACCAGCACCGCAAGCTCCTCGGCACACAGCAGGGGAAACGCCGCATCCTGCGCGCCCTGCAGAGCGACCGATCCGGTTGAGCACGCGTCGAACAGCGGCACCAAAAACGGGTCCTCCAGCGCGGCAGACGCGGTATACAGGAACGGCACGCGCAGAATCTTGGTCTGAACGCCCTCGCGAGCAGCGTAGTAGCAGCACAGGTCGTTGGCTGCGTGCGCGATAATGCCCTTACCCGTTCGCCCCGCGGCATCGGCGGCGCCCTCGGCACCCGCGGGCCCCGCTACATACAGCAGTTGGACCCGGCGACCCGCGCACGCACGAAAGACCGTGCGCAGCAGCTCGATATCGCCCACGGTATCGGTATGCGGGGTAAGGTAATTGGATAGGTAGACCACGCGGTCGAACTCGTAGGCCTGATCCAGGTGTTGCAGAAGCTCTTTCCACGAGGCATGGGGTGATGACTCATCGCGGCGCGCTTCCGCGGCAGCGACGACCTGGACATGGTCCCCAGGGAACGCCTTGGCACAAAAGTCATCGTCAACATATGCGGTGTTGCCAACAACCAGCGCCTCCATGGCGCACCCCTCCCCTAAAATCCACTTCGTTCATAGTTAAACATGCGTATTGTACGCTGTCAACGCGAGCTGGAACGCCTTTAAGGCTGTTTTAAGAACTTTTTTAGAGGATGTGGGGACATCGAGAGCTAGATAGTGAATCCAATCTGTGGCAGATAAAGTGACCCCCATACTCCACCAGCGGCGACATTTTCAATAATGCCCCTTGCATAGGAATACAGGTCCTGCATTCCTGTGCTAAGTGCCTCCCTGTCAAAAGCGTCGTCATCTAAATCCGCAGGAGCGCGATATATGCCAGAAACGGATATTTCGGAACGGTAATAATGGCCCTCATCGCCAGGTAAAAGCTCAATAACTAAGTTGAGCTGACGAAACCTGACTCCGTTTTCGTCCGAAAATGCACTGGTAATAGCATTTCGGACGTTGCATTCAACGTCAGACTTATTGACGCCCTCTTTCGGAATCATCCCGCCATCAAATGATAAACTGTCCACTTTTCTGGTCACGCATGTAATCAACGGAGATTCAATGCGTTGCTTCTGAAGCGATTCCATTTACATCTCCAATCGAAAGGCATTCTCATCTGCCAAAGGAGCCGAGTCCCTATAAGCCGGGGCTTCTCCTCCCAGTATCACCGAAAATCGTGACGCATTAAGTCTTGAGGCCATCTCACCAGAAGAAAGTCCCAGATAAGTGCGCACCTCAGGAACATCTCGAATGAGCTTCATAAGGTTATTTGCGGTAATAGATTGCTGCGATGCCCCGTTCTCCCAACGAGACGCCGTGGGTTTTGAAACCCCTAATAGCGACTCAAACTCATGCTGAGTCAAACCAAGATCGGAGCGCAAATCCTTTATATCCGAGGGAGATAAAAGTTCATGAGCCTTAGCATATTGGGAAGCCAGTGCATGGGCAAGCTTAGTCGCCTCTGTAGTAGTCATTTCATCGTTACCGCACTCGCAAACATAATGCTCAATTCCTTTTACGGTAATTTTCTCGCCACGGTAAATTTCAGTCATTGGCGCCGTGGTAAATTGCATTTCTTTGCCGCATTCCATGCAACGCATGACTCCTCCTTTAATGAATGTATCCATCGATGTTCGCAGACAAAACGTTTAAATGCGCATTGCCTTCGGAATCAATTGAAAACTTAACGTACCAATCCTCGCATTCAAAATCTCGGCACACGTAGACATCTGCGTAAACATCATGCAGAGGTCCATCCATATCGAGCGCGATGGATTTTCTAAAATCATCAGGCTTCAGATAATCAAATAGGTCAGCAAGGAAATGATCGATGTCCAAATAACCAAACTGATTCATCAGGTGTCTGCGCACCCTACCATTTACAATCATCTTTCCCGAGCAAGCTAAAGACTTCGCTTCGTCAAGTGAATATGTCGGTCGGAGCTTGGTTCGATTCATAACCACCCCTTAGTTAGCATAATGCTAACTATATTCGACTTGTTGCCAATTGGCAACTCAATATGACATTCCAAGCCAGGCGCATTAACGCCTCCCCTTTACGTACAATCACCCGAAGCCGCCCTACTAGATAAATTGCAGGCAGAATATGATGTTCTGTTTGTCGTTGCCGGCACAAACAATCACGATGGCTCAACAGACCGAATAGGGTCTCCAGCGGACTCCGTCAACGCTCTCGTAGTCAACTCGGTAAGGCGTGATAAAAGTCCCGCTTCATATACTCGGAGAGGTCCTGTGCTCCATTTTCAGCATAAGCCCGATGTTTCATACTATGGTGGAGACATAGACGAACCGCTCAACTGCTATGGAAGCGACAGGCCAAAAACGGATATGGGCACATCCCTCGCAGCGCCCCTTGTCGCAAGAAAAGCAGCTTATCTAATCTACAAAATGCACCTTAGCTGCGAGTCAGCGAAGGCGCTCTTGATCGATTCATCAATATCATGGAATCAGCATTCGGATATGAACACTCTTGGCTATGGTGTAGTACCGATTCATATTAACGATGTAATTAAAAGCAGAAACGATGAAATTAAGTTCCTCATTACGGGGACCGTCACCGATTACGAAACATACAACTACAAGATACCGATTCCAGCCGTCAGAAACACTCATCCTTCTGTCGCACGGGCAACCCTTTGCTACTTTCCAAAATGCAATCGCGATCAAGGGGTTGACTATACCTGCACGGAGCTTGATTTACATTTCGGAAGGTTGAACAAAGGCAAGCTCAGTTCCCTCAAAGCAAACACGCAGGGAGAGAAAGAAGACTACACTGACGAAGAAACTGCCAGAAAGAGCCTTCAGAAGTGGGACAATACGAAGTCAATATCTGACTCCCTAGCCAATCGAAGCAGGCCAAAAAAGGCATATGAAAACCCTCTCTGGGGTTTGAAGATACGCAAGACCTCACGATATCAAGATGGGTCCCATGAACCGCAAAAGTTTGCCGTCGTAATCACCGTTCGCGAACTCGCTGGAGTCAATCGCATCGACTCTTTCATTCAGCAGTGCAACGCACTAGGCTGGCAGGTCAACCGCATTAGAGTCGAAAACGAGCTTAATATTTATGAGGAGAGCCAGGTTGAAGTTGACTTTGAATAAACTCCTTACATAAATAAGTCAACTTGCTTTGTGGCCAACCAAGGTTGATTGCCGTATCTTGGTTGGCAAGGTCTACCATTTCGATGCTAATTTGTACGTATGCACCAGAAGTAATTACTTTTAGATTGCCAGTCAAATGAGGCCAGCCTTATCCCCTACAGCCGCAACATAAAGCACGATGCGTCATCGTGCAGCTTAAGCCGTGGATAATGATCAAAGTCTGGGTCCAGATTTTCCTCGGCGCGTAGACGGACAAGGAGCTCATCAAACGACTCACGAGTCGCGCCAGCGAGAAACGCTGCGGGATCGGCCAACCCAAACAGATTAAATGCTCGCTCCAGCCCGTCTGACATAGCACAAACGTAATCGATATCCTCAATGCAAAACCGCCTCACATTGAGATGCCCCAAGGCAACCCCAGACGGATCAAGAATCCAATAACCATCGGGTTTATTCTTGAGTTGACGGTTCGCAAGCAATATATCGTTGACGGCAGCACGCTTCTGCACCCCAGTCATTGCTCTGCCACGCGAGCGATCGACCATCACGTCCACTGCTGTTTGATCGAGCTCCGCAATCCGCTCATCAGACATAGTCACGAGCGAGCCGTCTTTAAAACCAATGAACGCTGGAGAGTCACCTAGGGAGACAATATCGACCGAATCACCTGAAACAGAGGCGGTCACCAGCGTGGAGGAGGGAAACAGTTCCTCGTTGTCCGTCACACCGTGTTTGCCGATAAAGTCACGCGAATCATCCACCGCGAGGCGTATAGAATCGACAATCCCACGGGACGCATCTAAATACTCACATATGCGGCCGCCAACAAAATGACTGAACCACCGAGCGTCCGAACCAGAATGGTGCGGCAGCACACGCGTGCCGGTGATGCCAGAGGCTCCATCGAGCAGCACAGCATATGTCGACCCAACTGCGACGTAATCTTCATTAACCTGATTACCTATAGCAGAGCAGGAAAACTTGGCCTTGAACATGGAATCACCGCTTTCGGTAAACTGGCAAGCAAACGCAAAGCCATATCATCACTACCTAAGCCTGAGCAGACTTCAGGAATTTCGCCTTTGCTTTCTGGTTACCATTGAACACAGTATCAACAAGAGATTGACGTGCAGATTTGCTCATATGAGGATGCTCGACAATATATCCAGCAGACAAAACCGTAATCGCCACAATAAAAGGCCACGCGGCATGCTCCCGCGCAGTCTTAATGGATTTCTTTGCTACGTTGCAAAATTCCTTCTCAGAGTTCGACCGCAGATATAGCGCGAGCATAAATAGCGAGTAAAAATCGCTTTCGTCAATAATCCTGGAGAAACCCAGAACACTAAGAGGTCCACAGGCATTAGACGCTACCGTGTCCAGCTGTCCGATACAGCCCGACAGCGCCACCATAGATAATAACTTTCTAATTTTTGGCCTAGCCTCTTCCGGAGAATCTAGCTGGCCAACAACATCTTCGACCATTTCGTCGTAGGAATCATCAACCGCTTCTAAAAGCAAATTGAGAGCAGCGCCAGTTGCGTAGTAGATTTGTTCTCTAACAGTCGCCTTAAGCGGCTCCTTTAGTTTTACCTGCTGTCGATTAAGGCAACGTCCCGCAATAGCAACATATTTCAAAGCAATAATTGCCGACTGAAAGGCGTTCCTCGTTTCGGGAACATCATATTCATAAACACCAGCATAACTAACCCTTTCAATGGCTTCGCAATTTCTTTGTTCCATCTCGTCAGTTACGCTGCGAATGACACCCGTACCTTCTTGAGAGGGTGGAGCAATCTTAAGACCTTCCAATCCACTTAAACACTCATAGGTTTTTCCCTTGCTAAAGATGACATTAGAGCCATTCACGGCATCCGATGCCTTTTCAACTAGTTTTTGCGTTAACCAGGGAATGAAACGAGTTCCCTCAAGCAAAACGAGTATCTCTTCATTAATGGGAAAATCGAGCTCATCCAAAAGGCGCATTACGTAGGATTCACCCAGCTCCACATCCTCGTCAAGCTCAAAATCAATTGCTTGGGCAACAAAATAGGCATAAAGGCTTCTCGAGGCAAAAGAGTACTCAAAGCCGTTGTCTTTAACTACGAGCACACCAGACTGGACAGAAGCGTCCATGATAATCTTTGGCTTAGCAGGAATACCGTATTCACTAAGATAGTTTTCAGCCACTTCAGAGAATGTCCTACTCGAGAATACAGTCATGCGATCAGAATGTATTTTTAGAGCAAGTTTCTTTAAAACGGTTATAACTGCATCGGCCAATTCATCAACTAGCCGATCATCGTCATCCGGAACAGCATTACGCATCCTCCTTTTGACGTTTGAATTCATAATTGACGTAAACGGCAAGTCACCCTTGATAAAAGACGCACCGGAATCATAAATGTAAAAATCAATATATTGGTTGATGAAGGGCGGAGTCATATCAAACAATTGAAAATGAGAGCCAACAGCTTTATCAACAATGGCAATAAGCTCATCTACCTGTGCATCGGAAAGCCCAGTACCCTTACATCTCTTTTGAATTAACTCGTCTCTTTTATTTTTCGTCCAAGGACAGATAAGCAGATGCCGAAAATCGACCTCGACTGTTTCGTCCAACTCTAACGTAAAACTATTAGCAGTAATTAAAACAATATTGCCGGCAGTCTTGAGCATCGATTTAATGACATCGGATTTTTTAGCTTTTCTCTTCAGAGAATCAAAGTCATCGACGAGCAAAAGAACTTTTTCACGAGGAATTCGTCCAAACAGTTCAACAGCTTCCCGAGTATCACCATACTGATCCTTGATAATGGATGACAGCGTTCGTGAAATGGAACCAGTTGAATAATCGGGAGTCAACAATAGAGGCGAATAGCCCATCGCCAACGACTCGCGGTATATGGCTTTAAGTAAAGAGCTCTTGCCCGCACGAATATCACTATGGATTTCAAGCGTTTTAACATCAAGCAGGTACTCCATAAAAGAATGGATATCAGATATTAACTTTTGATCGTTAATTCTTAGTTCACCATCTTTTGTGCCAGTTGCGATCTCTTCTTTCAAAGAAGGAAACACAAATGAGTCCTTAAATGAGTCCTTAAATGAGTCCTTAAATGATTCGCTTGAATTATCTTCAGTTTCAAAAAGCTCGTTCACAAAATCTGAGCGCGGTCTGAAGTACGATTTTGATTTTATATAACGCCGATAAGAGTGGGCCTCATCGAGAAGCGTGTGAATTTGTGCAGAGGCTTCCCAGCCATAGACCCTTTCCGCAAATTCATAGCTGCTAAACTCTCCAAAGCGAATTAGTAGCATTTTATAGGAGCTCTGGTCATCATCGCAAAGTGAATAGGTTCCTCCTCGCACGACAACACAGGACTCACCAGTCAAACCACCAACACGGCGACTTTGCCCCATGTGTTCATGCCCCGTAAACGCAAAGTCAAAGCAGCTGGCAAGCATATTCTCCAGGCTAATACGCTCATTATCGCGGAACCACTCTGGACCATGATGCGAAGCAAAAATATGAAGGCCTGAGTCCGGCGTGTTATCAAGTAGAGCGCGCTCAGGGTTTCTCAATACGTGAAACCCTTTATCATCACCATCAAGAGTAGATAAGGGGGCGCTATTAAAACCAGATACCGAGACTTGTGTCCCCTCAACCTCAAAAACAATTGGCTGTGGCTGACCTAAAACAAATTCGTTGTTATACTTGCTGGCAAACTCATAAAATGATGCCATATTGTCGAGATCCAGATCGTACTGCTCGCCAGAAAAGCACTCAATAGACTTACACGGGCCGTGCAAATCATGATTTCCCGGCAATATATAAACTTTCAATTGGTATTCAGGTTGGTTCAGTTGTTTAATCAGATAGTCAAAGAACATAGCCGCTGATTGATATTCGCTTTCCTTGCCAGTTCGGGCAACATCACCAGTAACAAGCAGCAATACGGTTCCAGACTTAATACTCTTTTTAATAGTCACGAGGATATCGTCTACCCGTTTTTGATAATTGCCCTGGAGTTCTTCGAAATGAAAATCCGTAAGCTGGACAATACAAAGCTGAGGATCAAAATCACGGCAATCCACTGCGCGACCTCCAAAATACTACTCCGTCGAATACATTGATTCTACCTACATACGCCACTCACTTGCCAGGCATTAAAGAAGCAAATAAAGGGACGGCTCCATACAGGGCGATCGGAATAAAGGCGAAAACGATACCAAAGACAATCAAGCGACGACACAGCTTTTCGTCCCGCCCAGAAATGAGGGAAAACACTGCAAATACCATAATCAGCAGTCCAAACAAAGAGCATGCCAGAAAAGCAAGCTCGAAGAACTTCAGCGATGATTGTGAAGTAATAGACGCCATAGTAAAAACCACAGAAAGCACGGCGGAAAATAGACCAACAATTTCAACGTTACTTGACACACTTGCTTTTACATTTTCAATTTCTTTAGAAGCACGGTCAGCAATTCTCTTATTCGACGACAGAAAGTCTGCACGTAATCGAGCGGCTTCAATATCGGCGAGATGCTTTGGATATTCAGGGGAAGTCGGATGCAGCAAAGACACGGCTTTGTCAAAATCAATGTATGCTTTATTCATATCCCCCTTCAACGCATAAAGGCGAGCCCTTGTAACACGGTATTTTGGATAAGATGAATCCAAACTAATTGCACGGTCGACAAACTCAATCGCCTCATCAAGATAAGCCGCATCTACCTCTACCCCGCTCTCCATAAGTGAGGCAACAATATGGGCATATACGTGCAGGCACGATGGCCTATCCGGGAACCGAGAACAAAGTGTGTTCGCATCTTCTAGCAACTCAGCATGAGATTTACCAAGAGGATTACAAAACTCATAGCAGCTAAGATAAACAAGCTTGAAATCGATGTTATCTTCGAATCGAGTTGCCCCATGCGTAATAAGCGACTGCAGTTTTTGACGATCGCAGGCTCGTCTATAAATCACCGAGAGCAAGTAAAAGCCGGCAAAACCGAATCGGAAATTAGACCCATTCCCTTCATGGATATAGATATCTTCCAATTCGAAAAGGTTCTCATCATAGTCCTTAGACGTAAATACAATATCAGCCAGATCAGTAATAGCCGAATCGAATTTCGCAGATCGCGTCGAAAATGTTGGTGTAAGGGTGACACCCTAGCGCCCGTTTAACGAAAAACGGCCTTCGTCCTAGAATCTGAAATCACCACAACAACAGGTTCTAGGAAAGGACGAAGACCGCTATGGAAATCTTATCAGACCCGACGCCGGACATGCTCGCCATGCCCCGTTTCGACGACGGCGCCATCGACATGCAGGAGCTGCTCAGGCGTCTCGCCGAGCAGGTCGTGAACGCCGTGATGGACGCCGAGGCCGACCAGCTGTGCGGCGGCGGGGCGAACAGCCGAAACGGCTACCGCGAGAGGTCGCTCGCCACCTGCGTCGGCACGCTGACGCTGCGCATCCCCAAGCTGCGCTCCGGCAGCTTCTTCCCTGAGGACGTGCTCGAGCGCTACCAGCGCGTCGACCGCGCGCTCGTGGCCGCCGTGGCCGAGATGTACGCCACGGGCACGAGCACCCGCAAGGTGCAGAGGGTGGCCGAGAAGATGGGCGTCTCCAGGCTCTCGAAGGACCAGGTGAGCGCCATCGCCTCGAGCCTGGACGCAGACATCGAGGACCTGTGCGCAAGGCCGCTCGACGGCTCGCCGGTGCCCTACGTCTGGCTCGACGCGACCTACGTCAAGTGCCGCCGCGAGGGGCGCGTCGCCTCCACCGCCGTGGTCACCGCCATCGGCTGCGATGCGGGCGGCTGGAGGCGCGTCCTGGGCGTCGACGTGGTCGACACCGAGTCCTACGACTCGTGGCTCGCCTTCCTGCGGGCTATCCGCTCGCGCGGGGCGGCGGGCGTGCGGCTCGTCGTCTCGGACGCTCACCCGGGGCTCGTCCGGGCGCTCGGCGAGGTCTTCCAGGGCGCCGCGTGGCAGCGCTGCGCGGTCCACCTCATGCGCGACTGCATGCGCGAGGCCGGCTCCTGGCAGCTCAGGCGCCGCGTGGGCAGGATCGTGTCGCAGGTGTTCCGCGGGCGCGACGCCGCCACCGTGACGGCCATGTACCACGCGGCGTGCGACATGCTGGAGGGGTGCTGCCCCAGGGCGGCGGCGGTGCTGGAGGAGGCCGAGCCCGACGCGCCGGCCTACCTCGACTTCCCGCCGACCCACTGGAAGCGCCTGCGCACCAACAACGTGCAGGAGAGGACCAACCGGGAGATAAAGCGCAGGTCGCGCGTCGTGCAGGTGTTCCCCTCCACGGGCTCGCTGGTGCGGCTCGCGGGCGCGGTCATGTGCGAGCAGGACGAGATATGGCAGGAGTCCAGGTACTTCTCGGAGGTGAGGATGAACGAGCTCTACGATGACGGTCGCACTCGGGGAATCGACGGTCCCGTCGAGTGGGCGCGGCTTGAGGCGGAGGCCAGGAAGATGCTCGAGTCCGGCCTCGAGCTTGCGGACAGGGTCGAGGCGGCATAGGATATCAACCGTATTCCAGATTCCAGGACGCCGGGCCGACTCACTTCGGATCGGGCGCTACACCAACTTTCTCGACATTACCATTTCGCAGAGTTCGGCTTAACATCCGATAGAATCCAATTTAGTTCGTGAAGAAAGTTGCTATGCATGCGCTTCGACCTCCCAGACATGTAAAACGTCTCACGCCATCACAGCGACGACCTTTTTTTGACGCAGCCCTACAGAGAGTGGCAATAGAATACGGGTTTTGCGAGAACATGAGGATCGCCCATATGCACATAATCGATTGCCGTGAATCGCTACCGCTGCAATACAACCACACCTAAACGAGCAAATGCTCGCTCAGTAAACGGTTAACCAAATTGCAAGGTCAGCGAACAGATATTAACGTCATGCGCCGGGCAGTGAACGCCTGAGGCAATAGTACTCCCTAACGCTTTAACGAAGTACATTAGACTAATAATTTTCGTTAAACGGTAGCCTAAAAATCGGATTGCCGGAGTCCAACACCAAGAAAACGATTTGCCGGCTAGGAAGCGCTTTTTTGCGGATCGCGTCGAAAATGATGGTGTAAGGAGGTGCCTCAGCGTCCGTTTAACGAAAAACGGTCTTCGTCCTAGAACTGAAATCACCATAATAACAGGTTCTGAGAAAGGACGAAGACCACTATGAAAATCTTATCGGAACCGACGTCGGACATGCTCGCCATGCTCCGCTTCGACGACGGCGCCATCGACATGCAGGAGCTACTTCGCAATCTAGCAAACGTCCAGCTGGTACAAGCTAGTATAGAGTACCGGAAACATCACTAGCGTTTTCGTATATATACGTTAGTAGACGCTCTTTCCCAAAATGATCGACAAGCTCAGCAAACCCCTGAAGCTTCTTGCCATTGAATGAGTACTTACTACTCATAAGATCATTGATATCGGCCCACTCATAATACGAGTTTTTAATTAAGCCCTGACTCGATACGTTCTCATTCGATGCGAACATCTCGGTTTTCGCATTATTGCTCGATATACACGATTGCAACTCACTCCAAGAATCTTTCCTAATTGAAGCTGAAAAGACATATGCCTCATAGTTTTTTAAATACTTAGCACCGTCATAACTACCAGAACTAATATGCGCGGTTTTTACGACATCGATATATTTATAATTAAATGCATCGACAAAGGAAGAGCCGAACCGCAAGCAAGCGACATGCTTCGCAATATCATCAGAAATAACAGCTTTTTCATCTAGCTTGCCTTCCGCAAAATACTTTTCAAGCCCTTTTGCTGGAATCTGATACTTGTCAGCATACAAATCAAACCGCAACAATACATACACGAAGCCGTTCAGTCGAACGGGAATCAATAAATCGCCCACCCTTCTAATACCGAAACTGCGGCCCAATTTATAAGACAGAATTGTTGCAAGGGAAGCATGATTTTCAAAAATACTACGTCGCAGCGAATCGATTTGTTGAGAGCTACTTATAAAAGGCTCTACTAGCTGCCAATCAGAATTACCATTTGCCTCAAATATTGAACCAGTTGAATGGCACCATTCGAGTAGAACCCTCATTAGTTGGCGATCATTTTTAAAATCACATTGGCCGTTATAGTCATAGGTTAAAAAGCCCAAGACCCCCAAGATCGATTCGGCAATCTGAGTAGTCTGAGCCGAATACCCATCCAGCTTTTTTGGCAAGGAGGATAATCCAGCTGAATTGTCCAAGCGCTCGTATAAACCAAGCAAAGGAAGATATGCATAGTAATGACGCTTGGCAAGAAGTAGAAGAGAGCCCGTGTCACCAAATAATTCATAACGTGAAAACCCGCCCGAAAGCGAAGCCCACTCAACCCTATCGATAGAGTACTCCAACGTCAGGCCTGGCCTATCGGCGACAATTATTGCAAAGAGATGCATTTTGATTCGGTCACCCGCAAAACCGACTACCGAACCACTTTCAACACACGAAATGCTTACCAATTGCTCAGAATCGAGATCAAGGCCAAGTTCTTCCTTTATTTCACGGCAGACCGCTTCAAGTGCGCTTTCCCCCTTCTCAATTTTCCCGCCAGGCAATTGCCATAACCCGGCACCGTGTTTAACATAGCGAGAGCGCTTGACAATCAACACACTGCCCTTATGGATAATAGCAAGCGAAGCGTTCTGCAGAGCAACGGATGCGCCTGAGCCCTCATCCCCTACCTTTGCGGCAGCCTCAACAGTAAAATCTTTGAAAAAATTCGGTTTATCTTTAGGCGCTATGAATTCAAATATTTTTCGTTCAAGATCGTCCCTAATTCTTCTTTCAAAAGAATTACTATCCTTAAACGATCTATACAGCACGCCGTCTTGCACTAATTTATTTTTAAAGCAGTTGACCGCCTGCAATTGATCAGGATCAACAGCCGATAACGAATCGATCGTATCCTTAAAATAAAACATTATTTTAGTATTGCCGGACCGGCGAACCAGCTTCAAGGCGCGTTCGTACTCTTCTATGGTCCCCGAATCAGCCCTCGGCGTTGGGGATCCGATTCTATCGCGCATCAAGCCAATAAAGATATCAATTGAGGAGCCCGCCTGACGATTTATAACGTCTTGACAATCATGCCCAATAGAAGGAGCGGCATCAAACTCCCACCTAAACAAATGCAAACAAATGTTAAATACAGGTTCGATTACGCTGTTAATCCTCTTAACGACGTCATCGACCGCAGATCTTTCATCTTCCAAGCCGGCAGGAGATGCCAGAAAAACATTCAGCGCTTTAATTTCCGTAGGCATAACCGCACCCAGCCTTCAATAGAGTTGGAACAAACGTCATGCACTAGTCACTGAACGTATTTAGATATTACTACGGGCCGCTTCTATCAAAAGGAAACGTATGACTGTTTTCGCCAAACGGCGGTACTCGTCATCGAGTAGCCGATTCAAGATCTAAACAAATGAATAAGAGGCATCAGCCTGCACCGAGGTGATGCATAATTCCTTTCGCTAATTGACAAGCGCATAGCGGAACACGGCCCGCGCCCCGTCATATGATTTCCAGCGGCTAAACAGCAAATCACCGACGAATGGGGCACGGGCCGTGTCTGCGAACATCGTATCAGTCGACGAGGTGTCGCTGTGCAATGACATATAGAACCTGGTGAGGAAGACCGTCGAGGAGACACTCAACGCGCTGCTCGACAAGGAGGAGTCCGAGCCCGTCGGGGCCGAACGCTACGAGAGGACAGCGAGCTAGGATGCCCGCCACAGCGGCCACTACGCGAGAAGGCTCATCACGGGCGTCGGGGAAATCGAGCCCAGCGTGCCGAAGCTCCGCGGGACGGCCGCGAGGACGGTGCGCGACGGGTTCGCCGAAAAGCTGGCCTGCACGGAATTCCAGCCGGAGCACTGGCACCGGATCAGGACGAACAACGGAATCGATCGCATCAACCGCGAAAACAGGAGGAGGACGAGGGTCGTCGGGACCTTCCCGGACGGCAAGTCGGCCCTCATGCTGATGACGGCGAGGCTGAAGTACATAGTGGAGCACGAGTGGGGCAAGAGGAGGTACCTGGACATGTCCAAGCTTGAGGAGATGGACGAGCTGGAGGGAAAGGCGAGGGGCTAGAAGAGGGCGGGGCTGAGGGCGGTTAAATCAATTCGCGAAAGCATCTTGACGGTACCCCCGTCATCAATGACCCCTTTCAACGACATAACAACAGCAGTTTGAGAAAATCGGTGCATTACCCACTGAAAACAAAAAGTTTAGCAAGCCCAATGGCCACTCTAAATCTAGGAATGAATAGCCTGTTTTAGCCAGAGCGGAATGCTTCTCTTCAGGCGTCCCTTGCAAACAAGCTTCCAATTATCCTTTTCAAATTTCGAAGCGAAAGCCTCTGCACCTAGAGAGCGATACTCAGCCATTAGCTCGTTGTAGCAATCGGGCTTGGCTGATGGGTGCACGAGTTGGCCATTTTCACGCACAACATCATCCATCGGCACCTCTTTAATTACCCCATCGTTCCTAAGCTCATTTACAAGCGAAATGCCCTTATCCGTTGAAGCAATAATTACTGAAACGCCCTTTGAAGAGTCAATATTCTCACAATACTTTGCTGCGCCCCAAAAATCGCCTATCGTCCAGTCAGAATATCGTTCTCTTTTTGCATAAGGACAAGAGTAGCAGGATTCCCTGAAAAACATGCCTTGATAAAAGTAATAGTAGTAGTAGTAGACCTCTTCAGGTTTAAAGTAACGCGTTCTAACTTTGCCGTCTGAGGTCCTAAAATCAACGGCAAGTAGAGCGCCCCAACCCCTATTCTTATCACGGAATCTGAGATCTACGATCTCTCCATTAACCTTGACTTCAAGATATTCAACGAAATCAAGGAAAAGTTTCGAGCTCGGTACACCATGACAAATAAGTTCAACGCAGATTAAATTATCAGGAGTCTTACGCCCAAACAGAGACCTTACGGCAGCGCACTGACATGGAGTACCAGAAAATAGAACACCAGACCCCTCGGATACATCTTGTTTTAACTTAGATAAAATCGGTGTTAAGTCGCTTTGAACATACTTTGAGCCCTGAACTCTAGAAATATCGGACCAATCGGCAATACGTGCATGTTCGGGCTTCATTCCTTTGCCCCAAGACGCGCCATAGACAACGCCCCCATTATCGAGAACATGTTTTGCAAGTGCAGAAAAAGCTCCTCCAGAAGCGCTGCTGTGCAACGCATCCTTATTGGAATTAACAAAAGCCAGAGCCATTGGCGACACGGAATTATGGGAATTCTTAGTCTTGCCAAAGTCACATTTCTTAACGCATGCCCCACAATCGATGCATAGTGAACTATCGATTTTTGGATAGACAAATCCGTCCAAATCCTTGCGAAAAGAAATTGCGTCTTTTGGGCAAACCCGCAGACACGCACCGCACCCGCAGCATTTATCTTTAGAGTTATATGGGGTTTCCATTATTGATGAGCCTTTCCAAGAGCTGACCTAAGAACTGAAAGGCAAGCTTCAGTTAATTTCATGACAACGCGACGATTGACAAATAGCATGACAATGAGAAGGGCAAGTGCAATAAGAAAACGGTGCGAAACGCGTGCTATCATCACGATAGACATTCCAGCGAGGATAAAGTATGAAATTAAATCAGATGCAAGCTCAATATCGAGACGAATAATCTTTCTCGTATCCCAAAGACGCAATGCCCAAATTGAAACATAGCTAGCGAGAGTAGCCAAAGAAGCCCCCATGGCACCCAACGAAGGTATCAACATGACATTCAAAACAATGTTAAGCACAGCAGCAAACATTGTTGATACAAACAACATCTTGGTTCTCTTAGCTGAAGTGTAAATGGATCCCAAAAATGCAGACATAGCGGAAAACTCGAAAGCAATCAACAGCACCGGAACAAGAACCCAGCCATTAAAAAAGTCATTGGAGAAGAGAATGCTTGCCAGAAGTTCGCAGCCGCAAATCAGCACACCAACAACGAGAGAATTAAACGTGGAATACTGTTTATAAATGTTGCTGTAGAACCGTCTCGATTCTTGAGAACCGAAATCCTCTACGGCCGAAATCTGCCATGCACTCATAAAAATTGTTGAAACGGTGGCAAACAAGGAAGGTATACGCTGAGCGGCAGAGTACACACCCGTAACACCAACCCCAACGAACATCGTCAACAAATATTTGTCCGAAGAATTGCTAATCCACCAACTAATCGAATTGGGAATCATCGGAACAGAATAGCGAAGCATATCCCTAAACAAATTCTTATCAATGGAGGCTGGTTTAACCAAAAAGCCGTTAAGGCCGGCACCAATCCAAAGTAAAACGCTTGTAGCGGCCTCGCCCACCAGCATGGCAAGCATATAGCCCGTAACACCAAGGTGTAGACCTAAAAGAAATACCAAGTTTAATGCAATGAAAACAATGGTTTGAAACACGCCGCTAATTGAATAAATCGCAACGTTTTCAATTCCCTTAACAAACTGAGAGACAAGAAGATGAAGGCATGTAAAGAAATAGTACGCAAGAAAATAGCCCAGATACGGTGCCATGTCCTCACTCAAAAGAACAAGCGGGGAAGCAGCGCACATGGCAATAAAGCCGCCACATGTCACGATCAGCCCGATGGTAAATATTTGCCCTTTGTCTACATCTTGATCAAGGGCAAATCGCATTACGGCCTCACTGATCAGAAGCGTAAAGAAAGGCGAGAGAAGATTAACTGTCGTCGTCATTAAATCCGCAGTACCGTACTCCGCTGTTGACAACACGGCAGTATAGAGCGGCAGCATGAAGAATGACATTATTTTGGACGCGAAGTTCCCGATCGTAATTAGACCGACATTTTTGCCAAGTTTTTTATATTTACCCATAGGTGAAACTCATGCCCTCCTCACCTTTGTTTTTACCTTGTCAACAAGGCGATACAGTTTTCCTGATTTACCGACATAACCAAATCGGGAAGCTACCCCGCCCCAGCTGCCATTCTCATAGGCTGTCCAAAATGAATCGTAATCAAACTGCGGATAGTCAGTTGAATTATGCAGATTCCTTTGAGCAGGAGTCTCAGTCTCTTCCTTAAGAGTTAAGCGCTCACTTGAGTCAGTAAGTAACGTCCCGCCCTGTTCGCTATTCACGAAGACCATGGATACTCCGACGTTGTCAGAAAACTCAGGATCATCCTTTTCGATTCCCCAGTAATCCGCAATCGTCAAATCGCCTACTCGCTGCATGCGAGAATAAGGACAGTGATAGCACGACGGCCTCAACCCGAGGCTTTTTGAAAATACAACAGCAAAGCCACGCGCTTCGGAACTATCATCCAGTAAAACGGATCCATCTTCAAACTCCGCTCGAATATGGTAGCCACGCCATCCGGCATCTTTATTACGGAAAGAATATGAAACCAAACGAGATCCCTGCTTTTTTTCAAGAGACCTCACATAGTCGCCCCAAACCGCCGGAGAGGGTGCGCCGTGGCACACCAGGTCGACATAAACCCAATTCGAGGAATTCACTCTTAGCAGTTTTGCTACCAGCTTAAATGCAGCGATCTGGCATGGGGTCCCTGTAAACAGAACCTTCTTACCACTTAAATTTCTATACTCATTAAAGACATTAGAGATATCGCTTTGGACATATTTGCTTCCACGCATCGAATCACGAGAAGTAACTTCGCCAGCCACTCTATGCCGAACACACATCGACTCGTCATAAGCAGCACCCACAATTAGACCGCCGCCGTTAAGAATGCTGTCACTTAGACCAGTAAAAGCTCCTCCCGAAGACGATCGAGACCGAATTACATCCTCGTTTTTTACAGCGTATGTTACTTTGGGATATGGTGTCAGGAGGTCAACTTCATTGCCAATTTGACAAACACGATCACAAAGATGACAGTCGATACACTTCTCAGAGTCAATAACAGGGTACAAAAAGCCATGTTTGTCATGGACCATTTTGATGGCACCACGCGGACACACAGAGGCGCAAGCACCGCACCCATAGCAATCTCGTTTATTGGTAAATAGAACCATCATTAGAAATCACCCTTAATAGATGTGACGAAATGCTCAGACACCTCGCGTTCGCGAGCAAGCGAATTGTCGACTTTTCCCCAATCAATATCCTTTAGCAAAGTATCTCTATCAAAACGATCCGTATAGCGATTCCTTAGACCAACAATATCAAGAAGGTTGGTAATTCTCCCACCTCGGGTAGCTTTAGGAATGGCCGCAAAAGGCCTATGGAATAGAAGAGAGAAAACGGTCCCATGGAAAGAGTCGGTAACAACGTAATCCGCACCCGCGATGAGGGAAACAAATTCTTCAGGCCCAGCATCGCAAATAACGTCATGGCCTTTCCCAATTTGCAACCCTCTGCTGCCGCTCAGTCCGACAAGATCGAGATTTTTATAACGTGCGATTTTATCGGCCAAAGATAGAGCGCGGTTGTCCTTCCTTGCCAGTTGGTAATAAAGGACGTAAGGCCTATCGCGGAGAGACTTTACAATGGGAGCGAATAGTTCTTTACCCGCAAGGATGGTAGGGTCGACAACCACCTCAGGCCTATTACCGGTCAATTTCTCAATCAAGTCAGCTGCTTCTGGTTCTCTAACAGAAACTCGATTAAGTCTTGAAACCAAAGGAAGCATAGCTTTGCAGTCCGTATCAGATAGAGCCGATTTGCCTATACTGGCAGCGTATGATGCCTTAATGACGCTCCCCGGAAACCGGTCGGCAAAGTACATGGGATCGATTCCTTTTGTAATTTCCGAATTCCAAATTTGATCGCTCCCACAGAAGACGGAATCGAACGAATGGAGGACCTCGTCAGTAGCGGGCCACGGTTCCAAGTCCATCCTCTCTGAGACAAAGTGCTTGAACTTTCTTTTCTTACGAACGCAGGCGGGCACAGTGAGAGTGCTGCCAATGATTGCTTTAGGTCCAGAAAAATCAAACGTTTTGTAGTCAGACAAAAGACAGCCAGGACAATAATCAATAACTTTAACTTCGTCGTAGTATTTTTTTAATTTCTCAGATAGAGCAAATGCTTGAAGAGCGGCCCCATAATTGGGAACACAGTGGAATGTAACAATGCCAGCCTTAGTCATGGAACGCCTTCCTTTTAAAGTTAAAAATTAATGCAAACAAACGCGGCGAAATTGAACCTAGAAGCACATAACTCTTAAGCTTAAGGGGCAAATCGGGCGAAGCAAACGCTTCACCTAGCGTCGATCGTGCCCAGTTCGCCATCTTCTTGCGACAGTATTCATCGGCGAAGCCGGAAGCGGCAGCGACGATTAACAGGTGCCGGATTAAGCCAGCGTTTAATCGCAAACGCAATGAGTTAGCTTTCTCACCTTGAAGACCAAGGAGCGAAACGACCTTATTTGGAAGCTCCATAAGGCTAAACTTTTTTTCATTCAAAGCAGAACGGCTTACGCTTTGCTCAGTAGAGCGATAATGATAAAAAGCTGTATCAGTTACTGAAATGAAGCGCGAATTATTTAGAAGTTCAACGTTAAAGAACCAGTCTTCTAGAATATGCACATTTTCTGGGAATGCGCACCCCGCGGCCGCATCCTTACTCATCAGGCAAAGCCAGGGACAGGCAATGAAGCGAAAGTCCAGTTGATATTTAAGTAATACGGACGCATCGATACTGTCGGATCTGGAGATACAGGTTTCACTGGCACATAAAACTCCGTTGCTGTCATAGTACTGACTGCAGTAGACAGCATCAGTTCCGTTATTTTTTATAGCAGCCAAGAGCGTCTCGACAGCAAATGGTTCAATCCAATCGTCGGCATCTACAAACATCAGGTAAGAACCACGGGACTCAGAAATACCATGATTTCGCGCAGAACTGACACCGCAGTTCTTCTGCGTTATAAGCCGCAGCCTATTGTCAGAATCCGCCATTCTTGAAACTATCGGCGAGGTTCCGTCGGTCGAGCCATCATCAACAACAATTATTTCAACTGCGCGGTGAGTCTGGTTCAAAAGAGAACAAACGCACTCTTTCAGATGTTTTTCAGCCTGATACGCTGGAACAATAATGCTGACTAAATCACTACATATATCCACGAGGACTCACAGATCCCTTCGATTTAAGATAGCCGGCAATAACGCCCCAAAACATACACAGAAGCAAAAAATGAGTTGGGTAAATAATCAAGTGCGCCATACACGACATGAAAATCATCAGCACCAGAGATGCTGCGAATGCCGGCGCAAGCTGAGAACAATCGGACTTGACACGCAGATACAATTGCCAGACGTGATAATAAAGTCGCAAATAAAGTAAAAACCCAAGAAGGCCATAGTCATAAATGACTTCAAGAAAGTCATTGTGAGCGCTAAGGCCCATAGGGGAAGCTCGATATACCGTATTAAAACCATGGCCAATAAGAAGTGACATTGGATCAGAGGCTAGTATCATTCTCCAGACACAAGCCCAGACATCCGGTCTACCCGAGCCATCATCATTTGCAAGATTTTCAAGACGATCTAACATTGCCAGATTGTTTGCTTTTGTAAATGAAGTGAAAAAATAGTAGAAAGCCATCGCAAGTATTACAGAACCAAGGATAAGCAGGACCCTTTTAGGATCTCCCTTTCCAGCCATCTGCCACTCAACCACGGCATAAACAATAAGAGCCAGGAAAAAAGCAATGAATCCACCTCTCTTAGAAGACAGGAGAAGTGTGGCGAAAATTATTGCAACAAATACCCAACGAATTGTTTTATTGCGCAACAGTAAGACAAAAGGCAGCAGAAACAGGGCGTAGTACGCCATAGTTACAGATTCTGTCCAGCCAATCTCATTGATATGGGTTCTAACTCCGGCGAAGAGCACAAAAACAATAGGGACTGCAAGGCCCATCCATCCAAGTCGTTCAAGTAGAAAGGGATTCTTATATCCAGACCAATAGGAAAGAGCGAAAACAGCAATCCATAGAACGGATAAGAATATTTGAAGCAAACCGTACTGAAAACTAACGTACCCACTGAGGTAATAGAAGCAAGTTGGTACCAAAATTACAATACCAAACACCAATAAAAGTCCGAGCATGTCCTTGCCAAATACAAGGTCTGCACGACAAGAAAGGCGAAGCAATACGCAAAATCCGACTGCGGACATTGCCATCTTCAACTGATCTCTAAAGGGAACAATTCGGCCAGCACCTGCTAGAAGATTGCCAAATGTCACATAAATCAAACCTATAAGCAGAAACAAGAAAAGAACCGATAACGAACGCTTCGCAGGATTTAACCCGTGTTTTTTCAAAGCAAAACTAGACATTTAATTCCCCGCAGTAAATCCCGGCAAGAATTCTCCAGCAATCTTCAAGATCAAAACCGGCTGCCTTAGCCCGGTTAGTCCTCGGCAAATCGTGGGAAATCATTGAGAGTCTTTTGATCTCATCCACCCACAAATCAGGACGATCGAGCGGCAAATAAGACACTTCGCCGCATTTTTTAAGCTCAGGCGTAATCGTTTGAGAAACAAGAAGGGGAAGCCCCGAAGCCGAAGCCTCAACGCCAACAACCGGAAAACCCTCATACAGAGAAGTCAACATGAATGCGTCAAACGCCTGATACAACCTTGCAGTATCAGATCGTC
>CABUOF010000019.1 GCA_902493125.1 uncultured Collinsella sp. | reverse complement strand
GGCCCGTTACGGCGTTTGGTAAAACCCCGTAACTAAAAACGGTTGCCGCGGAAGCCGCCGCCGTTGCGGCCGCCACGATCGCCACCGCGACCGCCACGGTCGTTACCACGGTTGCCGCCGAAGCCGCCACGGTTGCCACCGCGATCGCCGTAGCCACCACGGTTGCCGCCAAAGCTGCCGCGACCGCCACGGTCGCTGCCACGGTCACCAAAGCCGCCACGGCCGCCACGATCGCCACCGCGGCCACCGCGGTCGCCGCCACGGCCACCGCGATCGTCACGACCGCCGCGAGGACCGCGGTCCTCGTCCAGGCCCATGGCGACGAGCGGAGCGATGACCTTATCGAGAGCGGCCATCAGCTCGGTGGCCTCCTCATAAGAAAGCTCAGGCAGGAGCTTCTCCTTCTTGTTGGCAAGCTCGACCAGGCCCTCAGCGGCATCCTCGGCAGCGAAGACAACGATCTTGCGCATATCGCCCTCGGCGTCGTCGATGCGGCCAACCAGATCGGCAGCCTCGGCCTCGGCCATCAGGCCATCGAGCTCACGAAGGCGCATGCCCAGCAGGTCGGACATTTCCTTCTGCTCCATCTTGGGCTTGAGGTCAAGGAGCTTGATGGCGCGCTCGATGTTCGCCATGCGCTCGGCCTTGGCCTCCTCCTCTTTGGAAATAGCAAAGCGACGGCTACGCAGCAGGCGGGCGGCCTTCTGCATCTTGTCCATCAGCTCTTCGTCATCGTAATCAACGGCGGCCTCGACAACCTCGGCCTCCTCCTCGGCGGAAACCTCGTCAGCAGCCTCAACCTCGGCAGCTTCGGTCTCCACGGTCTCGACTGCCTCAACCTCGGCAGCCATGGTCTCGTTCTCGGTCTCGTTCATGATCTCTTCGTTCTCGGACATGAGACTCCTTCTTAGCCCTCTCGGGCATCATCGCCCCATTCGCGGGGCCCGTCGCGCACTCTTTGCGCTTTAAACATTCATGCCTCTCGGCAAAACGTCCATTAGTTTATGGTGTTGCCATCCAATCTAGCTGCAGAATCTATGTGCACACATTAATGCGACATGTGTGACTCGCGACGAGCGTACACCAGCGACGCCACGAACCCGACCACGGCAATTACAGCCGCTACACGCACGGCAGCTGCAAATCCAATCGCCTGGGCAACGTCTGTCGCAGCGCCAGCGGCGCCGGCGGTCGCAGCAGAACTCGAGAGCAGACCGATAAACAGCGACGGGCCAAACGATGCGGCAATCATGTTCCACGTGTTAAGCAATGCCGTTCCGTGAGGATGTTCAGCGGCGGGTAGCGTCTCCAAGCCGGCCGTTTGCGAGGGGCTCAGCACCAAACCGACTCCGGCATACACCACAACGGTCAGCGCCACGACGACGCCGATGTTCATGCTTGCCGCCGTCATCGATATGGCAGTCTGCCCCACGGCAATCAGGGCAAAGCCGACCGGCAGCAGTGGCCATGCACCACGGGCGTCCATCACGCGTCCGCCCACAATCGAGGTCACGGCGTTGCAGGCAATCGCCGGCAAAATGAGCAGGCCCGCAACATGTGCGGTCATGCCGTATGCGCCCTCAAAATAGAGCGGCAACAAAACGCTCATCGAGAACGTCGTCATCATCGACACCACCACAAGCAGGCACGCAGGCCAAAAACGAACGCTCGCCATGGGACGCACGTTAAGCACCGGATGCTCGAGCTTGAGCTGACGGGCCGCAAACAGGCCGAGCAGCACAACGGCGGCGAGAAGCGTCGCGATACCGGCAATCAGATTGGTCGAGAATTCGCCTACGGAATACACAAATGCCGTAATGCCGGCGGCGAGCAAAACAACCGACAGAATATCAAGCGTGGTGTTCGATCGCTCTCCGACATTCTGAACCAGCTTAACGCCCGCCGCAGCGACCGCAATGCCGCCCACCAGCGGCACTACGAACACCGCCCTCCAGCCAAACAACGTGCACATAAGACCGCTGATCACGGGTCCAAACGCCGGCCCCAGCGTAATGCAGGCACCGCCCAGGCTCAGATACAGGCCGAGCTTCTCGCGCGGAGCGCATGACAGCACCACGTTCATCATGAGCGGGAACAAGATGCCCGATCCCGCGGCCTGCAAAATACGGCTTGGCAGCAAAACGCTAAACGACGGAGCGAACAGGCACAGGACTTCGCCGGCGACCATGCATCCGCATGCGAAAAACAGCAGCTTGCGCGTCGAGAAACGGCCGGATAGGAAGGCCATGATGGCCGTAAAGATCGACGTCACAATCATGTAGCCCGAGACGAGCCACTGTGCCGTGGTGGCACTCACCGAAAAGGCTGCCATAATGTCGTGCAACGCCACGTTAATGATGTTCTCGTTAAACGCGGCAACAAAGGCTGCAATATACATAACGACGAGAATCGCCGCAGAGGCCGATGGCGTTACTTGAACTTGTTGCTGAGATTTGCTCCCCATGCATTTCCTTCCTCTTGGAACGACAGTCGCATCGCCCCAGAGGAACGGTCCAGGGCGAAAAATGAGCCCTAGACTTACGCCAGACGCCGTACACGACGAATCTGGCAACATGGTCCAACATCGAAAGATTGTAACGCGGACGCACAGCTTTCCTTCCGCGCTATTATTAAAAGTCCACGAAAGCATAAGACATGAGGAGCCCGCCATGATTAAGCCCATCATGAAATCCGAGTTCTTTTTGCGTCTGCCTTCCGAAGACGCGGGACCCGACGATGCCGCAACCGGGCAGGATCTCCTGGATACACTCCACGAGCATGAGCGCGAGTGCGTGGGCCTCGCCGCCAACATGATCGGCGTGCGCAAACGCATCATCTGCGTAAAGGACGGCAACAGGACACTCCTGATGTACAACCCTCAAATTCTTGAGCAGGTCAATGCCTATCAGACGAGCGAAGGATGCCTCTCGCTGACCGGCGAGCGTCCCTGTACCCGCTATCGCCGCATTAAGGTTGAGTATTTGGACGAGAACTTCGTTCACCGCATCAAAAACTTCTCGGGCTACACCGCCGAGATCATCCAGCACGAAATCGACCACTGCAATGGCGTCGTGGTTTAGGCCACCTGCCAAAATGAGGGTACCGGAGGCCTCCCTATGGATATCAGCCGCTTTGGCGAATTCGCCATCTTAGCGCAGTCACGCACGTTTCTTGATGCGGCGGAACTGCTTTTCATGTCGCAATCAACCCTCTCCAAGCACATCATGGCAATGGAGCACGAACTCGGCTGCAAGCTCATCGATCGAAGCCAGCGCCACGTAACACTCACCGCGCAAGGTGAAGCGCTCCTCCCCTATGCGCAAAAAATTGCGACGCTTCAGCACCGCTATCTTGCCGCCATTCAAATAGGCGCAGGTGAGCCGCTCGAGCACCTCACCGTAGGTTCTATCCCCATTATGGCCCCTTATGGGATCACGGACGCCGTCATCGATTTTCAGCAGGCGAACCCCTCATATTCTGTTGAGCTCATCGAGGGCGAGGGCGACACACTCAAGCGTATGCTCCTGCACGAGGACATTGACCTGGCCTTCATCCGTGACAGTGGCGCCATCGAGCCGGAGTTCAAAAAGATTCCCTTTACGACTGACCGGCTCGTGGCCGTCCTTCCGCTCGACCATCCGCTCGCCGAACGTGACACCGTCGAGATAGACGACCTTATCGACGAGAATTTCCTCATGCTTCCCCAAGGCTCGTTCGTAAGCGAGCTCGTCCTTTCCCTTTGTCGCGAAGCTGGATTTGGCCCACGCGTTACGTTCACCGGCAAACGAGCCGAGAACATCATCTCTCTTGTCGCACGCGGCGCCGGCGTCTCATTCCTCATGCGCAAGCCGGCGGAATCGCTTGCCAGCGGAAAGGTAGCCCTGGTGCCGCTTGAGCCCGCGACGACCTCCGAGGTCAGGCTCTACCTCAAGCGGAACGCCGCGCACTCGCAGGCGGTCGTCTCGTTCATCGGCTTCCTCCCCTACCGTCAGCTCCTGCAGGGCGACCGTGCGTCTTCCACCGCGGCACGACCGTCATAATCCCCGCTGCTCCACAACCGCAGACTTGTGTCCGCAAACACGCTGACAACGGCACAAAACACAAATATGCCTCGGGCGGCACGTCGCCGTCCGAGGCATATTTGGTTAAAGTGCGCAGACAGACTAGTCCACCGAGATGTTGAGCGCCTTACCGCCCTCGTCCTTCCTGGTACCGATCGCCATAGCGGCGACAAGAGCCAAAACGAAAGCGACCACACCGGAGATGACAAGGCCGATAAAGCCCGTGTCGATGCCGGCAGGGTTAATAAAGCTCGGGAAACCGAGCGGGCCGGAGGCACCGAAGGCATAGAGTTTGGCACCCATGAGGCCGGCAATGGCGCCGCCTACACCAGCGGAAATAAAGGTTGACCACATAAGACGCTTACGCGGCAGCAAGATGGCGTAAAGCGCAGGCTCGTTGACACCGAAAATCGAAGAGACAAGGGCGGGAATGTTGACGGCAGCATTTTCCTCGGAGTCCTTGGTTCGGATGACCATGCCAAGCACAGCACCGGCGATGGCACAACCGCCTGCATACACGAGCGGGTTAATGAGGTCATAGCCGTAGGTTGCGACATCGAGAAACCACAGCGGGATGATACCCCAGTGCAGGCCGAACATGACGAGCAGGCTCCAGAACGTGCCGATGACAAAGCCGGCGATGGCGGGCTGGAAGTTGATGAGCATCAAGATGATCTGGGCAACGATGTTGGAGAGGACCGTCATGACCGGACCGACCACAAGCAGGCCAAGGATGCCGCAAATGAGGAGCGTCAGGATGTTGGAGAAGAACGAGCTCACAAGCGCGGGCAGCGCGTTAGAAAGGGCCTTGTGCACCTTGGAGGCAATCCAGACGATAAAGATCGCAGGCAGAATCGTCGATGAGTAATTCTGCATGATCAGCGGGATGCCAAAAATATCACCGTAGACATTGGACTCGAAGACCGTGCCGGCGCCGAGCGTGTAGAGCGGATCTCCGCCCATAAGGGCAACGAGCGTCGGGTAGACAAGGATACCACCGAGCGCCATTCCCATAACGGGCTTAAGTCCGAACTTCTTGGCCGACGTCCAGCCAATGATTAGCGGAAAGTAATAGAAGACCGAATCTCCGATTGCCGAGAGCGTCACATACGTATTGCTGTCCTTGGCAAGCCAACCGGCAACCGTGCAGAGCGCGAGCATCGACTTGATAAAGCCACCGGCCATAAGCACGCCAAGAACCGGTTGCAGAATCTCGGAGATGATGGCCAGCAGACGCGAGAATGGATCGCCCTTTTTGACGTCGTCGCCTTCATCGATATCGAGTGCGGGTTTGGAGTCGAACCCGCCAATCTGAACAAGGTCGTTGTAGACGGCCTCGACAGTGGCACCAATCACGACCTGATACTGTCCGCCGGCCTGGATGACGTCAACGACGCCCTTCGTCGCCTTAAGCTCATTGGTCTGGGCGAGCGATTCATCCTTGAGGTGGAAGCGGAGACGCGTAATGCAGTGGCTCACGTCTAACACATTGTCTCGACCACCGACCTTTGTGATGATTTCATCGCAAAGCTTCTGGTATTTCATGGAATTCTCCTTTTTCTGAGCGGGGTATAGCATCGATTTCATGCCTCCGTAGTCGACGTGGGAGGGCAAGGAACCCGCTTCCCCCTTTGAAATCCGCGGACGCACGTACGCCCGGGATGGGAAACGGCAGAGAAGATGGAAGATGCCGATCACATGGCAGCGAGCCTCATTGGCCCATGTCACGCAATCAGGTCTACAGACGCGAATCTGCTGCGCCGAGAAGTCTCGTCGTCTGGCAGAACTTGTCACACAGACGTTCCGGTTCGCCCTGGGGAATCTGAGTACGCTCGGTCTCAAAGGAGAGGCCGTACTCGCGTGCCGGAAGGAAATACTCGAAATAGCCGTTGGTGTAACCGCAAACTATTCCCTCGACCGGGCATTCGCGCTTCATGCGAATACCCAAGTCGCTGCCGAGCTCACTCGGGAACACAAAGAGATGCAGGCCGCCCAAACTGATGACGACACACTTAAGCGTGAGCGAAAAGTCGTCATGGGCAACGGTGTGATAGAACGTCTGAGGCTCGATGCGGTCGAGAACGACCTCGCGATCGAGCTTGATCTGGGAAATCGCCTCGGCAAGACCGGTCGAAACGCGCTCGACCTCGGGAATGCCGCGTCCCTGGCGAAAATTGCGGTCGCTACAGTCGCCAGCAGCACCGACGACCATGGCCGGATAGTAACCAAGACTCTGAGCGAGCTTTTTGCCGGTAAGACCGGCGAGTTCGCTCGTGAGCTCCGTGCAGTCGGGTCCGACGCAAGCGGAATGCACCGCCCAGTTCACAAAGCCCGCAAATGGCTTGCCTTCGGTATCGAAGAACGATACGACAATGACCTCATTGTCGGCGAGTTCACCTGGGATGATGCGGTTGTCGTAGAAACCGGTGATGACCTGCTTGCCCAAGCGACAAATCGCGGGCTGTGCGTTGGCGCGGCACTCCTCAAAGCATTGGCAAATGGTATCGAGGAACCAGCGGTAGTAGTTCTCGTCGAATTTTCCCGTCCACCAGCTGCGGTGGTAAGCGACGATTGAAGTATGGTCGTGCGTCGCGGAGAGCAGAACGCAGTCACGGTCGATTCCGTAGCGCTCGGCGAGCATCGTCTTAACCTCCTCGGCCATGCCCTCCTCAAACTCGAGAACATCGGCGTTGAAGAGAAAAACTTCGCGGTCGTCCTGTTGGAAAAGAATCGCGTTGGCGAAGACGTCGTCATGGACGCCTGTCGCAGGCTCCAGACGGTTGGAGAGGTTACGATATCCGATTAGATAGATGTCGCCTTGCGGGGTAATCTTGCGGCGTGCATGTCCGATATTCATGCAAGTTCTCCTTTTTGTCATGCCGCGTTTAAAGCGGCAAGGATGGTTTGAAGGAGGCGCTCATGGGAACCGGCGGCGAAGCCGGAGTTCATGGCCTCATAGGTGATTTTCTCGTACGCATCGGGGGCCGGCAGATACTTTTGCCCTCCGTTGACAAGCGTGGCAAAGAGCACGGGGCAGAATCGGGCGGCGCGCACGGCGGCGCCAAACGAGCTCGAAACCTCGGGCTGGATACCAACGAACTCGACATTTCCCAGCCGAAGTAAATAGACCCTCGTACGCTGTTCGCCTGCCGCATGAAACTCATAAGTTCGATGCGGGGCCAATGAGCAGAAGTCGGCGCGCGTCTGGGCGGGCAAAAGGACGTCGACCGTGCGAGCATCGACGCCGATGGCATCGTCCTCACGCGCCGCACGGACGGCCTCAATCAACGCATCGCTCATAGCGCGACCCTGTCGATGCAGCATGCGATATCCACTCTCGTGAGCATCTAACGTTTGCTTCGCCCCGGTCGAACCGAACGCAACGGTTACGGCGCGCTCCGCCGGACTCTGATCCCCCGCGGCACCGGGTAGCAGCAACACGACTCCGCCCAATTCGCGCTCGAGAGCCATGGCGGCAAAGCCAAAGAGGTCCCCGCTCACCAAGCGCTTCCCCTGAGAATCGTGCGATCCGTCGAGCACGGAAGACTGGACATCAGCCGTCGCAAGCATGGCAACGAGCCCGCCCTCGGCATCCCTCGCGACAAGTACGGGCATCGCGTGGTCGGCAAACCCCTTGGGGTCTACTCCCAGCCACCAGCCGGCCGGTGTCTCAATGTCGCGGTTAACGTTCACAGGACAGTAGCCCTCCGCCGAGGCGAGCGTGACAGAGCGAATGCCCGCAACCGCCTGCCCAACGGCCGCGCGTGTCGCGGCGATGAGCGCGGCACGATAGCGCTCATTTCGATCGCGGGCATCGGTGTCGGCCAGATGCCCAGGGGTGCGCACGTGAGGCGCAGAAAACGTGTGGGTCGGGACCACCCAAGAAAAGGCGCCGTCGCAATTGGAGACATCCTTGACAACCTCACGCAGATCGACGAGTAGGGCCGGAGCGATCGAGGTAACCTCAAGTGAAAGGATGCAAGCGCGCCGCCCCATCCCTTCGACCACGAAGGCACGGGCAAAGATTTCATGACGGAGTGCGTCGAAACCGTCGAACGGCAATACGTCCTCTAAGTTAATGGCCACCCGGGCGGCTCCGGCCTTCATCTCTCCCTTATCCATGGCGAACGCCCTCCTTTATCTGTCGCTCACTCGATGCCGTACAAGCGCTGTGCCGTGCCGCCAAGCATAAGGTCCTTGTCCGTATCACTTAAATCTGTGGCGCGGACGCAGGCGACACCCTCTGTTAGCCACTCGCGTTTAACGGGATAACTCGTACCAAAGACAATATGGTCTGCACCAAGGACTTCAACCGCACAGGCAAGAAGCGTTTCGCCCCAGGGCTGAGCATGGGACATGTCGAAATAGATGTTGTTCTCGAGGCGCCTGGAAACGGTCTCGGTATCGACCTGAAAACGGCCAGAAGCATCAGGGCGCTTGGGACCATGAGGCAGCAGCATCTCCTTGAACGCAAAGTATGCGCCGCCGAGCATGGAGTGGACCATCTTGATATTGGGGTAGCGCTCAAAGAAATCGCCAAAGATCTCTCGGCCGATCGCCGTAGTTTGGTCGACGCAGCGGCCATAAGAGCGGCGAAGGTTGTCGTACGCGAGAAGCGATTCGTTCTCGACCGGCACGGGAACATGGTGCACGTAAACGGTGACATGGCGTTCGTTCAGGTGCTCGAAAAAGCTCGAGAAGACCTGGTCGTCGAGATAGCGCTTGCCGTAGTGAGCGCAGAGCTGCACACCCGCAAAACCATCGTCGAGCCTGCGATCGAGCTCCTCCAAATTCGCTTTGGTGCCAAAGGGCGGCACAGCGACAAGCGGAATCAGACGGCCACTTGACGCCTTCGCGTCAGCAGCCATACCGTCGTTGAAACGCCGGCACATCTCGAGCGACATCCACTCGTGGCAGCCGGGGAGCTTGAGGATCGCCTTGTCGACCCCCGCCTCATCCATATCGGCCAAGCGCTTCTCGAGGGTGTAGTCACCCTCAATGTAGTTAAGACCCGGAGAACCGGCGGGCATCTCGATCACGATCTGTCGTTTGCCGGCGGAATTCATGGTCAGATAGCCTTCGGTGTCATAGGCGCGGGGTACCTCGGCCAAAAACTGTTCGCAGAGCGTCTCGTCATGAAAGATGCGCTCGTCGAACCAGTAGGAATTTGCATCGATAATCATTGGTTGGAACCGCCTTTCATCTTGTTGAAAACATTCTAGAAAAGCAGGTACCCGGACATCAATTCCAGCTTAAGCCCATTGTATTCCATTTTGGAATACAACTAGCCGCTCACGCGCGAACCTCGCCCGCTCAACGAGACAAGCGCTAACAGCACGGGCTTAGACAGAAAACGGTCGGCCCGCATCCGTTGCGGGCCGACCGTTTCATTACAGGCTACCTTTGCCGTTACGCCTGGCGGTAATGGTCAAAGAAGTCGGCGAGGTCTTCGAGGGACTCTTTGAGTACTTCCATGCGCGGCAGGTACACGATACGGAAGTGGTCGGGCTCAGCCCAGTTGAAGCCGCCGCCACGCGTGATCAGGATCTTCTTCTCGTGCAGCAGGTCAAGGGCGAACTGCTCGTCATCGGTGATGTTGAACTTCTTCACATCCATCTTGGGGAAGATGTAGAACGCCGCGCGCGGCTTAACCACCGAGATGCCGTCAATCTTGTTGAGCGCCTCATACACAAAGTTGCGCTGCTCGTAGACACGGCCGCCAGGACGGATGTAGTCGTTAACGGACTGATGACCACCGAGTGCCGTCTGAACGATCGACTGAGCCGGCACGTTGGAGCACAGGCGCATGTTGGAGAGCATGTTGATACCCATGATGAAGTCGCTCATGCAGCGCTGGTTGCCCGAAAGCACCATCCAGCCAATACGATAGCCCGCAATCATGTGCGACTTGGAAAGGCCACTAAAGGTAACGCAGGGCAGGTCGGGGGCGAGCGAGGCAATCGAGACGTGCTCGTAGCCGTCCATGCACAGGCGGTCGTAGATCTCATCGGCAAAGATCATCAGCTGATGCCTGCGTGCAACCTCGACGATGCCCTCGAGCACCTCGCGCGGATAGACGGAACCCGTGGGGTTGTTAGGGTTGATGATGACGAGGGCTTTGGTCGCGCTCGTGATCTTGGACTCCATATCCTCCAGGTCGGGATACCAATCCGCCTGCTCATCGCACAGATAGTGCACAGGATGACCGCCGGCAAGGGTTGCGCACGCCGTCCAGAGCGGATAGTCGGGGCTGGGGATCAGAATCTCGTCGCCATTGTCGAGCAGCGCGTTCATCGAAAGCTGAATGAGCTCGGACACGCCGTTGCCCGTGTAGATATGCTCCATCTGAACGTTGGGCAGGCCCTTGATCTGCGAATACTGCATGATCGCCTTGCGCGCGGAGAACAGGCCACGCGAGTTGGAATAGCCTTCGCAGTCGGGCAGCTGCTGGCGCATGTCCTTGATGACCTCATCGGGCGTGCGGAAACCGAAGGGCGCCGGGTTACCGATATTGAGCTTGAGGATGCGCTCGCCCTCGTCCTCCATACGGGCGGCCTCGTCGACGACGGGACCGCGCACGTCATACAGGACGTTATCGAGCTTGGTGGATTTAGAAAAAGTACGCATGGTGGTGCTCCTTGCAATTTGAGCTGAGGGATGGGGTTCGGGCTTGGAATCGTTGCGGGGTGATGATGCCTCGCCTTGATCGGCGTCGCCGGCAAGCAGCCAGGTAACATCGACCTCCAAAATACGAGCGAGCAGCTCAGCCACATCGCGCCGCGGGATCGTCTTGCCGCTCACATATTGGCTCATCTGACTCTTGCCGAGTTTTTTGCCGAGCATCTCCGATGCGCGGATCACGTCCGACTGGCGAACGTCGCGATCGGACATAGCCTGTCGCAGGCGATCGCTAAACGTCTCTTGGGCCACAGGAACCTCCTCGCTGGCAAAGTTCAATTTATAGAACACGAATTGAACCGAGGTTCAATTTAGTAAGCAGTATAGCGCCGCGCCTCATTCGAAAGTTCAATTTCATAAGAAAACGTACCGAACTCCGAGGTTTGCCCAAAGCGGACAATGGCGTGTACGCGTTTAGAGGTATTCAAGGAATCGAGCGGCGGCAAGCGAAACGTCAGCCGTGCGATATATCGCATTGATCTGCCGATGGGGATGTCCCTCGAGCGAACGCACGGCAACATCGAACTGACAACGGCGCAAGATGAGCGCGGGAAGAATACTCACGCCCAGGCCGTCCTCGACCATGGCCATAATCGCATAGTCATCCCAGGTCGACAGCTTAGAGCGCACCGCCAGGCCCGCGCGGCGAAACAGCGGCGTAATCTCGTCGTCGCTACCGCGTTCCAGCAGGATAAACTGCTCGTTGGCCAAATCGGCAAGGGAAACGACCTCCGCGGTGGCAAGCGAGGAGTCCGCTGGCACCACGGCCATCAGCTCGTCTTGCACCAACGGTCGCGACGCCATGCCGGCGCCGCGTGGCTCGCGCGGAATAAAGCCCAGGTCGCAGCGGCCCTCTGCCACCCATTGTTCGATCTCTGAATAGTCGCCCATCAGCAACTCATAATCGACATCCGGATGATCGGCGCGAAAGCGCGCAATCACCGGCGGCAGCACGTGGGTCGCCACACTCGAAAACGTACCGATGCAGATTTTGCCGCGCATAAGTCCACGCATCTCATCCACCCGTCGCTGCAAGCGAGTGAATTCCTCGCAGAGCGCCTCGACAGCCGGCATGACCTGCCGCCCGTCGGCAGAAAGAGCCACGCCCTCGCGACTGCGGTCGAGCACCTTAAAACCCCAGTCGGCCTCAAGATCGGCCACCATACGGCTCACGCCCGACTGCGAATAGCTCAGGCGCTCGGCAGCACGCGTAAAGCTTCCGGCGCGCACCGTCTCCAGCAGCACCTGCATCTTTTGAATATTCGTTTCCACGGCACCCTTCCACCTTTGCATGAGTTTTTGTCATGTTCTCCATGCATTATATTCGCTTTTCTTCTAGAGCCAGTTCACCCATAGTGAACATGCTCAGATATAGAGGGGATGTCAGCGCATGAACAACGGACTGTTTACGTACTTAGCAGCATTGCTATTGTTTGGCTCCAACGGCATCATCGCCGCCGCCATCGCGCTGCCGAGCTCCGATATCGTGCTACTGCGCACGTTTTTGGGCGCACTCTCGCTTGTCACCATCCTCGCCATCACCCAACGCCATAAGTTGCAGGCGCCATCTCGCCCCCGCGAAGCCGCGGCCCTCCTCCTCTCGGGAGCCGCGCTGGGCACCAGCTGGATTTTTCTGTTCCGCGCCTACCAGACGATCGGCGTCGGCGTATCCTCGCTGCTGTACTACTGCGGCCCCATCATCGTTATGGCGCTCTCCCCACTCATCTTTGGCGAAAAACTGACCGGCGGCAAAATCGCCGGGTTTATCGCCGTCGCCTGCGGCGCCTTCCTCATCGCGGCACAAGGTCTGGGCGGCAATATGCCCATTGCGGGTATCGCTTGCGGCATCGTCTCGGCCTTCTGCTACGCATTGATGGTCATCGCCAGCAAGGGCGCGCCACACATCGAAGGCCTCGAGAACTCCACGCTCCAGGTGAGCGCCGCCTTTGTGACCGCGCTGGTCCTCACGCTCATCACGCAGGGTGCTCCCTCATTCCTGCCCGCCGGCGTCGCCGCCAGTATTGATTGGCGCGCCGTCGTCATGCTCGGCGTCGTCAACACCGGCATCGGCTGCCTGCTCTACTTTAGTGCCGTCGCCAAACTGCCCGTGCAGACCGTCGCCGTCGTCGGCTACCTCGAGCCGCTTTCGGCCGTCGTGTTCTCGGCCGTCCTTTTGGGCGAAACCATAACACCGGTCCGCCTGATGGGCGCCGCGCTTATCATCGGCGGCGCGATTTTTTGCGAACTCGCCGGCAAGCGCGCAAGCGCCAAGGCTGGCATAGCCCAGACAGCACGTGCTTAAAAGCCCCTGTTTTGAAATGCTACCTACGTACATAAATAATCCCCAGCTGGGGATTATTGTCTAAAATAACCTGATGTGCCAAACTGCTCTTGTATGTATAAAGACGGCATAAAGATTATCTGTCCTAGACAGATAACCGGATGTCAAAGGGAGTCCACGTGGCACACAACAAACTGGAGGCAAGCCCCCAAGACCAGCGTGGTCAAGGCGGGCACGGAGCCATCCCCCTCTCCGCTGGCATGCTGCTCGTAACGCTCGGCGTCGTCTATGGCGACATCGGCACGAGCCCCATGTACACCATGAAATCAATCGTCGCCAACAACGGCGGCATCGGTACCGTCAGCGAGGACATGATCCTGGGCGCGCTTTCGCTCGTCATCTGGACCATGACGCTCGTGACCACGGTCAAGTACGTGGTAATCGCCATGAAGGCCGACAACCACAACGAAGGCGGCATCTTCGCCCTGTTCAGCCTGGTGCGAAAAGTGGCACCGTGGCTGATTCTCCCCGCCATGATCGGCGGTGCGGCGCTACTCGCCGACGGCATCCTCACCCCCGCTGTCACGGTCACCACAGCCATCGAGGGTCTGCGCACCATCGAGTGGGGCCACGCGCTGTTGGGTGACGGGCAAACTAACGTCATCATTATTACCATCATCATTATCTGCGGCCTGTTTGCCATGCAGCGCGCTGGCACCTCGTCAATCGGCAAGCTGTTCGGTCCGCTCATGACGCTGTGGTTCCTGTTCCTGGCAGGCGCCGGTCTGTTCAACATGCTCGGCAACCTGTCCATCTTGCGCGCGCTCAACCCCATCCGCGGCGTCATGTTTCTGTTCTCGCCCATCAACCACTCGGGCATCATGGTGCTCGGCTTCGTCTTCCTGTCGACGACCGGCGCCGAGGCGCTCTATTCAGACATGGGCCACGTGGGCAAGGCCAACATCTACGCATCCTGGCCGTTTGTTAAGGCGGCGCTTATCCTTAACTACCTGGGTCAGGGCGCTTGGCTGCTCGCAAACAATTCCAATCCCCAGATGCTCGCGATGGATATCGTCAACCCGTTCTATATGATGCTCCCTGAGCCCCTGCGCCCCTTTGCCATCGTGCTTTCGGCCGTGGCGGCCATCATCGCCTCGCAGGCGCTCATCACCGGCTCGTTCTCGCTGGTTTCGGAGGCAACGCGCCTCAACCTTATGCCACACCTTCGCATCCACTACCCCAGCGATACCAAGGGTCAGCTCTATATTCCACTCGTCAACAACATCATGTGGGTCGGCTGCATCTTCATCGTGCTGCTGTTCCAGAACTCCGAGCGCATGGAGAGCGCCTATGGCCTCGCCATTACCGTGACCATGCTCATGACCACGACGCTTTTGACGAGCTATATCGCCGGCATCCTCAAGCGCAGGCTGGGTGCCTGCGTCTTCGCCCTGCTCTTTGGTGCCATTGAGCTGTGCTTCTTCGCCTCGTGCCTCACCATGTTCTTTGACGGCGGCTACGTCATGATCTTCCTGGCCGCGCTGCTGTTTGGCCTTATGTATGTGTGGCGTCGCGGCACCGCCATCGAGCGCACGCAGACGATCCTGTTGCCCGTCTCCAAGTACATCGATCAGCTCAACCGCCTGCGCAACGACGAGACCTACCCCGTGCTCGCTGACAATCTGGTATTTCTCACCAACAGCCCCGACCCGCTCACGCTCGACCGCGACGTGCTCTATTCCATCCTGGACAAGCACCCCAAGCGCGCCAAGGCATATTGGTTCATCAACGTGCACGTTACCGACGAGCCCTATACGCATGAGTATTCCGTTGAGACCTTTGGCACAGACTTCCTGTTCCGCGTACGCTTGGACCTGGGTTTTAAGGTCAATCAGCGCATCAACGCCTACCTGCGCCAGATCGTTGGCGACCTGATGGCATCGGGTGAGTTGCCGCCGCAACACCACACCTACTCCATCTACGAGACCCGCGGCAACGTGGGCGACTTCCGCTTTTGCATGCTGCGCAAGATGCTTGCCCCCGAAACGGACATCAACCGCAACGACCATCGCGTCATGGCCATCAAGTACGCCGTCCGCCGCGCCTGCGGAAGCCCGGCACGTTGGTATGGTCTCGAGAACTCGGCCATCATCATTGAGTACGTACCGCTCTTTGCCCGCATGCGTCCGGCAGTCAAGCTCGTACGCACCCAGGTGCCGCTCGAGATCCTGATCGAAGAGGCCGAGGAAATGGAAGTCGACATCTTCTCGGACGACCTGGTCAACGGCAACGCAGCCGGTAAGGACATGAACGTCGATCCCACCGAGTTGCTCGAGAGCGTCGCCGATACGCCCGAGCAACAGCAACTCGACGGACTCGAGAGCACCCAGCTCAACGACGCCAACTTCTAACACGCCACCAGCCATTGACGACAACGGTCCCGCATCTCATGGGAGATGCGGGACCGCTTTGCATTGCAGTAAAGCTAACGGCTACGAACGACGCGGCTCGGGAACCACGAGCCTATCGGGGCTCGCGCCCTCGGCATCCATCAGGCTCACGTAGCGAATCGACGGATCTCCATACATCGCGTAGTAATAATTGCCCGTGCGCGCGCTAAAGCATCCGGTGTAGATAGTCTTCTCGAACTTGCCATCGCCCATCCTGGACGCCCCCTCAATCATCACCACGCCCTCGAGTGAACGGAACATGCGGACGACGTTTTCGGTCTCGCTCTCCTTTTGCGGGTAATTGGCATTGAGGTACGCCGCCTTTACAAAACGGCTCGGCGAATAGCAATCGCCCGGAATGCCGCGCATGCCGGCACCCGCGCCATAGGGCTTGAGCTCGGCGCCACGCCATGTCGCCGTCTGCGGAAAATCGCTTGTGGCGGTGATATAGGTGCGGAGGTTTTCCATGTGCCACGGGAAGGTCGGCTGGTTGGCAAGGGTGTCGACCGGGTCGTCGTATACATGCAGGCCATCAGCCATCATCTCGACCACGATGCTGCGCTGGCTGTCGCCGATAATCCAATGGAGCAGCGACACGCCCAGCCCCTCTCCTGCAGATTTGGCAACAATCACCGTATCGCGCAGCGCGGCCTCGACCTCGTCGACCGTCGAGAACGTCGCTGCCACCCAGAGGGGAAACTCGTAGGCCGCGATATTGGTCTTGCCGTCGACAGGGTCCTCGGCATACTCGGCATAACCCGGGAAATTGAGGCCCGCCACGGCGAGGCCCGCATCGTTGCCGCAATCGAAGAACATAGGGTAGTTCTTGTAATCGATGCACATACCGATCACCGCGTGTGCCGCTGTCGCGTCGTCGATAAACGAATACGGAATGTGAAACCCGCGCGGCATCACGCGAACCTGTTGGCCGTAGTCAAAGCTCCAGTCGAGGTTGCGTCCCAGATACATGTGGCCGGAATCATCGGTAAATCGAATACTCGTGCACATAGCGCCTCCTAGCCTTACGTTCTTGCTAAGCTTATTGTCACCAAACAAAAAGGCGCTAAACACAAAAGCCCGGACATGACAACAATGTCACGCCCGGACCAAAAGAGACGAAGTGCGGTGCTTTGGTCCCCTTAGACCAACTTTCCTAGACAGTGGTCAATCATGTGTTGAATCATCTGCGCCTCGAAGCCCACAAAGTCCTGCTTGCGCTCGCGCATCTTGCCGTCGACGATCACGTCATAAGCGACCTTGCACTTGATATAGCGCGTGGACTTGGTGACCCCCTCGTGCGTCAGGCAGCTCTCCTCCATCTTGCTGGCGCCCAGGCCAAACACCAGACGGGGGTTGTAGAGCACGTGGGGCTCGCCGGCATCGTCCAGGTAGACGCAAACCTTCTTGGTAACGCCAATCTGGTTAGCGGCCAAGCAGCCGGCATCGTCGAGCGACTTGATGGTATCGATCAGGTCCTGTGCCACCGACTCGTCCTCGACGGTCGCGACCTCGCAACGCTGGGACAGAATAGCCTCGTCGTGGCAGAGCTCTTTAATCATACGTTCCTCCATAGGGGTCGTTGTAACTGCTTAAGTATACGGTACCCACACATTTTCATGCGGAAAATACCGCCCGTCCGCTACAAAGCGCCGAACATCAACATGTGAGAACAGCAAGGTTGTAAAGGCGATATAGTAAATGAGTTCGTGTCAATCGGCCTAAACTCGGGGCCGAACAAGGAAAGGGTATGCATGGACGAACTTTTTCACGTCAGTGAGCGCAAGTCCACAATCGGGACCGAACTCCGCGCTGGACTGACAACGTTCCTGGCGATGGCCTACATCATTGCCGTCAACCCCGCGGCGCTCTCGGGCGCCGGCATCGATGCGGGAGCGCTCGCCTGCGCCACTTGCCTGGGCGCCGGCATCATGACCATCTGCATGGGCATCTTCGCCAACCGCCCGCTCGCCTGCGCTTCGGGCCTGGGCATCAACGCTATGATCGCGGGCATCGCCACCACCATGTGCGGCGGTGACTGGCACGTGGCCATGAGCGTTATCTTCCTCGAGGGTATCGTCATCTTGCTGCTCGTCCTGTGCGGCCTGCGCGAGGCCATTATGGACGCCATCCCCGTGGTCCTGCGCCACGCCATCTCGGTTGGCTTGGGCCTGTTCATCGCCATGATCGGCCTGTGCGACGCCGGCATCATCACCGCTGGCGCCGGTACGCTCGTCGGCCTGGGCGACATCGCCTCCCCCACCTTTATCGTCGGTATCATCTCCATCATCGTGACGGTTGCCCTGGCTTCCCGCAACGTGCCGGGCTCGCTGCTCATCGGCATCATCGTCGCCGTTATCGCCGGCATCCCGCTGGGCGTCACCCACGCCCCCGAGGGCCTCATCGCACCGCTCGACTTCTCGACCTTTGGTGCCCCGTTTGCCAGCACCGCCGACGGCAACATGGCCATCGTGAAGGTTCTGACCGACCCGATGCTGCTCGTCGTTGCCTTCTCGCTGCTCATGAGTGACTTCTTCGACACCATGGGCACCGCGATGGCCGTCGCCAAGCAGGGCGAGTTCTTGACCGAGGACGGCAATGTCGAGGACATCCGTCCCATCCTGGTCGTCGACTCCGTGGCCGCTGCTGCCGGTGGCTTTATGGGCGTCTCCTCCATCACCACCTTCGTCGAGTCCACCTCTGGCGCTGCCGACGGTGGCCGCACGGGTCTCACCTCCGTCACCACCGGCGTGCTGTTCATTCTCGCCGCGTTCTTCTCCCCCATCGTCACCATCGTTTCCAGCGCCGCCACCTGCGGTGCTCTGGTCTACGTCGGCTACCTCATGATGAGCGAGGCCTCCGAGATCGACTGGTCCGACGTGTCGCAGGGTTTCCCGGCGTTCATGATTGTCGCCGGCGTGCCCTTCACCTACTCCATCTCTGCCGGCATTGGCCTGGGCTTTATCGCCTACGTGATCGTCGCGCTCTTTAAGGGCGAGGCCTCCAAGATCAAGCCGCTCATGTGGATCGCAGCCCTTGCCTTCCTCGTCTACTTCTTTGTAGCGTAACGGCATAGTCTGCTAAAGCAAAACAACATGGCGCGGAATCGCATCGAGCGGCTCCGCGCCTTTCTTTTAGCGTCTGCCCCCGTGCCAGCGTGCGACAATTGAGGCTGTCAATGTCACAACACCGAGAGAAGCCTGCCTTGGAAGTGCATCAGAAGCAGATAACCGTTTATTCAGAGTGTGCAGAAGGTACGCCCGTCATCTACCTCCCTGTGGTTATGGGCGACGGTAGTGAAGTCTACGAGCGCTGCCGAGAGCTCGACTGCCCGCCATTCGCCCTTGTCGCCATTGGAGGGCTCGATTGGAATCGCGAGCTGAGCCCCTGGGAATGCGACGGAACTATACGAGATGCCGAGTCCTTTGGCGGACAGGCGTCTGAGTTTCTCGATGAACTGCTGAATCAGATAATCCCAGAGGCCGAATCATCACTTCCCTGCCCGCCCACCTGGCGCGGCATTGCCGGCTACTCGTTGGCGGGTCTTTTTGCACTGTGGGCACTTTGGCAAACAGATGTCTTTGAGCGCGTGGCGAGTGCATCGGGGTCGCTGTGGTTCCCCGGCTTTATCGACTACGCGCGCGAGCGCACGATGACAGCTACGCCCGACGCCGCCTATCTGTCGCTCGGTAAAAAGGAAACCAAGACGCCCAACCGCATGATGCGGCACGTACTCGACGATACGCACGCGATGGAAGAGCTGCTTATCGAGCGTGACATTCCAACAACGCTGGAGCTCAACCCCGGCAATCATTTTGCCCAAACTGACCTGCGCATGGCGCGCGGCATCCACTGGATACTGACGCATTAAAAATGGCGTCCACGCGTACATACGCATGGACGCCATTTTTAATTTGGCTGAACGCAGCTACTATTCAGCAGTCTCCTCAAGCTCGGAAGTATCGAACTCAAAGTCATTACCGGGCAGGATGGCGTTGAGCACAATGCCCACCAGCGAGCCCACGGCAAGGCCCGAAAGCGAAATCGTCACGCCGCCCAGCTCCAGCACGATGGCACCGGCGGTACTGTAGGCAATGCCGAGCGAAAGCACGAGCACCAGCGCGGCAACCAGCACGTTGCGGTTGTTCTGGAAATCGACCTGGTTCTCGATGAGATTGCGGACGCCCACAGCGCTGATCATGCCGTAGAGCACGAGCGACACACCGCCGATAACGCATGCCGGCATGGCGGCGATGACCGCGGCGAACTTGGGGCAGAACGAAAGCACGATGGCGCAACACGCGGCAATTCGAATTACGCGCGGGTCGAACACGCGCGTCAGGGCGAGCACGCCGGTGTTCTCACCATACGTAGTGTTGGCCGGAGCGCCAAAGAGCGAAGCCAGAATCGTGGCAAGGCCGTCGCCGAGCAGCGTGCGATGCAGACCGGGATCGGCAATGTAGTTGCGCTCGCAAGTCGAACCGATAGCAGAGATATCGCCGATATGCTCGATCATGGTCGCGAAGGCCAGCGGCATGATGGTGATGATGGCCGTCGTGGCAAGACCGCTATCGAACTGCGGCCCAAAGAGCGCAAACACGGTGTTGTCCCACACGACGGGCAAGCCAACCCAGGGAGCGGCTGCGACGCCCGAAAAATCGACCTCGCCCAGCGCAGTCGCAACGGCATAGCTCACCACAACGCCCAGCAGAATCGGCACAATCTTAACCATGCCACGGCCCCAGATGTTGCAGATGATGATCACGGCCACGGCGATAACGGCGACAAGCCAGTTGGTCTGGCAGTTGGCGATGGCAGAGCTCGCCAGAATCAGACCGACCGAAATGACGATGGGGCCAGTCACCACCGGCGGGAAGAAGCGCATGACGCGCTTGGCGCCAAACGCGCGGAACAGGGCCGCCAGCACCGGATAGAGCAGGCCGGCACAAGCTACGCCCAGGCAGGCGTAGGGCAAAAGCTCGGTCTCGCCGTTGGGCGCGATTGCGGCATAACCGGCAATAAAGGCAAACGATGAGCCCAAAAATGCCGGCACCTTACCGCGCGACAGGAAGTGGAACAGCAGCGTGCCCAAGCCGGCAAACAAAAGCGTTGCCGATACCGAGAGGCCGGTGAGCACGGGCACCAGCACGGTGGCGCCAAACATGGCAAACAGGTGCTGTAGGCCGAGCAGGAACATGCGCGGGCGACCGAGCGACGATGCGTCGTAGATGGCATCGCTGACGGCGGGCGTCGAGGACTGGGACATGGATGTCCTTTCGAATGGAAGGGCGATCGGGCATATCGGATAACCTGCCCGAACGATACGATCCGAACCATTGTACGCGATGCGCCATGTCTCGCACGCGCCGTCACCTGCGAACGTTTCCGCTATTTCCAAACGCGCTCGGCAACGCGCTTGACCAGCGCGATCTTTGCCCATTGCTCGTCCTCGGTCAGCTTGTTGCCAATCTCGCAACTGGCAAAGCCGCACTGGGGCGACAGATACAGGTTCTCGAGCGGAACATACTTTGCAGCCTCGTGAATACGCTCGACGATAACATCCTCGTCCTCAAGCTCAGCGGCCTTGGTGGTCACCAGGCCCAACACGACCTTCTTGCCGGGGGCAACATACTTCAGTGGCTCAAAACCACCGGCGCGCGGCGTATCGAACTCCAGATAGAACGCATCGACGTCCTCATGCGCAAACAGGTACGGCGCGATGGGGTCGTAGCCGCCCTCGAAGGCATAGGTAGAGTGGTAGTTACCACGGCACACGTGCGTGTTAATGACAAGGTCATCGGGCTTGCCCTTGATGGCGGCGTTGTTGAGCGCCACGCCCAGCTCGCTTACCTTTTGCAGATCGACCGGGCTCATGCCGGTCTTGGACACAAAGTCGGTATCGCAGTAGATGCCCCAGGTGCAGTCATCAAACTGGATGTTGCGGCAGCCCGCTGCGTACAAGTCGGCGATCACCGTGCGATAAGCGGTTACAATGGCGTCGGCAAGCTCCTCATCGGTCTTATAGACAGCGCGCAGGCTCTCCTGCTGGCCATCGCAGCGATCGAGCGTGACCTCAGAGAACGTCTGGATCGGTGCCGGGATGGTCTGGCGTGCAACGTGGCCCTCGCCCTCAAGTGCCTTGACAAACTTAAAGTGCTCGACAAAGGGGTGGTTCTCGCCGCTGATGGGGCCGGTCACCACGGCGGTATCGGCCGTGGTCTCCTCGTCGTGGAACATATAGCCCGTACGCGAGGTACGGCGCTCAATGCCATTGAGGCCCCACATAAAGTCGAGGTGCCAGTAGCTGCGGCGGAACTCGCCATCGGTAATCACCTGCAGGCCAGCGGCCTTTTGCTTGTCCACCAAGTCGCGAATGGCCTCATCCTCGACGGCCTTAAGGCCGTCGTCATCGAGCGTACCCGCGGCATAGGCGGCACGGGCGTCCTTCACTGCCTGTGGACGAAGAAAACTGCCGACGATATCGGCGCGAAACGGCGCGTTCAGCGTGGTTAAAGCACTCATAGATATCTCCCTTTGCATTGGTTGCTTTGCTGGGACAGAGTATGAGCGCTCATATGACCATCGTAAAATATACGTTTATAACAGTTTGATATAGATGCTTCCTATATCAGTCTGGACTGTCATAAAGAGACTTGAACCGCGCGGAGCACAGCAGCCTAGATATGCTGACGAATCGCGTCGATATAGGCCCGACCGTAGCGCGTGAGCGTCGTGTTCTTGCGCGTGATGATGCCAATCTCCATGTACTCGTCCACGTCAAGCGGAATCGAGATAATGCCGGGGCCGTTGAGCTCGTGGCTGATCACGCCCGAGCATACCGTGTAGCCGTTGAGGCCCATGGCCAAATTGAACAACGTCGCACGGTCGCGCACGCGGATATTTTTGCGACGCTCGAACGTCGAGATCAGCTCCTCGGAATAGTAAAACGAGTTGTAGCTGCCCTGCTCGTAGGACAGGAACGGGTAGTCTTCCAGATCCTCGAGCGTCACGCTGGAGCGGTCCGCCAGCGGATGGTCGGCGCAGACGAAGACATGCGGCGTGGCGCAGAAGAGCCCTTCGAACACGAGCTCGTTGGCCACCAGCATGCGCTCGATGACCTCGCGGTTGTGCTCGGACAGATACAGGATGCCCAGCTCGCTTTTCATATGCGCGACATCCTCGATAATCTCGTGAGTCTGCTCCTCGCGCAGGGTGAAGTCGTAACGCGCGGCATCGAACTCGCGGATCACGTCGACAAACGCATTAACGGCAAAGGAATAATGCTGGCAGCTCACACTAAAGTGCGGCACCTGCTCGAACGTGCCTTTGTACTTGCCCTCGAGCAGGTCGGCCTGGTCGAGTACCTGGCGCGCATAGCCCAAGAAGGTCTCGCCCTCCTCGGACACAATGACGCCCTTGTTGGTGCGCTCAAAGATGTGCACACCCATCTCGTTTTCGAGATCGCGGATCGACGCGGTAATCGAAGGCTGCGACACAAAGAGCCGGCGCGAGGCCTCGGTGATGCTACCGCATTCGGCAACCTTAACAACATATCTGAGCTGCTGAAGCTTCATAGCCTTCTCCCTAGACGTTCGTGACGCCAAAACCTGCCGCGTCCATTTGACGCATAAACGACGGCATCTCCCCCGTCGCGGCGCAGGCGGCAATCTGATGCAGAGCCCCGGCAACCGCATCATCTGCCGCAGCGCCAATATGCCAGCGTGCGGCAGCCGTGACGGCCTCGTTGGCATTGGCGACTGCAACGGAGTTAGGAACGGCATCGATCATGGGCAAATCGTTATCGGAATCGCCGAATACGGCCACCTCGTCGGGCGTCAGGCCCAAAGCGCGCGCCAGCTCCAGCGCAGCACAGCCCTTGTCCCAGCCGGTCGGAAGAACGTCGAACAGGCGCACGCGGTTGTTGGGAAACACGAGCGAGAGCTCCGGCACCTCGGCGGCAACACGCTCGCGCAGCTCGGCGAGCTCCTCGCGCGAACGGGCACTCCAGATATTCGCCTTGTATACCGGGGCATCGTCAACGACAGGGCGACAGGGAGCCTCTTCGCCCTTGAGCCACGCGTTGCCGCCTGACTCCATGGCGCGACGCACACGCTCGGGATCGCTTGTCACGCAATAGGCGTCGTTGTCCCAAAAGTCATCACCCAGACGGTAGACCTTCAAATAGGTATCGTCGGTCTCTTGCTCCAGGTAGTCGGCCAGGCGCATAAGGGCATCGTTATCAGTTGCGCGCGAGGCAACCGCCTCGCCATCGACAAACATCACCTGGCCGTTGCAAAACGCACCGGTCGAGAAGCACTCGGAGCGATTTTTGAACATCCAGCCCATCGCGGACGGCTGGCGACCCGAAACCGGGCCAAAATGCAGGCCCGCCGCCTGCATGGCATGAATGCCCTCGATGGCGCAGTCGCTGGCGCCATCGTGTCCAGCAGGAATCAGCGTATCGTCCATATCGGTCAGCACAAGTTTGATCATAAGGTCCCCTCGGTCATTCTTAATCCCATCTATTGTACCGACCTGCCAAAAAGGGACAGGTTTATTTTGACAGGTTTTATCTGGGAAAACGCAAAGTCCCAGTTGTTACCTGCCAAAATAAACCTGTCCCTTTTTGGCAGGTGCGCTAGTATAGGGAACAACAGATTCGATGCGGGAGTGCCGGCGGTGCAAACCACAAGGCTGAGAGGGCATGGGGCCCAATCCTTTGAACCTGTCAGTTAATGCTGGCGTAGGGAGCATGCCGCCTTTACAGGGGCGCTGTCTATGCACAGCGCCCCTTTTCTATGCCAAGGAGGCATGTGCAGTGATTGATTCGGAACAGCTTAAGCAAAACGTGGTCAAGGCCGTGGAGGAGATTCGCGCCACCAATCCGATGGCCGGTTCCATCACCAACACGGTGACGATCGACTTTGTCGCCAACGCACAGCTCGCCGTGGGCGGATCGGCCGCCATGGTCTATCTGCCCGACGAGGGCGAGGCACTCGTTGCCGGCGGCGGCGCCATCTATCTCAATATGGGCACGCTCTTCCCCATCTACGAGCAGACGATTCCCCGCGCGGCCAAGGCGGCACACGACGCCGGCAAGCCCTGGGTGCTCGATCCGGTGGGCCTGGGCATCGGTAGCCTGCGCACCAAACTGGTAAACGAGCTCAAGCAGTACAAGCCCGCCATCGTGCGCGGCAACGCCTCCGAGATCATCGCGCTTGCCGGCCTGTGGGGTCTTGAGGGCGAGGCAGCCGATCTGAGCCGCGTGCGCGGTGTCGATACCACCGACACGGTCGACGCCGCCCGCAATGCCGCCGTGGCGCTCGCTCGCTACACCGGCGGCGCCGTAGTGGTCTCGGGCGAAGTCGACCTGATTACCGACGGCACGACCGTGGCCAAATCCCACGGCGGCAGCCCGCTCATGTCCAAGATCACCGGTTGTGGCTGCTCGCAGGGCGGCGTGCTGGCCGTATACGCCTGTGCTGCCGATCCGTTTACGGCGGCAGTCTGCGGCACTGCCGTCTACAACGTTGCCGGCACGCGTGCCGCCGCTGTCGCCGATGCCCCGGCAAGCTTTAAGGTCGCCTTTATCGACGAGCTCTACCGCGCGACCGCCCAAGACATCGCCGATAACCGACTCGAGCTCGAGGAGGCATAAGTCATGTCCGAGCCCGAAACCAATGCCGGCATGAACACGCTCGTCGCCGTGGCCATCGCCCCGTGCGGCACCGGCGATGAGCTGTCTGCCGAGGTCGCCGAGGTCGTGCGCGTCATTCGCGAGAGCGGCCTTCCCAACCGCACCACCTCGATGTTCACCGAGATCGAGGGCGACTGGGACGAGGTCATGCAGGTCGTGCGCGACGCAACCTTTGCGCTGGCGAGCAAGGGCATCCGGACCGAAGTCGTGCTCAAGGCAGATATTCGACCCGGATTTACCGACACCATGACCGGCAAACTCGAGCGCATGGAAGCGCAGATCAAGAAGCAGGAGGAAGCACGATGAGCATCCGCGACAACCTTGATATCTCGGCCTATCTGGTACTCGGCCCCGAAAACACGCTCGGGCGCCCCGTGGGCGATGTGGTGGCCCAGGCACTCGACGCCGGCTTTACCTGCATCCAGGTGCGCTCCAAGGTGGCAAGCGCCCGCGAGATCATTGCGCTGACCGGCGACGCCGCACAGGCAATCGCACAGGCCGGCAAAACCGGTCAGGTCGCCTTGCTAATCGACGACCGCCTTGACTGCGTACTCGCCGCGCGCGAGCAGGGCATCGCTGTCGACGGCGTGCACGTGGGCCAGAGCGACATCCCCGTCGAGGTCTGCCGCAAGCTGCTGGGCCCCGATGCCATCGTGGGCCTTTCGGCCCGCTGCGAGGAGATGCTCGAGTACGTCAAAACCGCCGACATGAGCCTGGTCGACTACCTGGGCATCGGCCCGCTCCACGAGACCGAGACCAAGCGCGACTGCGGACGCGCAGCCGATGGCTCTATCATCACCAAGAGCTTTGAGGATCTGGCCGCCCTCCATGCGGCAAGCCCCGTGCCCATCGTAGTGGGCGGCGGCGTCAAGACGGCCGACCTGCCGCAGCTCAAGGCCACCGGCATCGACGGCTTCTTTGTGGTGAGCGCCGTCTGCAGTGCCGACGACCCCCACGCCGCAGCTAAGGAGCTCGTCGACACCTGGCAGCAGGCATAGGCATAGGCCGAGCAGCTACTCCGCAGCCTCATATCTTCAGCGATGGAAAGCGCATCCCAGTTTGGACGTCCATTCCGGGATGCGCTTTCCGCATGCGACCCTTACTCCGCCAGATACGTTTCCAGCGCGGGCAACGTCCCCTCCGCATCGTGGCGGCCGACCTGGTAGATGCGCTCGAGCTCATCCGGTTCGCGGCACAGCGACGGCACCTTCACCGATTCGCTCGGCCGCACCACAAAGACCTCGCCGGCAGCCTCGCGACGCGCCAGGTCATCGAGCGTGGCATTGTAGACCTCATGCCGATGCTCAAGCGCTGCGACAAACTCCGGATAGTGACGGAACACGCGCCGCAGCATAGGCATCACGCTGTTGGGCTGCTTCACAAAGCCCGCCGGCTGCGTGAGTACCACGATATTGCGATCATACCCCTGCGCAAACAGCCATGCGCTGGGAATAGAATCAGCCACGCCACCATCCAGATACTTATGCCCGTCAATAGCAACGGGACGCGTCGCCACGGGAATTGCCGACGACGCCCGGATCCACTCGATATCGCGCTCATCGCCATAGGGCAGGTCGTGATAGACGGCCTTGCCCGTCTCGATATCGGTACACACGCACGTAAATCGCATGGGGCAGGCGCGATATGTCTCCAAATCGATGGGATCGCGCTCGATGGGCACCTCGTGATAGGCAAAATCGGCATTGAACATATCGCCGGTTCGCAGCCAGCTGGTCACGCTTGCGTAGCGCTTGTCGGCACAATAGGTCTTGTTGTAGCGAATGGCGCGGCCGATCTGGCGCGATTTAAAGTTGTAGCCAAACGCCGCGCCCGCCGAGACACCCACCATATGGTCGCAAGTTAAGCCGTGCTCCATCCAAACGTCGAGCACGCCCGCCGTATACATACCGCGGTAGCCGCCTCCCTCGAGTGCCAGCCCCACCGTGCGCGTCGTATTTGACTGTGCCATGCGACCATCTCCGTCCCCACAAATTCAGACGGAACAAGTATACCCGTCAACATATATCGTCTCAGTCGCATTTTCATCGAACATCGCATCGTCGCGCTACCGCCTGTCGAATAATAGCCGTCCACAGCATGTGCACCCATATATAATTGTGTACTGTTGTTTACATTACTCAGCTGTTATCAACAGCGAACATTAGCCGACAAATTAACTCAACAACGCAGCAAGGCGGGGGCCTGGATACACGCAAAACGCCGAGCAACGACGCGTGTACACAACGAGCTCGCCCGACGCAATCCGCCCCGACCTCAGAAAGCCGCTTAGAACATGGATACTGTCAGCAATTACACCGAAACGCTCGAAAAGACCGTCCGTGACCTTCTCGAGCGGCAGGAGGATCTGATCAGGACTGCCTTTACCGACCAGCTTACTGGGCTTGGCAACCGTGGCGGCTTTGCCCGTTCCCTCGAGGAGCTCTGGGAGCAGGACGCCCCCGTTACCATGGCGTTCATCGATATCGACAATCTCAAGCACTGCAACGACGTCTTTGGGCATGACGAGGGCAACCGCTATATCTTGCAGGTAAGTCTCTATCTTAAGCTGTATATGAAGGTGGGCGAAGCGGCGTTTCGCATAGGCGGCGACGAGTTTGCCATCCTATCTACGATTGCAACCGAGGACGACCTCGCCGAACGTCTGAAACACTGCCGAACGGTTCTGCTCAAAAACAACGATTCCGAGATGCCCCGCTCGTTTAGCTACGGAGTGTCACGTGCCGACCCCGCCCTGGGCGAAGCTTCCAATCGCATGACGCTCGATGCCGACCATCGCATGTACGACTACAAGCTACGTCATGCCATGCACCTCGATCGACGCAATATCACGCAAGTTCACGCCGACGACATCGAAATAAGCGATCGTATTTTTGACGCCTTTTCGATGCTCAGCGAGGGCCGTTATTTCTTTATCGATAACTTGGACAAACATCGCACCCTTTGGTCACAAGGTGCCTTGCGCGATCTTGGCCTTCCCTCGGAGCATATAGACAACTGCCGCGATTACTGGAAAACGCGCGTCCATCCCGATGACCTTGAGGCCTACATCAACGACATCGACCAAGTCTATAACGGCACTAAACACCGTCGAGTTATGCAGTACCGCGTACGAAATGCCGCCGGCGACTACGTCCTCTGCCGTGCTCGCGGGTTTCGCATCGACGGCGACGGAAATGTCCCCTCGCTCTATGTCGGCGAGCTCGTCAACCACTCGCTTGCCGAAACCGTCGACGCCGCCACAGGCCTCGGAACGCAGCGCATGCTGGCCAACGCCATCGATGCCTGCCGTCGCGACCGTTGCGAGACGGGACTTATAGCGGTGCGCATTCGTGGCACGGCGAATCTCAACGAGCTCTACGGGGCCGAGGCCGTCGACAACATGCTTGCCGAATACGCAGGCCGCATGCTATCGATCACCCGCGGCAGGAGCAGGGTCTACCGTTCACGAAGCGTCCAGTTCGTCGTGCTCAGCAACGATTTGGACCACGAGGCATTCGAGCAACTGACCCGCCACCTTAAAGCGGCCGTTTTCGCTCCTGTGCAAATCGCGGGCGACACCATTACTCCCGTCTGCCTTGTCGTCCCGACCTTTTACGAACACTTAACCCATCAAGCGACCGCCGTTTTAGGCGAACTCGAGCGTCGCCTTCGCACGGCCGGCGGGCTTGTTCCCAACGACAGCCTCCCCATACCCGAGGCGGAGCGCAAAAGCGCCATCGCCGAACGTATCGACTCACTCACGGGCCTCTATCGACCCAGCGAGTTTATGCGGCGCGCCAGCGCATTTCTCGAGGCAAGGCGCGACGGCGCCTGGTGCATCGCCACGATCGACATGGGCCGCATGCGCCTGTTTAATGAATGGCACGGCCAGGCCGAAGGTGACCGTGTACTCGCCGATGTGGGCACGGTCCTCAAGGATATCGAGAACGCCGACATGGGCGTCGCAGGGTACTGGAGCCAAGATGACTTTTGCGCACTCATCCCCTTTAAGCACATCACCGTCCATCAAATCTACAACCGCGTTCGCAAGGCAGTAGCCAGGCATGATGACGACGTAGGTTTTTGGCCGTCCATGGGCGTTTACCCCATCGACTCCAATGAGGAAATCACCATCGATGCGCAGGCGAAGGCCATGTTTACCAATCGGCGCGCAAAAAACGACTTTAAGGAGCGCATTGCCATTTTCCGCCCCGCGGAGTACGAGCGCGAAGTCGCGTTCCACCGCATGCTGACCGAATTCCAGTACGCGCTGTCAAATGGTCGCATCACGTACTATCTTCAGCCCCAGGTCGATATGGAAACCGGCGAGATTATTGGCGCCGAAGCACTCACCCGCTGGATTGACAAGGACGGCTCTCTCATTTCGCCCGCAACGTTTATCCCCGCACTCGAGGAAAGCGGCTTTGTAGTGACGCTCGACAAGTACATTTGGCAGGGTGTCGCCATATGGCTTCGCGAGCGTCTCGATCGCGGTCTTCGCGTGGTTCCGGTCTTGCTTAATGTGTCGCGCGTGGATATCCTTGCCTGCGACGTTGCCGAACATATGGGGGCGCTCGCCGCCCAATACAACCTACCGCCCGAGCTCATGCGTATCGAGATCACCGAGACGGCTTATACGGGAGAATCCGAGGCCGTGGATAAGCTGACCGCAGATCTGCACACCCGCGGCTTCTCGACCTATATGGACGATTTTGGCACCGGTCAGTCCACGCTCGCGATGCTCAAGAACGTCAACGTCGACGTCATCAAGCTCGACCGCACCTTTGTGCCCACCGACCGCGATCAAGGCCGCAGCACGCAAATCATTTCATCGATGCTCGAAATGGCGCAGTCGCTCCATCTGCCCGTCGTGGTCGAAGGCGTCGAGACAAATGGGCAGGCGAACATGCTACGACAAATGGGCGCCCGCTACGCTCAGGGCTTCCTCTACTACCGCCCCATGCCGGCGAAGGATTTTGAGGCATTGCTCGATGGTGGCAATAGTAACTGATACGCTCGCGCGCAAAACGCCACCGTCGAAGGGGACATTTGTCTCCATTAGCTAACTTATATCCCCAATTCAAACCGAATTGGGGATATGATACAAACCGTTGTTCCGCCCAAGGAGGTTATCCATCATGAACGAGTCATATCGCCTGGGCGAGCAATCGATTATTGCCTATCTTCAGCGACTTGCGAACGGCGTCTCGACCGCTGAACTCGATGTTGCCGCGCTGCCTGCTGAGCTACGCGCCGTTGGTGAGCAACTGCAAAAGACGCATGCCATCCTGCAACAAGAGCGCCAGCTGCTTGAGCGTAACGCCTATATCGACCCGCTCACCAACTTGGGCAACCGTAACGGATTCGACCGTCACGTCGAGCAACTCTGGCGCAAAGGCGACCCCTTCACCTGCGCCTATATTGACATCGACCATCTCAAGCATTGCAATGATAGGTTTGGCCACGCCGAAGGCAATCGCTATATTCTGAGCATCTGCCGCACGCTCTCCGAAACCATGGAGCACGATGAGATGCTGTTCCGTATCGGTGGAGACGAGTTTGTGCTCATCTCGCTCTCCGCAAACGAGATTGAACTCGAGCAGCGCTTGGAGCAGGTACGTACCAGGCTGATCGAGGCGAGCTCAGGTGGCAAGGCGCCCATGATCGGCAGCTTTAGCTTTGGCTGCTCGCGCGTCGATCCACTTGCCGGCGACACGCGTCGCCAGATGACGATGGATGCCGATCGCAAGATGTATCGCTATAAGCTTATGCATCGTGTGCAGCAACCGAAAGACAGTGACGCGCCGCAACGCCCAATCGTCGATCAGCTTCCCTGCAACGACCGGGTGTTCCAAGCGATCTCCATGAGCTCCGAGACGCGCTATCCGTTTATCCTCAATCTCGATACGGGAGAATCGCAATGGTCGGTTAACGCCGTGCGCGATTTTGACCTGCCCTCCCAGCACCCTTTTAACTCACTCGACATGTGGCTCGCCCGCGTTCATCCCGAGGACCGCGACAACGTACGTGTCGAGCTCGACATGGTGATAAACGGCACGTGGCACTTCCACTACATGCAGTATCGCGTAATGGATGCCACCGGAAAATACGTGCTTTGCGACTGCACGGGCTACCGCTTGGACGGCACCGATACCGAGCCCGGCATGTATGTGGGCATTATCATCAACCGAAGCTTGGCAGATACGACCGATTCCGTGACCGGCTTGGGCGATATTCACGCCCTGGTCAACGCCATTGGCGAAATGCGTCGCGTGGCGCGCAAGGCGGGGTTGATCGCCATTAAAATCGACGATATCGCTCAGGTCAATGCCCGTTTTGGCTTTGATGCGGGCGACCGTGTTTTGGCAGAATGTGCCGCCTGTCTGGTGGAATGCTCGCGCGGTAAGGGTCGTATGTTCCGCTCGACGGGGCCGATGTTCGTGGCGCTTTTCGACGACTTTGATCCCGAAGAAACCGATGCGATTGCAGAGGAAATCGAGCGGTTCCTGGGTTCGCCCGTGCTCTTTGGCCCATTTGAATATCAGCCGCCCATTCGCGTGGCCACGCTCCATCTGGACGGCGTCGACCGTCAGCCCGTTTCGATTTTGAACGAGCTCAAAGCGTTGCTCGGGAAAGCCGTGCAGGTGCCAGGTACCAAACTGGATTAGCACCGCGCCCACACCGCCTCCCCCATCGTGCGATAATCCTCTGCAGAAGTCACCAACAGCAGAGGGAGTTTGTGATGAAGGTTCTTTTGGTCAATGGCAGCCCCAAGGCAAACGGCAACACCGCCCGCGCACTCGCCGAGGTCGCCGAGCAACTCAATGCCGAAGGCATTGATACCGAGGTGTTTCAGCTGGGCACCAAGCCCATTCGCGACTGCATTGGCTGTGGTCAGTGCGGCAAGCTCGATTGCCGCTGCACCTTTGACGATGACGTGGTGAACGAGCTGATCGCTGCCGCCGAGCAGGCAGATGGCTTTGTCTTTGGCTCGCCCGTCTACTATGCGCACCCCAGCGGACGCATCCTTTCGGCCCTCGATCGCGCCTTCTATGCCGGCAGCAAAGCCTTTGCACACAAGCCGGGCGCTGCCGTCGCCGTTGCCCGTCGCGGCGGCACGTCGACCACCTTCGACGTGCTCAATAAGTACTTCACCATCAACCAGATGCCCGTGGCTGCTTCCACGTACTGGAACAACGTGTTTGGCGCCATGCCGGGCGAGGCCACTCAGGACGCCGAGGGCCTGGCCACCATGCGCAACATCGGCAAGAACATGGCCTGGCTCCTGCATTGTATCGAGGCAGGACAGGCCGCCGGCATCGAAGCCCCCGAAGCCGATCGCGAGCGCACCAACTTCATCAGGTAGAACGGCGGAACAAATACATGAACGTGCAAATTTTTGGCACCAAAAAGTCTTTCGATACCAAAAAGGCTCAGCGTTATTTTAAGGAGCGTCGCATTAAGGTGCAGTTTATCGACCTTAAGGAAAAGGAGATGAGCAAGGGCGAGCTCACGAGCGTGATGCAGGCGGTCGGCGGCATCGACAAGCTGCTCAACCCCAAGGCTAAGGACGAGGAGACGCTCGCGCTCATCCAGCACCTCACCCCTAGCCAGCGCTTCGACAAGCTGCTCGAGAATCAGCAGGTTCTAGCCGAGCCCATCGTGCGCAACGGCAAAAAGGCCACCGT
>CABUOF010000018.1 GCA_902493125.1 uncultured Collinsella sp. | reverse complement strand
GGGGCGGAATGTCAATCCTGGTCTAACAGAGCCTTATTTAATCCCCGTCCCTTTTAAACATTGGGAAATCGAGCGTGGCAAGCGGGGGTCTTCGGGGTATAAGACGGCTAATTGTATGCCGCCCTATGAAAGGAACCCTTATGCCCAGCGTTGCCGTTCTTGCCGCCGATGGCTTTGAAACGATTGAATGCCTGACCATGGTCGATGTCATGCGTCGCGGCGGCGTGCGCGCCACGCTCGTCTCGATTATGCCCACGCGCGAGGTCGTAAGCTCGCTGCAGATCCCCGTGACCTGCGATGCGCTCTTTGATGAGATCAACTTTGACGAGTACGACTGCGTCGTGCTGCCCGGCGGCCTGCCCGGTGCCACCAACCTGCGCGCCGATCAGCGCGTCTGCGACGTGGTCTGCGAGTTCGCCGCGACCAAGCACGTCGCCGCCATCTGCGCCGCCCCGTTTATCCTGGGCGAGCTCGACCTGCTCGAGGGGCGCCACGCCACGTGCTTCCCTGGCTTTGAGAAAAGCTTCCCCGAGGGCGCCTATACCGGCGAGAAGGTTACGCAAGACGGCAACATCATCACCGCCAGCGGCATGGCCCAGTCGCTCCCCTTTGCGCTTGAGCTGCTGCGCACGATCGCCGGCGACAAGGCTGTCGAGAAGGTCGCCGAGGGCATCCAACTATGATTTTGGCTTCGCAATCACCGCGCCGCATAGAGCTGATGCGCGAGGCAGGCTACAACATTCGCGTGATTCCCGCGGATATCGACGAAACGCCCTTTGATGGCGAGGCCCCGCTCACGCTTGTCGAGCGCTTGGCACGCGCCAAGGCGGCTGCCGTTGCTGCCGAGTATGCCGAGCCCAATGAGCTGACGGTCGCGGCCGACACCATCGTCACCTTCGACGGCAAGATTTTGGGCAAGCCGGCAACCGAGGGCGAGGCGCACACCATGCTCCGTGAGCTTTCGGGCCGCACGCACCAGGTCGCAACCGGCGTCTGCATCGTTAAGGCAGGCGATACGGCCGCCCCGCATGCCGCCGAGAGCCTGTCGTTTGTCGATATGACCGACGTGACATTCTACGAGCTCACCGACGAGCAGATCGAGCACTACGTTGCCTCGGGTGAGCCCATGGATAAGGCAGGCGCCTACGGCATCCAGGGCACAGGCGGCCGCATGCTCGTGCACGATATTTCGGGCGACTTCTATAACGTGGTGGGCCTACCCATCGCCCGCGTCGCGCGCGCGATTCAAAAACTCTCGTAATTGCATCTGGCGCTGGGTATCCCCCAGCGCCTACAATTTTGGCGTACCGTACGGATCCCGACCGGGCACAAGGCGCGGCGGAAAACCGATAGGAGTTAAACATGGATACACTGCTCGAGGCCATTGACGTCTGCGATGTCGATGGCTTTTGCTATGGCAACTATACGGACGAGGAGGCCGGCACCGGTTGCACCGTAATCGTGGCACCCGAGGGCGCCACCGGCGGCGTTGACGTTCGCGGCGGTGCTCCCGCTTCGCGCGAGACCGACCTGCTGCGACCCGAGAACACCGTCGACAAGGTCCACGCCGTCTGCCTTTCGGGCGGATCGGCCTTTGGCCTCGAGGCTGCAAGCGGCGTCGCTCGCGAGCTTGAGAGCCGCGGCATCGGCCTTCCCGTCGGCCCCACGCAGGTGCCTATCGTGTGCTCGAGCTGTATCTTCGACCTCGCCTTTGGTAACCCCACCGTTCGCCCCGACATTGAGGCCGGCATCGCCGCCGTGCGCGAAGCACTCGACAACACCCCCACCAAGCTCGAACAGGGCAACGTAGGCGCCGGCACGGGCGCTACCGTGGGTAAGCTCATGGGCCCCGCTACCTGCATGAAGGCCGGCCTTGGCGCTGCCGCCGTGGCGCTCGGCCCCATCAAGGTGGGCGCCGTGGTCTCGGTCAACGCCTGCGGCAACGTTGTCGACCCCTTCACCGGCGAGTGGGTCGCCGGTATGCGCGCCGCAGCCGATAGCGACCAAATCGTCGACATGGAACTCGCAGCCTTTGCCGCCGCCGGATCCATGCAGATGCCGCTCGACCGCACCAACACCACCATCAGCTGCATCGTCACCAACGTGGAACTCACTAAGGCACAAGCCACCAAGGTCTCCCAGATGGCCGCAGACGCCTACGCACACGCCATCCGTCCCACGCACACCACCAACGACGGCGACACCATCTACACCCTCGCCAGCGGCAAACTGGGCGCCCAGGCAAGCGCCGCCGTTCCCCTAGACTTACTGGGTATGCTCGCCGTAAGGGCCCTACAGACCGCCATCGTAAACGGAGCCAAAACTGCCAAAACCTCCCACGGCATCCCCGGCGCCGCGAAGTAACCCCACTCGACCGTCGGTCGGAGGCGGACGGGCATTACGTTTGCTGCTCTACAGTCCTATGCAAGACGAAGGCCACATTAAGTGGCCTTCTTTGCATGCGGAACTCGCGACAAACGTAATGCCCGCCCGTCTCCGACCGACTACCAACTAAAATTTTTTCAGCCCAGGCCCCTGTGTACCGCGCGTCGAAGATCTTCAAATTCAAATAATCTGACAATCGATTCTTATAGCAGAGGCCCCTTGGCCTTTAGTTTGATACAAGTTCCGCACGAGCCGGAAAGCACTTAATGTGCTTTCCGTGCGAGCAGGACTGTTCGCAGTAGCAAACTAAAGGCCAAGGGGCCCAGTCAACCCATCAGCAGCGATTACTCAACAGTTAGTTGAATTTGAAGATCTTAGAGGCAAGACGGTATAGGCCGAGCGTGGTTTTGTCTCCCGCCCGTCCGCGCAGATTGGTGAAGAACCCGACCACGCCGTAACGGGCACGACGATACATGCGCTCGTCGTAGGCCTTCAAATCATTCCACAGCGTCTTTAGGCGCTCGTCGGCGCAATCTTCCTCGGAAAGCTTGGTGAGCACCGAGCAGATCGCCATCATCATGGTGAAGTAGCCCATCATGTACGAACGTAGGCGTGACGACTCGACATCGCTGTACAGGTGGTACGACTCCATCATGATACGCGTAACACGGAACTGCTGGTCCAGACGCTTGACCATCGTGGCCTCGTTGACACTCTGGCCCTCGCGACCGATAAAGTAGCGGTAGAGGTCGATGTCGGCGTAGTACATGGTCTTGCAACGCGGCAGCGGCACGTAGGCGTAGATGTTGTCCACATAGAACGTGTGCGGCGGCATGGGAAGGTTGGACTCGCGCAGCACATCCGTGCGATAGCACAGGCTGTGCATGAGTAGGTTCTGGTCCAGGCGGAAATGACCGATCTGATCCCAAGAAAAGATCTTTTTGCGCGGCAGGGCAAATTTGTAGCCAATAGCGGTATGCGTGCCCTCGTAAACCTTCTCGTACACGTAGTTCGAGATAAACAGGTCAACGCGCTGGTCGCGCTCTTCAAAGCCACGCAGAATCGACAGCATGGTCGAAAGGGCAGCACCGTCAAGCCAGTCGTCCGAATCAACAACCTTGTAGTAGGTGCCCTGCGCCTCGCGCAGACCCGAAAGGACGGCAATACCGTGACCGCCGTTCTCCTGGTGCACCGCGCGGATGATTCCAGGGTAACGGGCCTCCCACTCGTCGGCCTTGGCGGCCGTCTCGTCCTTGGAGCCGTCGTCCACCACGATAATCTCGATATCGGTGGCGTAATTGCTCCCCTCCAAGATAGAGGTGATGCAATGGTCCATGTCCTTGGCGGCGTTATACGAGGGAATACCGAATGTTATGACTTTATGCATGGCAGGCGATAATCTCATCCGAAAGATCGAGGGCGGAATTGGTCACAGCGTCCATATCGTAGTAACGATACTCGGCCAGACGACCCACCGGGTGGAAGTTCGTCAGGTTCTGGACGCGCTCAAGATAGCGCTCATAGAGCTCACGGTTCTCGGGCTCAAGAATGGCGTAGTACGGCGTCTCACCCGAGCCGGGCGTATAGGCCTTGGAGTATTCCTTCATGATGGTGGTCTTGCCGGGCAGGACCTGGCCAGTCATATTCTTGAACTCAGTGATGCGCGTGTAATCCTCGCTCGTGGTGTAGTTGACGGTGCCCACGGGCTGGAACTGATCCATATCGAGCGTCTCGAACTTCATGTCGAGCGTACGGTACGGCAGGGCGCCCAGGTCGAGATTGAACAGCTCGTCGAGCGGACCGGTGTAGACGATCTCGCCGCCATAGACCTTACCGTCGATCTTGACGGTGGTCTCGTCGATCTCGAAGAGGTCGCGGGCGTCCACGTCGCAGAACACATCAATCAGATCGTGGTCGAGCATATGCTCAAACAGCGCGGTATAGCCGTCCTGCGGCATGCCCTGGAAGGGAGCCTGCGGGAAGTAGCGGTCATCATCGCCCACAAAGACGGGAACACGGCCGGTGATCGAGGGATCAATCTGGTCGGGCGTCTGGCCCCACTGCTTCATGGTGTAATGCAAAAAGACGTTCTCGTAGACGTAATCAGCGACCTCGGCCAAGTCGGGGTCGTTCTTCTTACGCAGCTCCATAATGGGCACCTTGACATCCTTGCCAAAGGTCTCCACGAGCTTCTGATACAGCTCCTCGCCGCGCTCGTCACCAAAGGCGAGCTTGAGACTCGCGTGGTTGAAGGGCACGGGCATAAGGGTGCCGTTGATGTTGGCGAGCACCTTGTGCTGATAATCCGTCCACTTGGTAAAGCGCGACAGGAAATTGTGCACGCGCTCGTTAAAGGTGTGATAGATATGCGGACCGTACTCGTGGATCAGGATTCCGGCCTCGTCAGTGCAGTCATAGGCATTGCCCGCAATGTGGCTACGGCGCTCCAAAACGGCAACACGATAGCCGATGGTCTCGGCAAGACGGCGGGCGCAAACGGCACCGGCATATCCAGCACCGACGACAATCATGTCGTACGCGCCGGCGTTAAAGCCTTCAGGCAGGCCTGAGGTAATCTGCATCGATACTCCTTGTCAAAAGCCACGGGCTCGTTAGCTGGGCTTTTCTCGAACATTCTTCGAGACATATTTATCAGAGCGATTATAGCGCTAATGCGTCCTATAATGAGCTTGCCACACAAGGAAAGCTCAAGCACCGCGGCGTACAAATTTGAAAGGTAAACCCGCTAGCAGCGGGTTTATTCGTGAACAGCCGGGCGCCTGGAGCTTAGTGAAACGCTTGTAAGGAGTAACATGAGCGATTTCCTTAACCGTATGAAGTCTGCCGCCAAGGCCGACCTTAAGACGATCGTCCTGCCCGAGGGCGAGGATCCGCGCACCATCGTCGCGGCCACCAAGATCATCGAGGAGGGCCTGGCAAAGATCGTCATCCTGGGCAACCCCGACGAGATCAACGTTCCCGGCGCCACCGTCATCGATCCGCGCAATGCCGAGAAGCACGAGGAGTACGCGCAGAAGTTTGCCGAGCTCCGCGCCAAGAAGGGCGTCACCATCGAGCAGGCTCGCGCCCAGGTGATGGACGCCACCTACTTTGGCACCATGATGGTCAAGATGGGTGACGCCGACGGCCTGGTCTCCGGCGCCTGCCACTCCACCGCCGACACCCTGCGCCCCGCGCTGCAGATCCTTAAGACCGCCCCGGGTACCAAGCTGGTCTCGGCCTTCTTCGTGATGTGCACCGACACCCCGCAGTTCGGCACCGACGGTACGCTGATCTTCGCCGACTGCGGCCTCAACATCAACCCGTCCTCCGACGAGCTCTCCGAGATCGCCATCGCCTCCGCTCACTCCTGGTCCACCTTTATGGGCAGCGTCGAGCCGCACGTGGCCATGCTCTCCTACTCCACCATGGGCTCCGCCGGCGGCGAGGTCGCCAAGAAGGTCCAGGAGGCCGTTAAGTTCTGCAAGGAGAAGGCTCCCGAGCTCGCCATCGATGGCGACCTGCAGCTCGACGCCGCCATCGTTCCCACCGTCGCCCAGCTCAAGGCCCCCGGCTCCTCCGTTGCCGGCAAGGCCAACGTGCTTGTGTTCCCCGATCTCGAGGCCGGCAACATCGGCTACAAGCTGGTCCAGCGCTTCGCCGGCGCCGACGCTTACGGCCCCATCCTGCAGGGCATCGCCAAGCCGGTCAACGACCTTTCGCGCGGCTGCTCTGCCGACGACATCGTGGGTGTCGTAGCCATCACCGCCGTCCAGGCTCAGATGGCTGAGTAGCGGACATATCCCCTCGGGACCCTACAGGGTAAAGCTCTGAAAACGTCCTCGGACATGCATGAAACCCCCGCTGCGCACTTCGTGCGGCGGGGGTTTCATGCGTCCTGCGGAATATTTTCAGAGCTTTACCCTGTAGGGTCCCTGCCACCACGTAGCAATCAGGGAATCCGGGGTGGACGGCGGCTTGGCTACGAGCTGGGGCTGAAAATCTGAATGGATGGGTGCCGTTGCTGGGAGCGCAGGCGTTGCTGGTGGCGATCACTTTGGGACTGGAATTTCCGCCTGCTAGTAGAAAGGCCTCCGGAGCTGTTGCTCTGGAGGCCTTTTTGTCAATTTCAGACGAATGCGTTAGTTGTTCTTGGTCAGGCGCTCGACGTCGTGGGCGATCATGTATTCCTCGTCGGTGGGGATGACCATGACCGTGACGGAAGAGCCGGCGGCGCTGATGACCTGCGGGCCGTTGCCCACGGCCTCGCGGTTCTTGTTGTTGTCGATGCGTACGCCCAGCCACTCAAAGCAGTCGCAGAAGGCCTTGCGGATCGACCAGTCGTTCTCGCCGATGCCGGCGGTAAAGGTGATGGTGTCCACGCCCGCCATGGAAGCGATCATGGAGCCGGCCTGCTGCATGGCCTTGTAGGCGAACATATCGAAGGCGAGCAGGCAGCGCTCGTCGCCCTCGGAGGCGCGTGTACGGATGTCGCGGGCGTCGTTGGAGATGCCCGAGATGGCAAGCAGACCAGACTGCTTGTTCATCATGTCATCAACTTCCTGATAGCTGTAGCCTCCCTCGCGCTGGAGGTAGCACACGGTGGCCGGGTCAATGGAACCACAGCGAGTGCCCATCATCAGGCCGTCGAGCGGCGTGAGGCCCATCGTGGTGTCGCGGCACACGCCGTCCTCGATAGCAGCGAGCGAAGCACCGTTACCCAAATGGCACGAAAGCAGACGGTGGCAGCGCGAGCCCAGGATCTCCTTGGCCATCATCCACTCGTAACGATGACTCGTTCCGTGGGCGCCATATTTGCGCACATGATACTTGTCGCACACGTCCTTGGGCAGGGCGTAAGTGTAGGCAACCTCGGGCATGGTCATGTGGAACGAGGTGTCGAAGACCGCCACGTTGGGCAGCTCCGGATACTTCTCACGGCAATACTCAATCGCTGCGGCCTCGCCGTAGTTGTGCAGCGGAGCAAGCGGTGCCACCTCAAGAATCTTGGCCATAACCTCGTCGTCGACAACTGCGGAATCATCGAAGTGCCAGCCGCCCTGAACGATACGATGCCCAATGCCATCGATCGTAAAGTCGGTCTTCTCGAGCTCCTCGAGCACGCAAGCGATAGCAGAGCGATGATCGGGGAAGGGAACCTCCTCGGTCTGCTTGGCGCCACCGTTCTCGGAATGACCAAAGATACCCATGTCCGAGCCGATACGCTCGCAGTTGCCCTTGGCGAAAACCTCGCGGGTATCGGTATCCAGAAGCTGATATTTAAGGCTTGAGCTGCCGGCGTTGACAACAAGTACGTTCATGAGACTCCTTTGCAGTGCAATACGGTCGACGCAGACCTCTTAAGGCGACCGCATTTTAATAAGAAGTTATCACATCTTAATAAATAGCTATCAGGCATATCGCCCAACGAGCGCAAAAGAGGGGCTGAACGGCACTTGGTCGTCCAGCCCCTCCCCTCTTGCAATTACTTGCCGTTGACGATGCGCTCGACGTCAGAAGCGATCATGAACTCCTCGTCCGTGGGAATGACGAAGATCTTGACCTTGGAATCCTTGGCAGACAGGCACCAAGCGCCGTCGCCACGCAGGGCGTTACGGGCATGGTCCATCTTGACGCCCATAAAGGCCAGACGGTCGGCAACGCCGGCGCGAACGGCCGGAGCGTGCTCGCCGATGCCGGCGGTGAAGACCAGCGTGTCCATGCCGCACATGGAAGTAGCCATCTCGGCAGCCTTGGCGGCAATCTTGTAGACAAACATGTCGAAGGCGAGCTGAGCCTCGGGGTCGCCGGCAGCGGCGAGCTCCTCGACGTTGCGGCAGTCGTTGGTCTTGCCACCGGTCACAGCCAAAAGGCCGGACTTCTTGTTCATCATCTCGTCGACCTCATCGAAGGTGTAGCCGCCCTCGCGCTGCAGGTAGCAGACGGTGGCCGGGTCGATGGAGCCACAGCGGGTGCCCATCATGACGCCGTCGAGCGGGGTGAGACCCATGGTGGTGTCCATGCACTTGCCATCCTCGATGGCGCACAGGGAAGCGCCGGAGCCGATATGGCACACGACGACCTTGCGGGCCTCGCCGTTGGTCATCTCGGCGACCTTCTTGGAGATGTAGCGGTAGCTGGTGCCGTGGGCGCCGTACTTACGGATGTGCAGCTTGTCGCAAACATCCTTGGGAAGGGCGTAGGTCTTGGCGACCTCGGGCATGTTGAAGTGGAAAGCGGTGTCGTAGACCGTAACGTTGGGCAGATCGGGATACTGCTCCAGGCAGTACTCGATAACGTTGGCCTCGGGGTTGTTGTGCAGCGGCGCCAGCGGGGCGACCTCGCGGATCTTGGCGAGGACGTCCTCGTCGACGAGGGAGGAATCACCAAAGTACCAGCCACCCTGAACGATACGGTGACCAATGCCCTCGATCTTGACGCCGTTGGCCTCGAGGTCCTTCAGAACGACCTCGATGGCGACCTTGTGGTCGGGGAACTCGATGTTCTCGGTCACCTTCTTGGAACCGTTGGCAGCGTGGGTGAAGGTACCGCCGGTAAAGCAGACGCGCTCGCAGGAGCCCTTTGCGGACACCTTGTGGGACTTGGTATCGATGACCTGATACTTAAGGGTCGAAGATCCTGCGTTGACGACCAGAACGTTCATGTGTCTCCCTACTAACAGGCGGTGTGGCGCCGCCAGGTTACATACGCTTCAATAATAAACCCAAACGCCCTCGCGCTCGGGTTTATTGCGTTGATATATAAGTTATCGGTGCTTGAGCTTCCGTTTCATTGCAAGGAAGAAGCGCCCTCAGATGAGGTTCTCGCCCAGGTTTTTGCCGCCGAGGACGTGCATATGGAAGTGCATGACGGTCTGGCCGGCGTTGACGCCCTTGTTGGAGATGACGCGGAAACCGTCCGCCAAGCCCTTGGCCTTAGCGACCTCCTGGATGGCGTGAGCCATGGCGCCCATGGTCTCGGCAGGTACGTTGTCGGCGATGTCGCTGTAGTGCTTTTTGGGGATCACGAGCGTATGGACCGGCGCCTGGGGATTGAGGTCGTCGAAGGCGATGACCTGGTCGTCCTCATAGACAACGGTCGAGGGGATCTCGTGGTTGGCAATTTTGCAGAAGATGCAATCGCACATGGTTGGTTCCTTTCTCACAGACCAAGGTAATTATATTTGGTCGGGATGGTTAGAACGAGAGGTTGTCGTCGGTGTTGGCGGCTTCGCCGTCGGCGAGCACGTCGTTGCCGTCGACGTCCTTAAGAAGCACCGAGACCTTCTGCTCGGCATCGGACAGGCGGGTGCGCAGGCTCTTGAGGAGCTCGACGCCGCGGGTATAGCTCTCGAGCGACTCCTCGAGCTCCATATCGCCCGACTCCAAGCTGCGGATGATGAGCTCCAACTCCTGCGAAGCCTGCTTGTACGTAAGCTGCTCGACCGGGGTTTTCTCTGCCATATCTGTTTCCTTTCCTAAAGGTTTATCGCTATGAAACGCGGCCTACTCGACCGTATCGACCGTTGCCGTCACGTTGCCGTCTGCCATGCGCACGCGGATGGCGTCACCGGCCTTAAAGGTCTTGGCGCTCGTGGCCACCCCATCATCGCTGTACGCGATGGAATAACCACGGGCAAGCACCTTGAGCGGCGACAGGGCATCTAGCGAGGCTGCCGCACGGCCCAGGTCGGACGCGGGCTTGTTGAGCATCGTGCGCCCCTGATGCTCCAGACGGGAACTCGCAAGCGCGAGCGCATGGCGCTTGCCATCGAGCCCCGAGGTGCTTGCAACCAGACGCTCGGGCAGGCGCTCAAAGTTGGAGCGGAATGTCCCGACCGAGCGTACTATGGCGCCCGACAGGCGATCGGCCGTCAGGGCAAGCTCAGACTCGCGACGCTCGACCATAAACGTTGGGTCGTTGAGGCACGGGCGGCACGCAGCCGCATCGAGCGCATCGCCCAAGCGGGCCGTATAGGTATCCCAGGCGCGGCGACCGCGCTGGTCGAGCATCTCCAGGTCGACCTGATTCGACCCAATCATCGATGCCATCGCGGCACCCAGACGCTGATGGCGCGCCTCGAGCACATCGGCCAACTCCGTCATAGCCGGCGCCACCGATTCTGCCGCCGCCGTGGGCGTGGAGGCGCGGCGGTCGCTCACCATGTCGCAAATCGAGGTATCGGGCTCATGGCCAATGCCGGTCACCACGGGCACGGGACAAGCCGCCACCGCGCGAGCAAGCTCCTCGTCGTTAAAGGTCATGAGGTCCTCAAAGGAGCCGCCGCCGCGCACCAGCAAGATGCAGTCGGGCGCCGGCGTGATGGCGGCGGCGCGGCGCAAGCCCTCAATGAGCTCAGCCGGCGCACCCTCACCTTGAACCTTGGCGCCCACGCAGACGAGCTCGACGAGCGGGTTGCGACGACGCAATGTGCGCTTGACGTCGTCGATTACGGCACCCGAAAGCGAGGTGACGACCGCCACGCGGGAGCAGAACACCGGAATACGGCGCTTGCGCGCTTCGTCCATCAGGCCCTCGCGACGCAGCTTTTCGGCCAGTTGCGCCACTTGTTGACGCAGCAGACCCTCCCCCGCCAGCGAGAATGAGCGAGCGACAAAGCTCATGCGGCCCGTGGCCTTATAGAGATTGAAGCTGCCCTTAAAGCTCACCTGCATGCCGTCACGCAGATCGAAGGTACGCTTGAGATAGGCGCCCTTCCAGATGATGCAGTCGACGGCGGCCGAGTCGTCTTTAATCTGGAAGTAGCAGTGGCCGCTTCGGGCATTGGGGCCACGGAAGCCCGTGACCTCGCCCAGGACACTCAGCTGCGGAATGGCATCGAGCGCACCGGCGGCGATCTCCACCGCCTGGCTCACGCTGAGCTCCTTGCGCTCCTGCTCATCCGAACCGTCGAACTCGGCGGAAACGGCATTGCCGGTTAGATTCCAGCCTGCCACGCAGCCTCCTTTCGCCATCGTGCACAGAGGCTCCGGCCCTGCGCAAATTCAAGTCCAACACATAGTACAGCGCCGCGGGGACACGAATCCCCGCGGCGCCTGCTTGTCCCATTTGTTATCGGTTGGAGTTTCTGTTGTAGCGAGCCATAAGATAGAGCAGCTGAATAATCGAGGTGAGCGCAGCGGCAACATAGGTAAGCGCGGCGGCCGTCAGCACCTTCTTGGCACCGTTGACCTGCTTGGAGCTCATACCCGACTGCTCGATATACGCCACAGCGCGGCGGCTGGCATCAATCTCGACCGGCAGCGTAACCAACTGGAACAACACACTAAACGAGAAGAAGATCAGCGCGAGGGTCGTGAGTCCCGCGATGTTCATAAACAGACCCATGAGCAACACGATGGTCCAAGTGTTCTGGGTAAAGTTGACGACCGGCACGAGGGCTGTGCGTACCTTCATCATGGCATAACCACTTTGACGCTGGGCGGCATGGCCCGCCTCGTGGCAGGCGACGGCAACGCTTGCGACCGACCCGCCTGAACGGTTGGCATCCGACAGATACAGGTTGTTGTCCTGCGGGTTGTAATGATCGGTGAGCTCACCAGCGACGCCCTTGATACCCACGGCGTTGCAGCCGCTGGCGTCGAGCATGCGGCGAGCGACCGTGGCGCCCGTGTCGCCGTCCGAGCGAACCTTGGACCAGGTTTTATATGTCGAGTTGATATAGTTCTGTGCGGCAAGGCCAAGCACCGTGCAGACAAGAACAACCAGCAGGTACAGCGGGTCGATGCCAAAGCCGTATCCATAGTAATAGGGCATGCGAATTCCTCCGAATCGAGTTACACGTTGGAGGCATTTTACCCACTCAAACGGCTAGGCTTCCTTACAGCAATTCGATTTTTCCGTCCTTCACCGTCAACCCCATATTGCCGGAAAGCAGATCGTCCAGGCGCGAGCCCACAAGCTCAAAGCGCCAGCCTTCGCGCAGGGGGCTCTGCTCGGGATGCTCGATATAGTCGGCCAGGTCATCGCGCGAGGCAATGACCGAGGTCGCCACGCCCGAGCGCTCGGCAACTAGGCGAATGAGCGCATACATCAGGTCCGTCACGCTCTCCAACTCCGGCGAAATCTGACGGTGCCCGCGCACCATGAGCGGCAGGCGATCGTGCGGGCAGCTCGCGCCGCGCTTGATGGCCATGAGCGCACCGTCCACGTCGCGCTCCCCCAACTGATCGGTACCGCGAATGCTACGGAACTCCTCAACGCGCACGGGATTGCGCTTAACGAGCGCAAGCAGCGTGTCGTCGGACATGACCCACTTGCGCGGGATGTTACGGCGCTCGGCGCGATCCTCGCGCCAAGCGGCGAGCTCGCGCGCGATGCCCAACTGGTGACGGCTACACGAATTGATGCGTTTGACCTTGCGGAACGCCTCGTGGCGATCGGCGCGATAGTGCGACTCGTCAGCCAGCGGGCGCAGCTCGTCGAGCACCCAGTCCACACGGCCCAGCTCGCGCAGGCGGCTCATCATCTCGGTATAGGCGACGATCAGGTACTTAACGTCATCGATCGCGTACTCGATCTGTTTATCGGTCAGCGGGCGGCGCGACCAGTCGGTCAGCGACTCGGTCTTGGGCAGCGATACACCGCAGAACGTCTGAACAAGCGCGCCATACGAAATCTGCTGGCGCTCGCCCAAAAAGGCGGCGGCCACCTGCGTGTCAAAAATCGGACGCGGCAGCACGCCTACGGTATGGAGCATGACCTCCATATCCTGCGAGCAGGCGTGGAAGACCTTGGTCACGCTCTCGTCGGCCATAAGCTCGGCCAGCGGCGATAGGTCGTCGATTACCAGGGGATCGACCGCTACGCTCTCGGCAGGGGTGGCAATCTGAACCAAACACAGACGCGGATGGAACGTGCGCTCGCGCAAAAACTCGGTATCGACGGCAATCGCGTCGAACTCACGGGCGCGCTGGCAAAAGTCGAGTAGAGCCTGATGTGTGGAAATGTACATATCAACCCATCGAATAAGGTTAGGCCCGAAAAACACGGGTAGGATATCGGCATTGCCTTACAACTATACTCGGTTAGTCACAGAACGGGAACGTAAGTATGCGCTGCCTTATCATCCACAACCCGGCATCGGGCCCCAGCTCAGATGAAATCTTCGCATTCACGCACGCCCTTGCACAGGGCGGCGACGAGGTCGTGATGCGCTTTATCGGCGATGGCATGGAACCCGAGGACGCCGTGGCAGACGTGCGCGAGTTTGACCGCGTGGTCGTTTCGGGCGGCGACGGCACTGTCTCCAACGTGCTCGACCAGATGCGCGGATGCGGTGTCCCCACGCTCGTCTTCCCCTCCGGTACGGCCTGCCTGTTCTTCAACAACATCGGCAATGCCCCCGAGGCGGCGGCGCTCGCCAAGGCCTGCCGTGCCGGTCGCACGGTCAAAGTCGACATGGGCGAGCTCTTTTGGCTCGACGAGAACGGCAACGAGAAGCGCCACGGCTTCATCATCATCGCCGGCTCGGGCTTCGACGCCGAGATCATGATGAAGGCCGCCCCCACCAAAAACGACATCGGCGAGATCGCTTACTTCCTCTCCGCGCTCGCCACGCCCAACCCTACGGTAGTGCACTTTACGATTGAGCATGACGGCATTGTCGAGGAGCTCGACGGCATCTGCTGCATGGCCGGCAACACCTCGGTCATCCAAAACGCCATCAACCTGTTCCCCGACTGCCGCATGAACGATGGCATGGTCGACATTGCGGTCATCGAACCCGTGCGCACCGTGCAGCTGCTGCCTACCGTGATCACCGCTGCGCTTGACCCCGCCGGCAAGGTACTCGGGCGCCCGCAGTTCAAGATCATCCAGACCAAGGAAGCCAAGATCACCTGCACCCCGTCGCTGGGCATGCAGTTCGATGGCGAGATCATCTCCAGCAACTCGGGCGTCTTTGGTGCCCGCGCACTTCCGCAATGCCTCGACCTCATCGTCGACGAATTCTCACCGCTCGGAAAATAGGAGGACCTCATGAACGACAATCCCCTGCTCGGCTTTATCGTCATCGTTTTGGCCATGCTCGTCGGCTATGCGATCAACGTGATCCACCGCCGGAAGAAGTAATTCCACATTGGTATGATATTCATCCAATTATCGTCTCCCCCGTTGTTTATGCATTTGCCAAACAGCGGGGGATTTTTCTTTGCGCCCCGTGCAAGGCGCTTTATTCAGATACAGTAATTGCAGGGTGTCTTTATTTAAGTAAAGCTACAAAATGAGTACGATTTACCGCTCATCGCATATTTAATCACGCTTATCGAGTAAGTTTCTTTCATAGATGAATATTGTTTCTAGTTCGTTACGCTAATGAGGTGTCTTTATTGGCTGAAGCCCTCTGGCGACAGAGGGCTTTCGCACGCTGGGAGGGAAAATGAGGAAAACTCACCCCGTCAACGCGCTCAAGAAGTTAGGCATAGGCCTCGCCTTTGGAGCTGCAACCATCATGTCCATGCCGACCTCTGCGCTCGCCTGCACGCAGGTCTATATGGGCAACAAGCTGACGGCCGACGGTAATACGTACTACGGCCGCACCGAGGACATTGGCACTCGTTACCTCAAACACTATGGCATCGAGCCCTCTTATGGCCCTGGTCATACCTACAGCTCGGACGAGTCCGGATTCTCCTACACCTCGACCAAGACTACGTATCGTTACAGCTACGTGCGCGACCATCCTGCTGAGTGGGACGGACGCTGGGATGCCTACTCCGAGGCCGGCATCAATGAGAGGGGCGTCTCCTGCTCCGCAACGCTGAGCACCTCCTACAACGACGATGCCAAGGCAGCGGATCCCACGACCAAGCATGCCCACAAAGCAAATCCCGAGGTCAAAAATACCGGCATCGGCGAGTACAGCTACGCGGGCGTCATCTTGGGCGAGAGCGCAACGGCCCGCGAGGGCGTCGAGCTTATCGGCAGTCTGATTGACGAGCAGGGCGTCTGCTCCAACGACCAGATTGTCATCGCCGACAACACCGAGACTTGGCTGTTCGCCGCGCTTTCCGGCCACCAGTGGATCGCTATGAAGCTGACCGACGACGTCGCTTCGGTCAACCCCAACATTAGTAACCTCAATTTTCAGGTCAATCTTGACGATCCTGAGAACTGCCTCCACTCTGAGGAGATCAAGACTATGCCCGAAGAGAAGGGCTTCGCCAAGTACTTTGAAGACGGACAGTTCGATGTTGCCCAGACCTACGGTGCATCTATCAACAATACGGGCATGGGCTCTTGGGCGCGTTATATCCAGGGCCGCGACTACTTTATGGCTCCGCTGACCGAGGGCACCGACTACGAGATCGTCAAGGACAAGGACAAGAATGACGTCACGCTCGGTGCCATGGTTCATGAGATGCAGCCGCTGTTCTTCCAGCCCAGCAAGTCCGACTGGAACACGTTTGAGCTGATTCGCGCCTTCGGCAACCGCGGTGAAAAAGTCCCCGGCCTTAATGCCAATACTGACGGTGTCAGCAGCATCGGTTCCGACCGCAACGCCGAGGCCAACCTCTTCCAGATTCGAAAGGGCTATGACCCCGAGGTTGCAACCATCCAGTGGGAGATGCTCTCCTGCGCCGAGTTCTCCGTCGCTATCCCGCTATACTCCGCTCTGATGACCGAAGTCAGCCCCTACTTCAGCGACCAGACCGTTGATTATGGTCACTGCAGCGAGACGGACATCGTGAACAACGAGGAGCCCGAGAACTCCATTAACTACGTCCTGATGGACATCAACTCGCTTTGCTTCGCGAACCGCGCACAATTCGCCACCAGCGTCCGCACCTACCTCGATGCGCTCCAGAACGAGCTCATCGAGCAGAACAAGGAAGTCGACACCGCCATGCTGGCCGAGACGACCACCGAGGGCCGCACTGCCCTGGCCAACAAGGCCGGCAAGGCTGCTACCGAGAACACCTACAAGAAGTGCAAGGCACTGCTCCAGGAGATGCGCGCCTATCAGAAGGCCGAAAACTTCGACCAGCCCTTCACCCCAAGCGACCTGAACACCGAGACCAACGGCCTCAAGGTGTCCATCACCTACGCCAAGGACGCTCTTGCCACCGACCCGGTAACCCCGGATCAGCCTGGCACTCCCGAGCAGCCTGGTACTCCTGAGCAGCCCGGTACCCCCGAGCAGCCCGCTAAGCCCGAGCAGCCCACCACCAAGCCCGAGAAGCCTGGCAAGTCGGACACCACGACCACGGTAACCACCAACAAGGCGAACACCAAGGGCGGCCTGCCCACCACCGGTGATCGTTTTGATGGCCGCGTGGTGGCTGCATTCGCCATCGCTGGCGTTGCCGTCATCTCCGCGGGCGGTTACTTCCTCTACCGTCGCAATAAGGAGTAACGTCCTAGCTGAGCGGGCAAGGCAGCAATGGCAGCCTCGCCCGCTTAACCCGCCTTTTGACCGGCGGGAAACCCGCTTGAAATCTTTTCAAAAAAGATTTCCCCGCACACACTTCGCTGTGCTATAGTGCAGCGCAACAGCAACTTGGTGCGACCGCGCCACGGCATCACGAAAGGAGCCACCAACATGAAGAACACGATGAAGTCTCTCAACAACTGGTGGTGGCGTGATGCGAATACGATCGGTCGACAGTGAGTCCCTCACGCCTGTTTTTTCGCTCTAGGTGATTGAAAGGCCTCCGGTTTCGACCGGGGGCCTTTTTCTATCTCGAGCCCGATCGCATTCGCATCACGCGCCTCCGCTTTTCTCTTGCACTCCCCTTCCGAAAGGATTTTCACCATGTCTCAGAACACCACCGCCGCCCAGCCCCGCACCGTCCAGACCGCCGACCGCGGCAAACTCGACGTCCGTGCCCTCGTCCTGCTCGCCATCCTGCTCGCTGCCGGCTTCATCCTCAACTTCACCGTCGGCAAGGCCATCTCGGGCATCTCGGGTGGCATGATCAGCCCCGAGTTCATCATCTCGGCCTTCTGCCTCACCATCCTGGTCGTTCGCCCCAACATCGGCCAGGCGCTCGTCATTGGCCTTATCTCGGCTGCCGTGATCCAGATCACCACTACTTCGCCGTTCGTTGATTTTGCCGCCGAGGGCATCGCCGCCATGCTCATGGCCGGCATCGTCAACGCCGCCGGCAAGAACGGTCAGGTCAAGCCCGCCATCGCCATTGTCGCAACCTTCCTGACCACCTTTGTCTCCGGCGCCATCTTCATGGTCATCAAGATGGCCATGCTCGGCGTGGTAGGCGAGCTCGCCGCCGCCATGCTGCCCGTCGTCGCCATGACCGCCGTCTTTAACGCCATTCTGGTCGGCGCCCTCTACTTGCCCATCCAGAAGGCCCTGAAGCTCAACTAGCCCGTTCGACTTTACGAGCCACCCCATCTTGGCGTTCATTCGTCGCTCGCGTACCCAAGTACGCTTCGCTCCTCTTTCTCGCGCCAACCTGGGGCCCCTCGTAAAGCCGTCTCCGTGCTTCACCACCAAAGACTGTCCCAAACGACTAGCTTTTGGGGACGTTCTTAAACGACTGGTCATGTAAGAACGTCCATTGACTATGAAAGGTATCCATGGAAACGATCATCAACGTCGACGATGTCTCGTTCTCCTATGGCACGCAAACCGAGCAGGCGCTCAGCCACATCTCGCTCAGCGTGAACAAGGGAGATTTCATCGGCATCATCGGGCCCTCGGGCGCCGGCAAGTCCACGCTTGCCGCCTGCCTGTCGGGTGCCGTGCCCCACCACTACACCGGCACGTTCTTTGGGTCCGTCATGGTTGACGGCCACGACACCTGCGAGGTCTCGCTGACCGACGTGTCGCAAATCGTCGGCAGTGTGCTGCAGGATATCGACACGCAGATGGTCGCTTCGGTCGTCGAGGACGAGATGCTCTTTGGCCTCGAGAACTTTGGCGTTCCCCACGACCAGATCGAGCAGCGCGTGAGCGAAACGCTCGAGACCGTCGGCATCAGCGACCTGCGCGACCGCGAGATCGCCACCCTCTCGGGCGGACAGAAGCAAAAGGTAGCCATCGCCGCCATCCTCGCCATGCGTCCGCGCGTCTTGGTTCTCGACGAGCCCACCGCGGCACTCGACCCCGCCAGCTCCACGTTGGTCTTCGAGACGCTGCGTAAGGCAAACCGCACACTTGGAATCACCATCGTCGTCGTTGAGCAAAAGGTCGCCCTGCTCTCGGAGTACTGCAACCGCGTGCTCGTGCTCAACCATGGCGAAATCGCGCTGCAGGGCGAGCCACACGAGGTCTTCGCGCATACCGACGAGCTTCGTGCCATCGGCGTCGACTGCCCTCGCGTCACGCGTATCTTCAATAGCCTCGAAACCGATGGTCTAGTAAGCGGTACCCCTTGCTTGGATGTCGATGAGGCCGAGTGCCTGATTTCGGGCATCGTCGACCCCGCACGCGCGGCTATCGAAGCCCAGGCGCCCGCCGGTTCCCCGCATGCACCGTCGTTGCGCCCTCATGCCAAGGACGCCGAACCCGTACTCACCTTCGACCATGTTGAGTTTGCCTATCCCAATGGCGGAGCCGCCGTACACGACCTTAGCCTGACGCTCTATCCTGGCGAGCTCGTGGGCATCGTCGGCCAAAACGGTGCCGGCAAGACCACGCTCACCAAGCTGCTCACGGGTCTGCTCAAGCCCGCCTCGGGCAGCGTGCGCGTCACGGGACTGGATACCGCAACCGTCCCCACGAGCCGCATTGCCCGCGAGGTCGCAACCCTCTTCCAAAACCCTGACCGTCAAATCTGCAAGGACACCGTGCTCGACGAGGTCGCCTTTGGCTTGGAGCTTGGCGGCATGGACCGCGCCGAGGCTCTGCGTCGTGCCCAACTCGTCATCGACCGCTTTGGCTTGCCGGCCGACGAGGCGCCTTTCTCGCTTTCGCGCGGCCAGCGACAAATGGTGGCACTCGCCTCCGTCGTGGTCGTAGAGCCCAAAATCGTGGTGCTCGACGAGCCCACGAGCGGCCTTGATTACCGCGAGTGCATGACCGTCATGGAAACGGTGCGTACCATGGCCGAGCGTGGCTGCGCCGTAATCATGGTCTGCCACGACATGGAAGTCGTCTCCGACTTTGCCGAGCGCATCGTAGTAATGGCCGACGGCCGCATCCTCGATCGCGGCCGCACGCACGAGCTGTTCTCGAACATCGAACTCATGCAGCATGCCTACGTTGAGCCGCCCCAGGTCATCGAACTCTCGCGCCGTCTGGCATCTTCCGTCTCGCCCGCTTTTGCGCAGGTGAGCGAGGTCACCGATGTCGTTCGAATTACCAAGGAGATGGTCCACCGTGGTTAACGTCATCGACTACATGCCGGGCGATACGCTGCTGCATCGCCTGAATCCCGTCGTCAAACTGGGCCTCGCCGCCGCCATCATCGTCGGCATCTTTTTGTCCGACACCTACGTGGCGCTGCTGGGCTTTCTGGCGCTCACGCTCGCACTGGGAGCTTACGCCGGCGTCGTCGACCGTCTGTTCTCGCTGCTCAAGTTGCTGATTCCGCTCGCGCTTATCATGCTGATGCTCCAGCTGGCCTTTATGCGCGATGGCAACGTGGTGTGGGGTTTTATCACCGACACGGGCCTCATCACAGGATCGAAGGCCTGCCTGCGCCTGCTGGGTGTGGCGTTACCACTCATCCTCATGCTCATGGTGACCAAGCTCAACGACCTTGCCAACGCCTGCGTCGAGGTGCTGCATGTGCCGTATCGCTATGCCTTCACCTTTACCACGGCGCTGCGCTTTGTACCGGTGTTTGGTCAGGAGATGAATGCCATCATGGAGGCGCAGACCGCACGCGGCGTCGAGTACGATACCAAGAACCCCATCAAGAAGCTTAAGCTCATGCTGCCACTGTGCGTGCCACTGCTCATCTCGAGCGTGGGCAAGACCGATGCCACAGCCTTGGCGGCAGAACAGCGCGGCTTCTATCTGCGCACACGCGCCAGCTCGTACAAGCGCTATCCCATCAAGGGTCTGGACATCGCCGTGCTCATCGTCAGCATCGCCCTCATCGCCATCGGCTTCCTGTTCTAGTTCACCACCGACAGCAACCGCCCAACGCAAAAGGCCTCGGCTCGCACCAAACGAGCCGAGGCCTTTACTGTTTCCCCAGATAATACCTACCAAAAATAAACCTGTCCCTTTTTGGCAGATCGAGGGCTATTGGCGGTAGGGGGCGCCGCTGCGGATGACGGATTCGCGCACTAAGACGTCCATGGCGTCGAGGGTAATCTCGGGCATCTCGCGGTATTTCTGCAGCACCGAGAGCTCGGTGCAGGCCAGAAGGACGCGGTCGCAGCCGCTACGGGCGAACTCCCACATCACGCGGTCGAACTTATCCATATCGGGCTCACGTCCGGCCTTCACGTCATCGTAGATAAGCGACATCACATCGTTCTGACGTTTCTCGCTGGGATAGACAACCTCAACACCCGCAGCCTTACATTCGCGTCCGTAGACGCCCGCGCCCACGGTTCCATCGGTTCCCATAATGCCAATCTTGTGCACCGGCTCGGCCGGCATACTCAGGTTGGGGGCGAACTCGCACTCCCCCATCACCGCACCCGCAAGGGCATAGCGCACCGACTCACGCGGCATGTGGATAATCGGCACCTTCGTAAACGACTGGATCTGGTCGTAGAAGTAGTGCGACGTGTTGCAGGGAATGGCAATGTGCGCACAGCCCAGCGACTCGAGTGCCTGGGCACACTCTTTCATGGTCGCCAGCAGCTTGGCATGCTCGCCGGTCTTAATGGCCAACGTGCGGTCGGGCATGGTCGACTTGGAGAGCACCACCATGTCGATATGTTCCTGATCGCAGGCAGCAGCCGTATGACGCACCACCTGGTCGTAGTAATACGACGTGGCCTCGGCGCCCATGCCGCCGATAACTCCCAGCTTTTCCATCGCCGCCTCCTTGGTGACGCTTGCGCAATTGCGCGTATCATACCCGCGCCCGCCCGATGCAAACCGGACGGGCGCCGCGCTCATCTACTTGTAATACGTCTTGAACAGCTTAAAGTGGCGCAGCTTGGTGTGCCACATGCGCAGCCAGCGGTTAAAGACAAAGTCGCCCTTCATAAACGAAGGGTCGGCGCCCTTGCCTTCCTTGTCCAGGCGATGCACCTTAGCGCGCAGCTCGGGATCCTTGACGTACTTGTCGACGACGCCCATGGGAACGACCATCCACAGGGCCTCGTCCTGCGCCGTCACAAACTCCGGCTCAAACGGGCGGTTGAACACATACTCGTCCACCACATACTTGGCAACGTTAAAGCCGCTGTTGGTAACGTAGTAGTTGCTGCGGCCCTGGCGCGTGTTGAAATCGAAGAACTTAAACGAGCCGTCGCGCTCGTCGTACTTTACGTCAAAGTTGGAATAGCCCACAAAGTGAAGGTCCTCGAGCAACTTGCGCACGCCGCCCATGAGCTCGTCGTTGGGCTCGGTAATGATACAGGCATGGTTGCCGACACCGTGGGGCTGATGCTCCTCGAGCAGCACATGGCCCAGGCACATCATGCGGACCTTACCGTTGCGGTCGGAATAGCTGGTGAGCACGCGCATGTACTCGTCGTTGCCGGGCACGCGATCCTGCAAGATCAGGTCGTCGGTGTAGCCGCTGGCATACGAATCGCGAATGACCTGTTCCAGCTCGGCGCGGTCGGCAATCTCATAGGCCTTCTTCTGGCCCTCGAACTCATGCCGCCACCACATGATGCCGTCAGAAGGCTTCAGAATCATCGGGTAAGGAAAATCGATCTGGTCGAGCACTTCGGCAGGCGCCTCACCCTGGGCATTGAGCATCGCCTTGGTAAAGGTAAACGTGTGCGGATAGGGCACGCCATGCTTCTCGCACAGCTCGTAGAAGATCTCCTTCTTCTGGCACTGCTCGAGCATGCTGTAGGGCGCGTAGGGAGCGACGATGTTATCCGCCAGCTCATGAGCATCCTTGGCTTGAGCCACGAGAGCGACATAGTTGTCGCCACAGCCCACAAGGACAATAGTCTTGTCGGCATGCGCTTGGGCAATGCCGTTGACGGTTTTGAGCATCACGGGCATGGTGTCGATATCCACGTTGGGCGTGTAGTCGATAATCTGGCTGCGGTACGCGGGACCCGTCTGATACTTGCCAAAGACCAGACTCTTGACCTGGTACTCCTCGTAGAAGGCGCGCGCCACCGAATAGGCGTTGATGTCGCCACCAAGCAGCACGGGAATGAACTCGCGCTCTGTAAATTGCAATGCCATGGAAACTTCCTATCATGAACTGCCCACACAACGGGCGGTCTTTGCGCAACTGATTTATTCTAGCGTGCCAAGCCGCCGGCGCCCAAAGCTCCACCGTATCTATGGCAATCGACGTATTCGTCCAGCACGAAGACGGCGCCCACCGTTGTATGACAATGGGCAATGAACCTACCGTTGTTGTAGGATTCAGCGTATTGACATCTTCGAGCGAAAGGCGCACACGTGCCCCAAGACCATCCGACCGATAATCCCATCCTCAATGCCGCGAAGCGCGAGCTGGAGGAACGCGCACAATCGGCCGTTCCCCTACGAACGGCAAACGATGCTTACAACGGGCCTGCCCGCATCGTCTCAATCAACACGTCGGCGCACAAGGGCACGCGCAAGTCGCCCGTCGCCGATGGACACGACACCGTTATAGAGCAATTTGGCCTCGCCACCGATGCGCACGCCGGGCATTGGCACCGCCAGGTCTCTTTTTTAGCCGCGGAGTCCATCCAGACGGCGCAGGCACGCGGGCTCGACGTACACGAGGGTGACTTTGGGGAGAACTTCACAACCCGGGGCATCAACCTGCTCTCGCTCCCCTTGGGCACGCAGCTCAAGCTTGGCAGCGAGGTGCTTGTCGAAATCAGCCAAATCGGCAAGGCCTGCCACACACGCTGCGCCATCTACTATCTCGCCGGCGACTGCATCTTTCCCCACGAGGGCGTTTTCGGCGTGGTACTAAAGGGCGGAGAGGTCTACGCCGGCGACGATATCCAGGTAATCAAACTCGGCGACGGCACCTGTTCGTTCACCCCCGCCGAGGCCCTCGAAGAGATTGAGCAGGCTCGCCAGAAGGGCACGCTGTAGTTATAAAACCCCACGTTGAGATGGCTTTTACAGCCCAAAACTCCTCTCAAACAGGGCTCTGTAACGTTAAAGTTGAACTCTATGGTTTCTCAACAATTCATCATAACTGCAGGTCAAAGCCAAAGCCTCAAGTTCAACTTGACCCTTTGGGACCTTTAAGGTTCAAGTTGAGGTCGAAAGCAGTAGTAGAATACCGTTCGAACCATAACCTACGATTGATTGCAGAGGGACTGGATGCAGCATTCGAATCATCGCACCGCAGCGCTCATTGCGTCGAAGCCGGCTCGTATCATCACGAGCGCCGCGCTCGCCGTTGCGCTGACGGCCACGCCGATGCTCTCCCCCGTTGCGGCGTATGCCGCCTCGCAGGCAACGCAGGACCAGCTTTCCGCAGCCCAGCAGAAGATCGAAGCCGCCACGAGCGCCTACAACGACGCCCGCACCAAACTCGATGACCTGCAAAAGCAGATTGACTCTAATGAGGCAAGCATCGAGGAAATCGAGGCCAAGCTTCCCGAGCAGCAGGCCAAGGCAAGCTCCGCCATGCGCGATCTGTACAAGTATCAGAAGGGCACCAATCCCATCGTGAGCTTCCTGGTCAACGCACAGAGCCTGGGTGAGTTCATCACGACCTGCAAATACACCAACCAGATCACGAGCTCGAGCGTCGACGAGATCGAACAGCTCAATAACATGCAAACCGAACTCGAGCAGAACAAGGCTGAGCTCCAGCAGGCCAAGTCTCAGCTTGAGGCAGAGCAGAAAAACGCCGAGGATGCGCTGGCACAGGCCCAGCAGCTCCGCAGCGAGGCACAGGCAAAAGCCGAGCAGGAAAATGCCGCCGAGCTTGCCAAGCTTGAGGCCGATAAGGCCGCTGCCGCCGAGAAGCTCTCGGGCGAGGGCGTAAGCGGCAGCAATTCCAGCAGCCAGGCCACCAACACCAACACCACCATCGACACCACGGTGAACAGCTCCAATACTGGTAGCTCCGATTACGATTCGTTCATTAATGAGTGGACAGGCCGCATCGACAATTATCTCGCCGGCTCCCCCATGGCAGGCCAGGGCTATAACTTTGCCGTCGCCGCTTGGAATACCGGTGTCGACCCCCGTTGGTCCCCCGCCATCGCCTGCATCGAGAGCACCAAGGGTGCTTATTGCGCCAATTCTTACAACGCCTGGGGCTGGAGTGCCCGCGGCGGCGGTTGGCGCAGCTTTGGCAGCTGGAGCGAGGGCATCTCCGCCCACGTTGCCTATCTGGGCGCCAACTACGGCTCCACCCTTACCCCGGCTGCGGCCAAAAAGTACTGCCCGCCCACGTGGCAGGACTGGTACAACAAAGTCGCCGCTCAAATGAACCGCATCTAAGTGCAACTGCAAGGGGCCCCAACGGGGCCCCTTTCTTTTAGGTAGCGGAGGTATCGACGACGCCGGTCGCATTGGCAACCGCGACTATGACGATCATGCATAGGAGCAGCACACCCAATGCCTTGAGCCAGAGTTTCGCGAGTTTCTTGCCGCGATAGCTGTCGAGCAGCGCGAATCGCCGACGAAGACGGCGCTTATCGAGCAGCGCAAAATGCATAAGCACCATAAGGCCATCGACAAAGAAAAAATACTCGATTATGAGAAGCCACGTCGGGTAGCTTTGGTTTGCTCCGGTGGGATGAAAGACGGCAAAGTGACTTCCGGCAAAGAACACAAGCAGCGAGAAGCAGACGAGCGTATTCCAAATGCGCCCCAGAGACTCCGGAACGCGAGAGAGCAGACCGCATGCAGCGGAGGCGGCAGGGCCAGGAGGCCCTGCCGGGTTCTGGAGCCCTTGGGGCGTCAACACCGTCTCCGAGGCCGAAGTACGGACAGGCGCAGGCGCAGAAGGCCGCACGGGGCGACTCAGATCGTATGCCGCGCGCGTCGCCCGTCCCAACGCTTCCGCGCTCGCAAAACGCTTGGCCGGGTCGAGCGCCATCGACATGCAGACGGCATCGGCAAGTGAAGTGGGAATGCCGCGCGCCTCGCATTGCTCGCGCATGTCGAGCCCTGGCTTAGGGTCGACTCCCGTCAAGCAGAAGAACAACAGGGCGCCAAGTGCGTAGACGTCGCTTCGCACGCTCGTCTGCCCAAACCCATACTGCTCGGGCGGCGCATAGGGCCGTGTCCCAAACTTGACGGTGTCGGCATCGGCGCCATCGCGCCATACGCGCGCGATCCCCAAGTCGATAATCACCAGCGATGAAAATGTCAGGCCGTCATTAGGCGTATAGTTGGCACCTGTCACGATGATATTCGACGGCTTGAGGTCGCGATGGATCTCCGGCGCCGACGTCTCCCCCGCCATTGCAAAACCGGCATGGAGCTCACCCACGGCGTCGCAAAGGGCAGGATACAATTCACGCGCATAATCGGGGGTGGCTCCCAGACGGTCCACCAGCGCCCCGAGTGTCTCCCCTTCGATGTATTCCATAACCACGTTGAGCTCGTCGCCCACACGACGACAATCGACGATTCTGGGCAGGTGCTCAAAACGCCTGCCTGCCCGCTGAGCGGCAAACAGACGCTCGTATGCCCCGCCGATTTGAGCCGAAGCATCGATGCGTTTACGGACAAAGGGGCCGAGCGAACCACCGCCGGTTCCTTCAAAGTACACGAGCTCGGTTGCTTCAACGGACGAGCGCTTAAGTACACGCTCCACGCGATAGCTGTCGTCGCGATCGAGCGACGCCAGGTGCTCGACAAGCGCTGCGGTCAGCTCGTCATCGGAATATGTTGGGGTCTGAGTATCCATAGCCTCCATCATAGCGCAGGGCGCAGACACCCCATGGCATCCGCGCCCCGTTCGTTTGCGTCGTTGTTCGGCAGCTCCGCCAGCTCAGATATCAACCGCTAACTCACCGTCTCCTCGCCAAAGCGATACAGCTCCTCGTTGACCTTTTGGAGGCTGCACCCGCGATCGATACAAAAGATGATAATCGCATCGCGGCGGTCCTTGCAGTTAAGGACGCTTACCCCGGCAGCCGTCAGCGCACGGTTGGTCTCTTTGAGCGTCAGCGCCATCGCAAAGGCAATCTGCAGCACCTTATTGCGGCTCGGATGCCGCGCACCGGTAAAGATCTGATACCCAAAGGTCTCATTGAGATCGGCCATACGAACCACGCGCGAGCGCTCCAAGCCCTTTTCCTGCAGTAGCTGCTTCAGGTAGTTCGAAAGCGACGGAGCGGCAAAGTCGTGTTCTTTGATATAGCCATCGATGTTCGGCGCATCGAGAAGCTCATTGAGCAACTCCTCGGTCAGCTTTTTATCGGACATACGACTTCACCTCCCCCAGTGCATGCAACATGCTAGAAACCGCTTACGTCCGAACGCTCCCAGCTAGCAACCTGGTCGGGAGACACCGTACCCAGCGCCTCGAACTTCCAGGAGCCGCCCGCCTTCAGATGATTGGTGTTTGCAAGAGCCGTTCCAACCTGGTTGCCATCGGCATCATACAGAACATATTCTATCTGAATGTAGCTCTTTTCCTTGTCCGTGTTATTGGTCAGGGTGCCCGTGATCTTATAGGTAAACTGATTGGAAGTGTCTTCAGCCTCGTCAGCAATGGTATACGGTTCTTGCGGTTCTTTTTGCTCCTTAGCCTGCTGTGTCGTCTCGGCAGGTTTTGCCGAATCGCTCGCAGACGAATCGGTTGAGTTGCCGCCCATAGAGCCCACGGCACCGACAATAACCAGCACCACGATGATGCCTAGGACAATCTTACCGATTGGCTTCTTTCCCTCTTTTGCCATTATTCATCCTTCCTACGATCCGGCTACCGTGCCGGCACACAGCACATCGTAGGAAGGATTGAACTTGAATTCATTAGCTGAGAGCTAAGGCTGCGGTAAACGGCCAATGCAGTTATCCAAACGCCGAGCAAACGCACTTTGCGCAACCGTCTGCTGGCAGTGCATCAACCCACCGTGACGGATTCCCCGGTAAAGGTGCTCACAAGCAACAGGATAAAGAAGGCCAAATAGCTGATGCTCAGCAGGTAGGCGATGACCAAAAAGGCAATCCATCCTACATTGGTCTTACCGTCGGCGCGGCGCTGCTCACGACTGCGATAAAGCCAAATCGTCACGCCGATAGCAGTGATAAACAGTACGAGTGCCGCCGTAGCCAGCCCAGCAAGCACAAACATCACGCCAATGCCCACAGCGATGACCGGAAGCAGCAGCAAACCGCACCCGCATCCACCCGGACTATATACGGCAGACTGTCGGCGTCGCCTCATCGCCGCGCCACCCCCATCATCTTTGAGCACTACAGTGCGATAGCCTGCTGAACAGGAACGATCTTGTCGAGTTCCGGTTCGATCCGCCTTTTCTCGGCCTCAAGGTCAAACGCCACCTGAGCGCGCAGCCAATAACCATCCGTCAGGCCAAAATAACGGCAAAGACGGAGGTCGGTGTCGGCCGTCACGCGACGTTTTCCCAAGACAATCTGCCCGATACGCTGAGCCGGAATCCCAGTCTCTTTCGCAAGGCGATATTGAGAAATGCCCATGGGAACAAGAAACTCCTCTTTGAGAAGCTCACCAGGAGTCACCGGCGACAGCAAATCGGCCGAAGTCTCATCACTTGTGATAATCGACGATTTCGACATTCCAAGCCATCTCCTGTCTCCACTCAAAACAGACCCGATAGCGCTCGTTAACACGGATGCTATATTGACCGGCACGATCGCCCTTCAAAGCTTCCAGGCGGTTGCCCGGTGGAACGCGAAGATCATCAAGCGAAGCACAAACCTGCAGTTGGCGAATCTTCCTCAACGCAACACGCTCAAAGGGCACGAACCTCCTGACCCGCACACCCATGGCAAAGCGTTCGGTATCCTCATCTTTATACGATGCAATCATAGTATCGCCTTACGTTAGTAACGTCAAACGTTTCTATAGACTTACATCTCTATTATATCGTACGTTTGTTCGTGTTTTCTAGAACAAATAGTCCTTTGCGCCTTAGTCAAGCAAAAGCAATCGTTTGTAGACATCGAGGCCTTTGAGAAGGATTTCCTCGTCGAAGAGCATGCTATCGGTATGCAGAGCGCTTGTGGCATAGGCGGGACAGCCATCCGAATCACTCGGGTTGTCTTGGTCCTCTGGCATACCCGTGCCCAGCAGGAAAAACACGCCCGGCAAATGGCGTTGATAGAACGCGAAATCCTCGGCGATCAGCAGCGGTTCCTCCACAAGCTGCAGCCCGGGCAAGGCAGGCGCGACGCTGGCAAACAACTCGGGGTCGTTGTCGACCGGCGGATAGCCCTCGGCGAAGTCGAGATCATACGTGCAGCCCGTTGCGGCACAGGCATCGTCCAGCACGCGGCGCACGCCTTCGCGCGCCCGGTCGAACATGTCGTCCGTAAACACACGCAGGCTGCCGGCAACATGGGCCTCCCCCGCCACCGCATTGCAGACGGTACCGGCCTGCAGCAGACCAAACTTGCCGATACAGGGCTCGTCGGTGCCCAGCTCGTCCATCAGTTCGCGCTCGGCAACCAAGAACTTGGCAGCCGCCAGCGCCGCATCGTGCGACTCCTCGACCGGAACGCCATAGGTCTTAGCGATATGGATGCTCGTCCCGTGAATATGAATGTGTGTCTCACTCGAACGCGCCAGCAGCGGGCCGGAACAGCTCGCCAACGTGCCGGCGGGCAGATCGGGCCACACATGGAAGCCAAAAATGCGGTCGACCCCGTAGCATTCGAACACACCGCTCTCACATACCGTCTTGGCACCACCGGTCGTTTCCTCGGCCGGCTGGAACACAAAGAGAACGTTGCGCCTAATGACGCCCGGCTGCTCGCGAATCGTACGGTCGACATACGTCGCGGCGGCAAGTGCCATGGCCATGTGTCCATCATGTCCGCAAGCGTGCATCTTGCCGGGATGGGTCGAGGCAAAGGCCGCTCCCGTCGCCTCCGCGATGGGCAGCGCATCCATATCGGCGCGAATCGCTGTGGCATGCGCGGCACCAACGCCGGCGTCGAAGAAAGCGCAGACGCAACTGGGGCACGGATGGGTCACCTCGCAAGCGAGCGGTGCCAACACGCCCTCGATATAGGCAATGGTTTGCGGAAGATCGAAATCGAGCTCCGGAATGCGATGGAGATCGCGGCGATAGCGACGGAGTTCTTGGAGCTCGGTCATAAAGGATCCTTTCATGGGGCATATCCATTCACACAATATTGTGATGCAGAATTGTGACGCCCTTGTTTCTAGCATATCCCTGCATTTTTTAAACGTTATATACAAATACTCTTGTTTGGTAAAGTGCAACGTGATAGGGTCTTTACCACTTGATAGAGGCGCGGGCACGAAGAACCGCGGGCGAGCCGGCAGGCTTTGACCCCGCGGGGAGGCGAAACCCGCCGAACTGGGTTTTTCGGGCACGAACAACCTGGTGGGTCTGCGGGAAACACCCGCAGGACTGTCTGCAGCAATGCGGGAGCGCTATCCGGACATTGGGTCCACGCTATGCGGATTCGATGCGCAGATGGCGCCGTCTGGATAGCGAGGTTTACGGGACATGGCATTGACCCTCAGCGAGGCATATGCGGCCAAGCAGCCGTTTGTGGACAAGGAGACACTCGAGCATATCGTCGAGCAGTTCCCCACGCCGTTTCATCTATACGACGAGGCGGGCATCCGCCGCAACATGCAAGAAGTGCGCGACGCCTTTGCATGGAACCCGGGCTTTAAGGAATACTTTGCCGTCAAGGCCAACCCCAACCCGGCGCTCATCTCCATTCTCAGCGAATACGGCTGCGGCTGCGATTGCTCGAGCTATACCGAGCTCATGATCGCCCGCTCGCTGGGTATCACGGGACACGACATCATGTTCTCGTCCAACGACACGCCGGCTGCCGACTTTGAGCTCGCCGACAAGCTGGGTGCCATCGTCAACTTTGACGACATCAGCCACATCGAGTTCTTTGAGCGCGTTGCGGGGCCCATCCCCAAGACGGTCAGCTGCCGCTTTAATCCAGGCGGGCTGTTTCAGCTCTCCAACGGCATCATGGACAACCCGGGCGACTCCAAATACGGCATGACCACCGAGCAACTCTTCGAGGCCTTCCGCATGCTCAAGGCCAAGGGCGCCGAGGACTTTGGCATCCACGCATTCCTTGCCAGCAACACCGTCACCAACGACTACTACCCCAAGCTCGCGCGCATCCTCTTTGAGCTTGCCGTACGCCTGGAGCGCGAGACCGGCGCACACGTCGCCTTCATCAATCTGTCCGGCGGTGTCGGCATCCCCTACCTGCCCGAGCAGCAGGCCAACGACATTCGCGCCATCGGCGAGGGAGTGCACGCGGCATACGACGAGACCCTGGTTCCCGCCGGCATGGGCGATGTGGCCATCTGCACTGAGATGGGCCGCTTTATGATGGGCCCCTACGGCTGTCTGGTCACCAAGGCTATCCACGAGAAGCAGATCTACAAGGACTATATCGGTGTCGATGCAAGCGCCGTCGATTTGATTCGCCCTGCCATGTATGGCGCCTACCACCACATTACGGTGATGGGTCAGCCGGGCGGCGCCGACAAGGCCACGGCGCCCGTCACGAACACCTATGACATCACGGGCAATCTGTGCGAGAACAACGATAAGTTCGCCATCGACCGCGAGCTGCCGCATATCGACATGGGGGACCTGCTTGTAATCCACGATACCGGTGCGCATGGCTACTCCATGGGCTACAACTACAACGGACGTCTGCGCTCCGCCGAGGTCCTGCTGCGCCCCGATGGCGCGGCCGACCTCATCCGCCGCGCCGAGCGCCCGGGCGATTACTTTTCCACGCTCGACGTGCTGCCGTGCGGCCGAGAGCTGCTGGCCAAGTCGCGCGCCGAAAGCGCCCGCCGTCGCGCCCAAGACGAGCGCCTGGCAGTCGCAGCTCAATGGAACAAACGCATCCAGATCGCGGAGGCGAAGGAGAAGAACATGGACATCCGCGATCTCGAGGGCTCAATCGTCGCCCTGGTTACGCCGTTTAAAAAGGACGGCAGTGTCGACTTTGACGCGCTCGAGCGCCTTATCGATTTCCACTTGCAAAATGGCACCGACGCCATTCTCACCCTGGGCACCACCGGCGAGAGCGCCACGATGACCGATGACGAGGACAACTCCGTCGTCGCCGCCGTGGTCAAGCATGTTGCAGGACGCGTCCCCGTCATCGCCGGCTCAGGCTCCAACTCCACGCAGACCATGCTCACCAAGTCGCTTACTTACCAGGGCTTGGGCGCCGATGGTCTGCTGCTCATTACCCCCTACTACAACAAGTCTAACGAAGAGGGCATCTACCAGCACTTTAAGACCGTGGCCGACGCCGTGGACATCCCTTGCATTCTGTACAACATCCCCGGCCGCTGTGGCTGCGGCATCAGCGAGCGCAACGTAGAGCGTTTGGCCGCGCACCCCAACATCATGGGCATCAAGGAGGCCTCGGGCAACGTCGCCTACGCGGCCAAGATCGCCCACCTGCTATCCGATGACTTTCGCATGTACTCGGGCGAGGACGCGCTTACCGTGCCGCTCATGAGCCTGGGCGCCTCGGGCACCATCAGCGTGTGGGCCGACGTGCAGCCGCAGCTCGTGCATGACATGTGCCGCGCCTATTTGGACGGTGACGTGGCGCGTGCCCGCGATATCCAAATTGCCGGCCAGCCACTCATCAATGCCCTCTTTAGTGAGGTCAACCCCATCCCCGTCAAAGAGGCGCTCGCTCAGATGGGTATGATCGAGGCAAACTACCGCATGCCGCTGTGCCCCATGGCAGACGACACGCGCTCTGCACTTACCGATGCCCTGAAGGGAGCTGGTCTGCTTGATTAAGACCATCATTATGGGAACGGGCCGCATGGGCTCGCTCATCCGCACTACCGCCGAAGGCATTGTCGACGCCGCCGGGCAGCCCGTTTTTGATATCGTCGCCCAGATCGGTTTTGATCTGTCCGAGCTCGAGAGCGCCCCGGCGGCCGATGTGATTATCGACTTCTCGAACGTCGCGACCTTCGATGCCGTCGTCGCCTATGTCGAGCGCACGGGCGCGGCGTTGGTCTCGGGCACCACAGGCTACACCCCCGAGCAGATGGACCGTCTGCGTGAGCTGGGCCAGAACACCCGCGTTATGCACTCGGGCAATTACTCCATCGGCATCGCAGCCCTGCGTCATCTAGTAGCCCAGGCCACGCGTGAGCTGCCCGGCTTTGACTGCGAGATTGTCGAGACTCACCACAACCAAAAGGTCGACGCCCCCAGCGGCACCGCCAAGCTGCTGCTCGACGCCGTAGTCGAGGCCGAGCCCGAAGCAGGCTACCACCCCGTCTACGGTCGCGAGGGCATGTGCGGCGCGCGCGACCCCAAGGAAATCGGTATGCACTCGCTGCGCGGCGGCACCGTCGCCGGCGTGCACGAGGTGAGTTTCTTTGGCCAGGACGAGGAGGTCACGCTTACGCACCGCGCCACAAGCCGTCAGGTCTTTGTCAACGGCGCCCTGGCAGCCGCGCAGAAGCTCGTCGCCCGCGAACCCGGCTTCTATACGTTCGACCAGGTCATGTTTGCCTAACCAAGTATCAACCGAATCCACCCTAAGGAGAGATAGCAAATGAGCAACGCAGCCGAGATGGATGCCCAGGAGATTATCAATTACATCGCCACCGCGCCTAAAAAGACGCCTGTCAAGCTGTATGTGCGCGAGAAACCCGGCATGAAGGTTGCCTGGGGTGACGCACATGTCTACGGCGGCCGTCGCGGCAAGACCGTCTTTGGCGACTGGGACGAGCTCAAAGCCATCCTTGATGCCAATGCCGATTCCATCGATTACTACGACGTTGAAAACGATTGCCGCAACTCCGCCGTGCCCATGCTCGACCTTAAGGGCATCAACGCCCGCATCGAGCCGGGCGCGATCATCCGCGACCGCGTCGAGATTGGCGACCGTGCCGTCATCATGATGGGCGCCATCATCAACATCGGCTCCGTTATCGGCGAGGGTTCCATGATCGATATGGGCGCCGTGCTGGGGGGTCGCGCCACCGTGGGCAAGAACTGCCACATCGGCGCCGGCACCGTACTGGCAGGCGTCGTTGAGCCCGCGAGCGCCACGCCTGTCATCATCGAGGATGATGTCATGATTGGCGCCAACGCCGTGGTCCTGGAGGGCGTGCACGTGGGCAAGGGCGCTGTCGTT
>CABUOF010000017.1 GCA_902493125.1 uncultured Collinsella sp. | reverse complement strand
CGGTTTTGAACTCATCCAGGATACGGTGAGCCCGCTTTTGGGCCAGACGCCCGATCCTAAGCTGGTCAAGCACATTCGAGACAAGATCATGAGCTATCCCGGCGTTTTGGGCGTTCACGATCTGATGGTTCACGATTACGGCCCGGGCAGGAAGTTCGCAAGCGCTCACGCCGAGATGGCGGCCGAGGCCAGCCCTCTGGAAAGCCATGACACGCTCGATAACATCGAGCAGGCGTTTAGGAACGAAGACGGCATGATTGTCACACTTCACTACGACCCCATCGTGACCGATGACCCCAAGCTGGCGAGCATGCGCTTGCGCATCAACGCAATGGCCCAGGAGATCGATAGCCGCCTTTCGATTCACGACCTTCGCTGCGTTCCGGGTCCTACGCACACCAATGTGATTTTTGACTGCGTGCGTCCCTCGGATCTGCAGATGAGTGCCGAAGACGTAAAACACGCGCTGGCACAACGGGTCGAGTCGGAATACCCCAAGTCGATTGCCAAGATCACGATCGACGAGGACTATGTCGGTCATACCCACGAGTAGGGCCACGCCGACAAAGCAACTGATGCAGAAGGGGAGAGCATGAAGCGCTTATACCTACTCCGCCACGGTCAGACGGAATTCAACGTCAAAAAGCTGGTCCAGGGACGCTGCGATTCACCGCTGACCGACCTGGGCCGAAAACAAGCGGGAAGGGCAGCCGCATGGCTCAAGGCCCACGACGTCGTTCCCGACAAAGTGGTCTCTTCGCCCCTAGGCCGAGCCATGGACACAGCTCAGCTTGTCGCATGCGAACTCCTCGGCCCTGACGCTGCTGTTGAGTCCTGCGAAGGCATTATTGAGCGCTGCTACGGCTCCTTCGAAGAAGGCCCCCACGACGCGCTACCCACCGACGTTTGGGATCCGGGCGAGGATTTGGTCCCCTTCGGAGGAGAGGGAAGCAAAGCGTTACAAGAACGCATGGTAGCCACCCTCACCAATATCATGGGCTCCGAGGGCATCGAAACCCTCTTAGCAGTAAGCCACGGCAGCGCCAGCCGCCAATTCATCAAGGCCGCAGCCCCAGAGGGCTTTGAGCTCCCAGCAAAACTTCCCAACTGCGCCATCATGATCTTCGATTTCGATGATGCGCGAGAAGAGGACGATACGCCCCAATGCAAGTTCACCTTGCAGCAAATTGTGGATCCCCAACAATGTTATTAGCCTGAGCGAGCAAGGTTTAGCAGACATCAACGTGGCGTTCCCAGTGTGCGGCGGAGGGGGCGGGCCTGAGACATATTAAGGTTGTCGCGAGTTCCGCACGAACAGGAGAGCACTTAATGTGCTCTCCGTCGTGAGCAGGACTGTAGAGCAGCAACCTTAATATGTCTCAGGCCCGCCCCCTCCGCCGCACACTGGGAACGTGTCACGCACTTTACCTGCGTAAACAATGTGAGTGAAATATGAATCTCGATGGATACGCCCGCAGCCGTGTATACTAATCAGCTGTGTGTAACCAGGGGAGTATTCTGGCTGGACAAAATGCCTGCTTAATAGGGTTGTCAGGTAGTCCGGGCGAAATACAAGGCTGGGGAGCACGTCGTGTAAGTAGTGGTCCTCTAGGGGCGTACGCTCGGTGGTGTACGCATTGTCCCAAGACCACGCGAGAGTTGGGATCATATCTTGATCAGCATGATTCTCGGCCGCAAGATTGGCATGACCCAGGTTTGGGACGAGGACGACAACGTCGTTCCCGTCACGGTCATCCAGGCTGGCCCCTGCGCTGTCTCGCAGGTTAAAACTCAGGCAACCGACGGCTATGACGCCGTCCAGATCGGTTTCGGCGACATCAAGGCCAAGAACGTGAACAAGCCCATGGCTGGTCACTTCGCTAAGGCTGGCGTCGAGCCTGTCCGTTTCCTTCGTGAGGTCCGCGTCGAGAACGGCGAGGAGCACAAGGTCGGCGAGGTCGTCACCGTCGCTGATTTCGCTGATGTCGAGAAGGTTGATGTCATCGGTACCTCCAAGGGTAAGGGCTTCCAGGGTCGCATCAAGCGCTGGGGTCAGCGCCGCGGTCCTATGACGCATGGTTCTCACTTCCAGCGTCACCCCGGTTCTATCGGTCAGTGCGCCTATCCTGCGCGCGTCCTCAAGGGCGTCAAGATGGCCGGTCACATGGGTAACGAGCGCGTTACCGTTAAGAACCTTTCCGTTGTCCGCATCGATGCCGAGCAGAACCTCATCTTGGTCAAGGGCGCTGTCCCGGGTGCCAAGAATGGTCTCGTCGCCATCCGTATGGCCTAAGGGCCCAGCCCATTTAGCCCAGCGTCATACCAAGGAGAACACTTAAATGGCAAAGTTTGAAGTAAAGAACAGCGAGGGCAAGAAGGTCGCCGAGGCCGAGCTCGCCGCTGAGGTGTACGGCATCGAGCCGAACATCCACGTTATGCACCACATCGTCAAGTGCCAGATGGCCTCTTGGCGTCAGGGCACCCAGTCCGCTAAGGGCCGCTCTGAGGTTTCCGGTGGCGGCAAGAAGCCTTGGCGTCAGAAGGGCACCGGCCGTGCCCGCCAGGGTTCCATCCGTGCTGCCCAGTGGCGTCACGGTGGCGTTGTCTTCGCCCCCAAGCCCCGTTCCTACGCTAAGCGTATGAACAACAAGGAGGTCAAGCTGGCTATGCGCTCCGCGCTGTCCGCCAAGCTGGCCGATGGCGAGCTCGTGCTCGTTGACGACTACGGCTTCGAGAAGCCTTCCACCAAGGCTGCCGTCGCCATGCTCAAGGCTCTCGGCCTTGAGGGCAAGCGTCTGACCATCATCGTTCGCGATGAGGACGTCAACGCCTACCTGTCGTTCCGCAACATTCCCAAGACGTTCATCATTACTGCCGACGAGGCCAACACCTACGATCTCGTCAACAACAACGCCGTGCTGATGCCCGCCGACATCGCCGCTCACTTCGGGGAGGTGCTTGCATAAATGACCGCCCACGAGATCATCATCCGTCCGATCGTGTCCGAGCGTTCCTTCTCCGGAATGGAGCTGAACAAGTACACGTTCGAGGTCGCCAAGGATGCTAACAAGTATCAGATCAAGGACGCTGTCGAGGAGATTTTCGGCGTCAAGGTCGTTCGCGTGAACACCCTGACGGTCAAGCCCAAGACCAAGCGCGTGCGCTATGTCGCCGGCAAGACCCGTTCTTGGAAGAAGGCCATCGTCACGTTGGCCGAGGGCGACACCATCGAGGTCTTTGGCAACCAGGCCTAAGACTCGCTGCTGTTGAGTGAGCTCATGCCTCCCAAATAGGGGAGGCGAGAGCTCAAGGTTTTGGGCGTATAAAATGGACACGCCCGGAACCGTGTATACGTCCGGTGTCATCGCACCCGAGGCAGAACCTCGAATCCCTGTCTGCGATGGCTAACGGATTCCTATTGAAAGGGATTGTAATGGCTGTAAAGCACCTTAAGCCGACCTCCGCTGGTAGGCGTTGGCAGACGATCTCCGACTTCTCCGAGATCACCTGCACCAAGCCCGAGAAGTCTCTTCTCGAGCCCCTGCCCAAGAAGGCCGGTCGTAACAACAACGGCCGCATCACCACCCGCCACCAGGGCGGCGGCGTGAAGCGTCGTTACCGCGTGATCGACTTCAAGCGCAACAAGGACGGCGTGCCCGCCAAGGTTGCCACGATCGAGTACGATCCGAACCGTTCTGCTCGCATCGCTCTGCTGCACTACGCTGACGGTGAGAAGCGCTACATCCTGGCCCCCAAGGGCCTCGAGGTCGGTCAGACCATCATGTCCGGTTCTGACGCCGACATCAAGCCGGGCAACGCTCTGCCCCTCGCCGACATCCCCGTCGGTACGCTCATCCACGCCGTCGAGTTCCAGCCGGGCAAGGGCGCTGCTATCGCCCGTTCCGCCGGTAACTCCTGCCAGCTGATGGGTAAGGAGGGCAAGTACGCTATCGTTCGTATGCCTTCCTCCGAGATGCGCCGCATCCTCGTTACCTGCCGCGCCACCGTCGGTGAGGTCGGCAACGCCGATCACTCCAACATCGTCATCGGCAAGGCCGGCCGTAAGCGTCACATGAACGTGCGCCCGACCGTCCGCGGTACCGTCATGAACCCTGTCGACCACCCGCACGGCGGTGGCGAGGGCAAGAACCACACCTCTGGTCGTCCCTCTGTTACCCCCTGGGGTAAGCCGACGAAGGGCCTTCGTACGCGCAAGAAGAAGAAGGTCTCGAACCAGCACATCATTCGTCGCCGTAAGAAGTAATTTCGGATACCGAGTTTTAGGAGAAAGCACTTATGAGCAGAAGTCTCAAAAAGGGCCCGTTCGTGGAGACTCGCCTTCTCTCGCGTATCACCGCGATGAACGAGGCTGGCAAGAAGGACGTCGTGAAGACCTGGTCCCGCGCGTCCACCATCTTCCCCGAGATGGTTGGTCACACCATCGCCGTCCACGACGGCCGCAAGCATGTGCCCGTGTATGTTACCGAGTCCATGGTTGGTCACAAGCTCGGCGAGTTCGCGCCGACTCGTACGTTCCGTGGCCACAAGGCCAAATAGGGGGTTAACCGTAAATGGCAACTAAGTCTATTGAAACTGAGGCCACCGAGGTTCGCGCCGTCGCTAAGTACGTGCGTGTTTCCCCCAGCAAGGCCCGCCTGGTGGTCGATCTGATCCGCCGCAAGCCTGTCGCTCAGGCCTTCGACATCCTCCACTTCTGCGACCGCGCCGTCGCCGTGGATGTCGAGAAGGTTCTCCGTTCCGCCGTTGCGAACGCCGAGAACAACAACGGTCTGCGTGCCGACAACCTGGTTGTCGCCGCTGCCTATGTTGACGAGGGTCCGACGCTTAAGCGCATCCGTCCCCGCGCCAAGGGTTCCGCTTCTCGCATTCTGAAGCGTACTTCCCACATCACCGTCGTCGTTGCTCCTCGAAAGGAGGCGTAAAGCTGTATGGGTCAGAAAGTCTACCCCACCGGCTTCCGTCTTGGCATCACCGAGAACTGGCGCTCCCGCTGGTTCGCAGAGAAGGATTACGCTAAGACCCTCGGTAACGATCTCGAGATCCGCAAGTACCTCGAGAAGCGTCTTTCCCGCGCAGCTGTCTCCCGCGTCGAGATCGAGCGCGCTGGCGACAAGGTGAAGGTCATCATCCTCACCGCTCGCCCCGGCGTTGTCATCGGTAAGAAGGGTGCCGAGATTGATACCCTCCGCACCGAGCTCGAGAAGGTCGCTGGCGTCTCCAAGGGCCAGCTCTCCGTCGACGTTGTCGAGATCAAGCGCCCCGAGCTCGACGCCAACCTCGTTGCTCAGTCTATCGCCGAGCAGCTCGAGGGCCGCGTTGCCTTCCGTCGCGCTATGCGCAAGGCTGTCCAGTCCGCCCGCAAGGCCGGCGCTAAGGGCATCCGTATCCAGTGCTCCGGTCGTCTCGGCGGTGCCGAGATGGGCCGTCGTGAGTGGTACCGCGAGGGTCGCGTGCCTCTGCACACCCTCCGTGCCAAGATCGACTACGGCACGGCTGTCGCCAGCACCACCATGGGCGCTTGCGGCGTGAAGGTCTGGATCTACCTGGGCGAGAAGCTCCCGGGCCAGCCTGTTCCCAACCCTGCACTCGAGGGCTCTTCCCGTCCTCGTCGTCGTAACTCCGAGAGGAGGGGTCAGTAGTGCTTGCCCCTAAGCGTATTCTTCACCGCAAGGTGCAGCGTGGCTCCATGAAGGGCCAGGCCAAGGGTAATACTGAGCTGCATTTCGGCGAGTTTGGTATCCAGGCTCTCGAGGCCCATTGGATCACCAACCGTCAGATCGAGGCCGCTCGTATTGCCATGACCCGCTACATGAAGCGTGGCGGTCGTGTCTACATCACGATCTTCCCCGATAAGCCCATCACCAAGAAGCCTGCTGAGACTCGCATGGGTTCTGGTAAGGGTAACCCCGAGGAGTGGGTGGCCGTCGTCAAGCCCGGCCGCATCATGTTCGAGGTCAAGGGCGTGCCCGAGGAGGTCGCTCGCGAGGCTCTGCGTCTTGCACAGCACAAGCTTCCCATCAAGACCAAGATTGTTGCTGCTAAGAACGCTGAGCAGCGCATCGAGAAGGAGATGGCTGAGGAGGCCGCTCTCGAGGCCAAGTGGGCTGCTGAGGACGCCGCCGCCGCCAAGGAGGAGAACTAATGAAGCCCGCAGAGATTCGTGAGCTCTCGGACGCTCAGCTCGTTGAGAAGCTGAAGGAAATGCGCGCCGAGCTCTTTAACCTTCGTTTCCAGATGGCCACCAGCCAGCTGGACAACACCGCTCGCGTCAACACCGTGAAGAAGGACATCGCTCGCGTCCTCACGGAGCAGCGCGCCCGCGAGATCGCAGCGGAGAAGTCCGCTGTCGCCGAGTAGGACCTAAGGAGAGAACATGACTGATTCGCGTAACTCGCGTAAGGTCCGTACGGGTGTCGTTACCTCCGTCTCCGGTGCCAAGACCATTGTCGTCACCATCACCGAGCGCAAGCGTCACCCCAAGTACGGCAAGATGATGACCAGCTCCAAGAAGCTGCACGCTCACGACGAGGAGTGCACGGCTGGCGTGGGCGATACCGTCCGCGTTATGGAGACCCGTCCTATGTCCAAGATGAAGCGTTGGCGCCTCATCGAGGTCGTCGAGCGCGCTAAATAAGCAGTCGCTCTTACGACTTGTACGTTTCCGAAGATGTGCGTATGCCTGGCTTGCATACCACGGGCCGTATAAAGGCTGCGCACCTCTCTTCGGTTCTTAGTTCGGAGGAACATCTACCATGATTCAGATGCAAACCATGCTGAACGTCGCCGACAACTCCGGCGCTCGCAAGATTCGCTGCATCAAGGTGCTTGGCGGTTCCAAGCGTCGTTATGCAGGCATCGGCGATGTGTTCATCGGTGCTGTCCAGGAGGCTACCCCTGGCGCCAACGTCAAGAAGAAGGACGTTGTCCGTTGCGTCGTCGTTCGCACCGTTAAGGAGATCCGCCGCAAGGATGGCTCCTACATTCGCTTTGATGAGAACGCCTGCGTTGTCATCAACAACGATGGTTCGCCCGTCGGCACCCGTATCTTCGGGCCCGTCGCTCGCGAGCTTCGTGACAAGAAGTACATGAAGATCGTCTCGCTCGCTCCCGAGACCCTGTAGTTAGGGGAGATATATGTATATCAAGAAGGGCGATAAGGTCCAGGTTCTCTCTGGTAAGGATCGCGGCAAGCAGGGCGTTGTCCTGCGTGCTCTCCCCGCCGAGAACAAGGTCGTTGTCGAGGGCGTTTCGGTCGTCAAGAAGGCCGTCAAGCCCAACGCTGCCAACCAGCAGGGCGGCATCGTTTCGCAGGAGGCTCCCATCGACGCCTCCAACGTCAATCTCGTCTGCCCCGAGTGCGGTAAGGTTACCCGCGTCGGTCACGAGAAGGACGGCAAGAACAAGCTGCGCGTCTGCAAGAAGTGCGGCCACAAGTTCTAAGCTGCCCGCAACATCAAGTTGCTAGCAAAGGCCCGGATGCCCCACGGCACCCGGGCCTTTTTTCTATCCCTACTCATTGGGGATAGACTTAAATGAGCAGTCGTTGGGGACGTTCTTAAACGGCTAGTTGACGGGGACAGCCTTGCCACTAAAGCGTCACATGGGGACAGTCCCTTCAGGTGCCGGCAGCTGGGTCCCTATGTACCGGTAGTTCAGGGCGGTTCATTGATACCTGATGCCTTCTCAGAGGGGTTGAGTAATACAGCCTGCTCTGTCTTTTAGGGCTTTGTTGTTCCGCCCCTTTATGTTTCGCAAGGACTTTCGCACGCGCATTTATGCGCATATCATTGCGCGATAATGCGTGTAACGGCGCAAACATGTGCAAACTATGGCTAAATAGTGACTGAAAAGCAAATAGACACGCAAATACGAGCAAATACGCGCGCAATTGTGCGAATATAGGGCTGTTAGAAATGAAGAACCTTCGATGACTCAGGAGGCACATGATGGCAGATTCCAAACAGGCTCCGCTCGACGCCGAAGCAGCCGCTAAGGCGGCGTTTGCCTCGGTCCAGGATCGGCCGTTCCCCGACGACATTTTTACGGCTCCCGAGCTTCGCTGGGCTGTGATCGGTTGCGGCGTCATCGCCAACCAGATGGCCCAGTCTCTAGCTCTTGCCGGCCGCAAGCTTGCGGGCGTCGCAAACCGTACGCTATCCAAGGCTCAAGCTTTTGCCGAGCAGTATGGCATCGAGAAGGTCTATGAGACGGTCGAGGACCTCTACGCCGATCCGGATATCGACGCCGTCTATATCACCACGCCGCACAACACGCATATCACCTACCTGCGAGCCGCTCTGGCAGCTGGCAAGCACGTGCTCTGCGAAAAGGCCATTACCCTCAACTCTGCCGAGCTCGACGAGGCCCGTGCCATCGTCGACGAGCACAACGTGGTCCTTATGGATGCCACCACGGTGCTCCACATGCCGCTGTATCAGGAGCTGCGCCGTCGCATGGATGCGGGCGACTTTGGCCGCATGAACCTCGCCCAGCTCAACTTTGGCAGCTATAAGGAGTACGGCGACCTGACCAACCGCTTCTACAATCGCAGTCTTGCCGGCGGCGCCATGCTCGACATTGGTGTGTATGCCCTGTCCGTCATGCGCCTGTTTATGGCCAGCCAGCCAGCCGAGGTCGTGTCTCTGGGCAATACCTGCGAGACTGGCGTTGACGTCGCGGGTGGCATTGTCTGCCGTAATGCTGAGCAGCAGCTGGGCGTTGTGAGCCTTACGCTCCACTCCAAGCAGCCCAAGCGCTCGGTCATCAGCTTCGATAAGTGCTATATCGAGGTCAACGAGTATCCGCGTGCCGACCATGCGACCATCGTGTGGACTGCGGACGGTCACCGTGAGGAGGTCCAAGCTGGCACCGAGGCATACGCTCTGTGCTACGAGATGGCCGACCTGGAGAAGGCCGTTGCCGGCGATGATTCGAAGCGCGAGCTTCTGGGCTATGCTTCTGATGTTATGGAGCTGATGACCAAGCTCCGCGCCGACTGGGGAGTCGTGTACCCCGAGGAGGAGTAAGCGATGCTTGCGGAAGATAGGCTCAACGCGATCGTGACGATGGTGCAGCAGGCCGGCTCGGTTACCGTGCCGGAGCTTGCTGAAGCCCTGGGCGTGACGGCGTCTACCATTCGGCGCGACCTGCAGGCGCTCGACCGTGCACACCGTATCGCCAAGGTGCACGGAGGCGCGACGAGTCTGGAGCGTGCGCACGTGACGCGCGACCTGACGATCAGCGAGCGCAGTGATCTCCATAACGATGACAAGGAGCGCATCTGCGCCCGTGCGGCGGCGCTTGTGGAGCCCGAGGGCTTTGTGTACATCGATTCAGGTTCGACGACGCTTAGGCTCATCGAGCATCTTCCGCGCCTTGAGGGCGTCACCTATGTGACCGATTCTGTGCTCCATGCTCAGCACCTCGCTCTGCGCGGCATGCGCACCGTGGTGCTGGGCGGTGAGCTCAAGCCCGAGACCGAGGCGCTCGTCGGTCCCGATGCCTTGGCAACTCTGGACCGCTATAACTTCAACTGCGGCTTTTGGGGTTCCAATGGCATCGCCGCCGAGCAGGGTCTCACCACTCCGGATATCGAGGAAGCGCAGGTCAAGCGTATCTCGATGCGCCACACGGCCAAACGCTTCGTAATCTCGGACGCCAGTAAATTTGGCATGGTGGCGCCCGTCAAGTTCGCGGACTTCCGCGACGCAACGATTATTACCGCAGGTGAGGTCCCCGCCAAGTATCGGGCGATGGATAACGTCATCACGGTTTAGCAACGGGGCGAAGTAAGGCCAAAACCACCGCGAAGGGGCAGGAACCTTTGTGGTGGTTTTGACGTTTGTCCAGATAAAACCTGCCAAAATAAACCTGTCCCTTTTCGGCAGGTTTTAGGGCTCCCAGGGGCAGGGGGCTTCGATGTGGATGTGCTCGCCGGTTACGGGATGCGTGAAGGACACGCTGTGGGCGTGGAGCATCAGGCCGCAGGGACGCGGCGTTCCGTACAGGTCGTCGCCTACCAGGGGATGACGCTCGCTCGCCAGATGCACACGGATTTGGTGCTTGCGGCCGGTGAGCAGCTCGACATCGATATACGAGCGCGTGGGCAGGCCACGACGGCTCTTAAGACGCTTGAGCACCTTCACGCGCGTCTGAGACGGCTTGCCGCTGGCGCCGACGCGCATCTTGCGGCTGTCGTGACGGTCGCGGGCGATGGGCTTGTCGATGAGCTTTTCGTTCCAGTCGATCTTGCCCTCGGCGAGCGCCAGGTAGTGCTTTTCGAAAGCGTGGTCGATGACCATCTGGTCAAAGGTGGGCTGCGTCTGCTTGTCGAGCGAGAACAGCACCACGCCGGTGGTGTCGCGGTCTAGGCGGTTGAGCGGCTGCATATCGGTCGCGGCAAAGCCGTCGCCCATCGCCAGCAGCAGGTCGCTGGCGTAGTCGGTGAGCGTGCGCTCGCCGGTGCCGTCGCCGTGGACAATCATGCCGGCGGGCTTGTCGATGGCCATAAGCCAGGCGTCGCAGTAGAGGACTTGAGGTTCTTCGTTCACGTGTAAGCCTTTCGGTTAGCTAATTCCCACAAACATGCAGCCCGAGGTGGCGCCGCGCAGGCGGGCGGCGGGCTTACGGCCGGCTTGAGCCGCCTCGACGGCGCGACGGACGCGAGCGACGGCACGGCCAATCTCATCGGCCTCGAGCAGGGTTCCGTCGACCATAAGATGACGGACGCCGGCGTCGAGCAACTGCGGTACCTGCGGCGTGAGGTCGATGGGGTAGGCGTCGTACAGGCGTGAGCGGCCGTGGATGTCGGTACGCACCGGCATGATCTTGCCGTCGATATTCTTGAGCGAGAGCTTGCGGGCACGCAGGCGGCAGTTGGCACAATCGTGGATACAGCCGTTGGCAACCTGCAGGATGCAGTGCTCGCTCGTCATAACGCGCGGGCGGCCAAAGACGGTGATGCCCAGAGCCGCGGGCGCGGCGGCGCCGAGCGAGACAATCTCGTCGAGTGTGATCTCGGGCGAGAGCCAAAACGCACCGGCTCCGCGCTCGGCAAGCGCCTCCATGCAGGGCGTGTTGTGCACCGGCAGGCAAGAGCGAATCTCGGCCGTGGCGCCAACCTGGGCGGCCAGGGCAAGCTCAGAGATGTTGCCAATAGCGACCGTGGCGCCGGCAACAACCCACGGGTCGACGCGTACGTGGTCAACGGCGCGGCAGACCTCGTCGAGCACGGGTACGATGCCCTGCTCAAATGCATCGGCGGGGGAGAGCTCGGTCGCATCGAGTGCATCGGTGGTCATGTAGATGCGCGTTACACCCTCGGCGCGAGCGGCCTCGGCGGCCTCGAGCGAGGTGACGGTGGCGCAGATCTGCGGCTCATCGCGGTAGTGCTCGAGCGCGGGGCGGGAATCACTGGTTACAATCGCCGGCAGCTCGAGCGTTTTCGCGCGCTCCTCGTACGGTGCCAGAATGGCCTCTTCCAGCGCCTTACAAGCGGCGGCGCGCACCTTGTGCACGGCGGAAAAGCCCATACCGCAGCCGGCGTCGAGCGAAACGTCAAAGCTTGCGGCCTCAAAGGGAGAGGAGCCCATGCGCCCGACGTGCTCAACCAGATCGGATGCCTCGACGGCGCGGGTCTTGGCAGCCTCGACGGTAAAGCCCGTGGCCGTGGCCGTAAGCGAAGGATCGTCGCAACAGGTGAGCGTAACGGCAAACGGCTCGCCCAGACGCGCCACAACGGACACGTCTACGGCGCGGCGGCGCAGCACATCGCGCTTGAGCGCGGCGCCGGCGGCGTCAATGGCGCGCTGGCTTCGAATCACGCGCACGCGGCAGCCCTCGGGCATGCTACGGGGCACGCGACACTCGATGACATCGCCGGCAGCGGCATCATCGGCGGCAATGGTGGTCAGGAACTGGTCAAACTCGTTATCGTGGCGAAGCTCCAGCAGGTCGCCCTTGCCCACGGGCTCAAACAGCTCAATGCGGGCGATGGCGGCGCGGCGACGGCGGTCGTCGGGCTTGAGTCCGCGTACATCGCGGTTGGCCAGACGGCTGCCCAGCACCGTGCCCACAATCTGGCCGCGGTTGTTGGAGCGCTCGTAGCTCATCATCTCGTCGCCCGAGGTGCCGTCTTGATAGGCGTGCGTAAAGTCGCGGTTAAAACAGCGCTTGAGTTGGCGCTGGCGAGCGGCGTCCTCATCCTTAGAGGTCGAAACATCGGCAAGCATGTCATCAATCTGATGACGATACACGTCGACGATGGAATACACGTAATCGGGGGCCTTCATGCGGCCCTCAAGCTTGAGCGATGCGGCGCCGGCGTCATACAGACGGCGAACAAGCTGCGACGTGTTGGTGTCGCGCGGGCACAGCGCGCGCTCGCGACCGGCAGGGGAGAGCGAGCGGCCGTTCTCGTCGATCAGCTCGTAAGGCAGGCGACAGGGCTGAGCGCACATGCCGCGGTTGGCCGAGCGGCCTGCCATGGCAAAGCTCGACAGCAGGCACAGGCCCGAGTAGCAAAAGCAGATGGCGCCGTGGCTAAAGACCTCGAGGTCGACATCGGGCGCGGCGTCGTGGATGGCGGCGATCTCGTCGATGGAGAGCTCGCGCGAGAGAGTCACGCGGTCGGCGCCCTGTTCGCGGCACCAAAGCGTTCCGCGGTCGTCATGGATGTTCGCCTGGGTCGAGATATGGGTTTCGATGCCGGGCATGGTGCGCTTGACCTCAAAGAACAGACCCCAGTCCTGGATGATGAAGGCATCGGCGCCCAGCGTGGAGCAGCGGTGGATGAGTTGCAGCGCATCGCCCATCTCGGACTGCTTGATGACGATGTTGACCGTGACGTAGACGCGCGACCCGGCTAGATGCGCGGCGCGGCAGGCCTGCTCAAAGGCCTCGTCGGTAAAGTTGGTGGCCTTGCGGCGGGCGTTGAAGCTGCCCATGCCGCAATAGATGGCGTCTGCCCCCGCGGCGAGTGCGGCGGCAAAGGGCTCGGGCCCTCCGGCGGGCGCTAAAAGCTCGGGTCTGCGGTTGGTGGTTCGACTGGCGGTTGCGGTCATATCCTGCCTTTCAAAATGCTCAGATATTCAAAAGTATAGTGGCGCCGTTGCGGCAGGCGATGCCCGTGCTCCAAGCGGGATAAAGTCTTCAGCAGCTTGGACTGGCTGCTCCACATGAGAACCGTTCAGCGGTTCGGGGAGACCGTTGGGCGATAAAATATTCTCGCAAGCTGATAATATTCTTGCATCAAACAGAAACCTTGAGTACCATCCCAATCAAGCGCGGTGTTCAGACCGAACTGTGCCTCCCGGTGTGAACGCCGCGCTCACGCTTTCTCAACTGATCGTAAGGAGATAAACATGAGCAAGACCGTCGTGTCTTCCGATAACGCACCCGCAGCCATCGGCCCGTATTCCCCTGGTATCCAGACCGGCAACATGGTGTTCCTGTCCGGCCAGCTGGGCATCGACCCTGCAACCGGCAAGATGCCCGAGGGCGTCGAGGCCCAGGCCAAGCAGTCCCTCGCCAACGTCGAGGCCCTGCTGACCGCTGCCGGCGCCACCTTTGCCGATGTCGTCAAGACCACGGTCTACCTGGCCGACATTGCCGACTTCGCTGCCGTGAACGAGATCTATGCCTCCAAGTTCGAGGCTCCGTTCCCCGCGCGCAGCGCTTTCCAGGTTGCCGCCCTTCCGGCTGGCGGTCTGGTTGAGATTGAGGTCGTCGCCGCTCTCTAAGGCGTTGGCAACAACTAAACATGACATGCAAAAAGACCCTGCAGCGCGTGCGAGCTGCAGGGTCTTTTGTCAAGTGACGGGTCGCTTGTGGAGCCGCGCTCCATTTTGCTCGTTAGCCCTCCTTGCGAACTTTTTGCAGGTAGCGGTAGACGCTGGGCTCCGAGATGCCCAGCGCGGTGGCGGCGCAGGCCACGGCACCCTTGAGCATGAACACCCCGTTGCCGTTGAGGTGGCGAATGACGTCCACGCGGTCGCTCTGACCAAGTGACGCTACGTCCAGCCCGCGCGCGCTCAGCAACTCGGCAATGCTGCGGTCGATGAGCTCCTGTGTGGACTCCGAAAGGCTTTCGACCTCGATAGGGGCGGGCTCCGTGCGCGTCGGCGCTGCGTCGAAGCACGCCATGAGCTGCTGCGCCATGGCGTTGATGGAACGCACGGTCGAGAGGTCGGTGTTGACGCAGAGCATACCGACGATCTCGTCATGCTCGCGGATAAAGTACGTCGCTGACTCCAACGTCTTGCCTCCGGCGCCGCGGCCCTCGTAGCCCGTAATAAACGGCAGGTCGCGATACTTGGCGTCGTGCATGATCTTGAGTGCCAGATCGGTGGCGGGACCGCCGACCTTGCGGCCGCTCACGATGCCGTTGCGAATATCGACGATGGCGTGGTCGGGATCCGAGAAATCGTGCAGCACGATTTCGCTGTTTTTGCCGAGTATCTGCTCCAGAAAATCGACCATCGGCAAAAAGCGACGTACGGTCTCGTTCACGGGCAACTCCTTTGGGTGAAATCGGAAATGTTCATAACAATTTTTTATCATGGTAACACGCTGCCCATCATCTCGTATATCCGCAGGTACATTGCGTAATGCAGGCGAACGGTAGGAATTTAGCGGTAAACGGTTGACCAAAAGAAATGTTAGATGTTATTTTGACCAGACACTTTCTTGACCTGCGGAAATGCGTTGTTTCAGCTGAAGAATAGTCTGATAACAAAAAATTATTATTGAGAATGAGAATCATCTTTAATACGATATGCAATGAAGGCACAACCTCAACCCCGCACTGCGTCACAATAGAGCGTTAGATGCGAAAACAACTACTTCGAGGATTGGTGGTCAAATGACCCAGGAGACGGTTACGAACGGCACTGAAGCCCTGTTCACTCGCGAAGGCATGCCTCCCGTTAAGGAAATGATCCCGTGTGCCCTTCAGCACGTACTGGCATCGTTTGCCGGCATCATTACCCCGGCGGTCATCATGGCCGGCGTCTACGGCTTTAATAGCCAGCAGAGCACCGACATCATCCAGGTCGCCCTCATTCTTTCGGCGATCGATACGGCCCTTCAGGCCTTCGCTCCCTTCCGTCGCATCGGCGGCGGCCTGCCCATCGTCATGGGCGTTTCGTTCGCGTTCCTGCCGGCCCTGCAGGCCATGGGTGCCTCGGGTTTTAGCTTTGGTGCGCTGCTGGGCGGCGAGATCGTCGGCGGCGCCGTCGCGGTCCTCTTTGGTCTGGCCTACAGCAAGATCAAGTGGCTGTTCCCGCCCGTCGTGACCGGTACGGTCATCTTCTCCATCGGCGTTTCGCTGTATCCCACGGCCGTCAAGTATATGGCCGGCGGTATGGGTACGCCGCTGTGGGGTACCCCGCAGGCCTGGTGCGTCGCTCTTATCACCTTCGCCGTGGTCTTTGCGCTCGCCAACTTTGGCAAGGGCACGCTCAAGCTGGGATCCGTGTTCTTTGGCATGATCGTTGGCATGATCGTCTCCATCCCCTTTGGCATGATCGACTTCTCCAGCGTCGCCACCGCTCAGGTCTTCGCCCTTCCCAAGCTCATGCCCTACGCGCTCGAGTTTGATCCCGAGGTCTGCATTACCCTCGCTGTCGTGTTCCCCATGGTTGCTATTCAGGTTATCGGTGACGTCTCCGCCGCCTGCCTGGGCTCCATCGACCGTATGCCCACCGAGCGCGAGCTCTCCGGCGCTATCGTGTCCCAGGGCCTCACCTCTATGGTCGGCGGCCTGCTGGGCGGTCTTCCCACCAGCGCCCTTGGCCAGAACGTGGGCATCATCTGCTCCAACAAGGTCGTCAACAAGTGGGTCTTTGTGATCATCGCGGCCGTCTTTGCCATCGCCGGTCTGTTCCCGCAGCTCTCTGCCGTTCTTTCCGCTATCCCGCAGCCCGTCATCGGCGGCGCGACCGTCGGCGTCTTTGGCACCATCACCATGAACGGCGTGCGCATGTTCACCCGCGAGGGCCTCACGCAGCGCACTACCACTATCGTCGGCACCTCCGTCGTCTTTGGCCTGGGTATCTGGATGGCCAGCGGTTGCCTTGCCGGCGAGGGTATGCCCGCCTGGGTGTCCACCGTCATCGGCTCCAATGCCGTAACCCCCACCGCCATCATGGCCATTGTCCTTAACCTGATCCTTCCGCAGACGCCGGTCGTGGCTCAGCACATCGATGCTGCCAAGGACGCTGCCGTGGATCTGGTCTTGCCCGAGAGCAAGAAGTAACCAATTCGGTGCTATTCGTCGGCGGACGCATCGCCTCGTCCGCCGACGCCATGCGGCGCCAAGCCGCACTTCAAAGGGCTTGTCCCTTTGGTGAAGCGTTGACGGGAGAGGGCCCGTTTCCGGTGTAGGCCGGCGCTTCGCACTCCGCCATGTCAGAGGTGTCAAACCCCGCCTCTGATGTTGAAGGGAGCATCCATGCTTCTGGTCGCTAACGGTTCCGTCTTTACCCGCAACGCTCAGACCCCGTTCATTCCAAACGGTGCGGTCGCCATTGACGGAGATACGATCGTCGAAGTGGGCCCCGAGCGCGAGCTCAAGGCCAAGTACCCGGATGCCGAGTACGTCGATGCCCGGGGCAACCTCATCATGCCCGGACTCATCAACTGCCACACCCACATCTACTCGGGTCTGGCCCGCGGCCTTGCCATTAAGGGCTGCAACCCCACCAACTTCCTGGAGAATCTTGAGCAGCAGTGGTGGAAGATCGACGACAACCTGACGCTCGACGGCACCAAGGCCAGCGCCTATGCCACGATTTTGGACTCCATCCGTGATGGCGTCACCACGATCTTCGATCACCATGCGAGCTTCTGCGAGATCCCGGGAAGCCTCTTTACCATTAAGGATGCAGCTCAGGAGCTGGGCATGCGTTCGTGCCTGTGCTACGAGGTCTCCGATCGCCGCGGCCAGGAAAAGTGCGACCAGGCCATTGCCGAGAACGCCGAATTTGCCCAGTGGGCCGCCAAGGAGCGTCGCGATAACGACAACCACATGATCGCCGCCATGTTTGGCGGACATGCTACCTTTACGCTTTCGGACGAGACCATGGATAAGATGGCCGAGGCCAACAACGGCCTGACCGGCTTCCACATCCATGTGTGCGAGGGCATGAACGACGTGTGGGATTCCCGCCTCAACCGCGGTGGTATCAGCCCCGTCGAGCGCCTGCTACAGCACAACCTGCTGGGTCCCGACACCATGCTCGGCCACTGCATCCACGTGACGCCTGCCGAGATGGATATCGTCAAGGAGTCCGGCACTTGGCTGGTCAACAACCCCGAATCCAATATGGGCAACGCCGTGGGCTGCGCCCCCGTGCTCGAGTTCTTCCGCCGCGGCATCCCCGTGTGCATGGGCACCGACGCCTACACCCACGATATGCTCGAGAGCCTTAAGGTCTTCCTGATTATTCAGCGCCACAACGCCGCCATGCCCAACGTGGGCTGGTGCGAGGCCATGACGATGCTGTTCGAGAACAACGCCAAGATGGCGAGCAAGTACTTCGATCGCAAGCTCGGTGTGCTCGAGGCCGGCGCTGCCGCCGACGTTATCGTTATGGACTACAAGCCCTTTACGCCGCTGAGCGAGGAGAACATCGACGGTCACATGCTCTTTGGCATGATGGGCAAAAACTGCTGCACCACCATCATCAACGGCCGCGTCCTGTACAAGGATCGCGAGTTCGTTGGCATTGATGAGGACAAGATCAACGCGTGGACCATGGCTGAGTCCAAGAAGCTCTGGAGTACGCTCAACGATCGCGTGTATTAATCCAATTGGAGATTCGCGCGCGTCGGATGTTTCGCCGCATCCGGCGCGTGCATAGGCGGCCTCCGCGGGGTCGCCGGCGCTGTGCTAGCGCTACACCGTATTTGCGCCCGTCGCGCGGTCTCGCCGGGCGTTACAGAGAGGAGCTCACTATGAGCGACATCATGAGGCCGATCCCGTTTTCGCAGCTGATGAACTGGATCATCGAGGAGCACAAGACTCAGGGCGCCGTCTTTGGCGTGCGCAAGATGGTCACGACCAACCAGGAGGGCGCGCTTCCCATTTTTGACGAGCGCATCGAGACTCCGTTTGGCCCGGCCGCCGGCCCCAACACGCAGCTTGCCCAGAACATCGTGGCATCCTACGTGGCCGGTTCACGCTTCTTTGAGCTCAAGACCGTTCAGGTGATGGACGGCGAGGAGCTCTCCAAGTGTGTGAACAAGCCCTGCATCGTGGCGCAGGACGAGTGCTACAACTGCGAGTGGTCGACCGAGCTCGAGGTTCCGCAGGCCTTTGCCGAGTACGTGAAGGCATGGTTTGCCTGCCACCTGATTGCCCGCGAGTATGGTCTGGGCAGCCCGGACGGCTTTGTCTTTAACATGTCCGTGGGCTATGACCTGGAGGGTATCAAGAGTCCCAAGGTCGATGCCTACATCGAGGGCATGAAGGACGCCAGCGGCTCCGACGTCTGGAACGAGTGCCGCGCATGGGCGCTCGCCAACCTGGACAAGTTTGAGCATGTCGACGCCGCATTTGTCGAATCCATCCCGGCACGCGTCTCCAACTCCATCACCGAGTCTACCCTGCACGGCTGCCCGCCCGCCGAGATCGAGCGCATCGCGACCTATCTGATCACCGAGAAGGGCCTCAACACCTACATCAAGTGCAACCCTACGCTGCTGGGCTATGAGTTTGCCCGCCAGCGCCTCAACGAGCTGGGCTTTGACTACATCGTCTTCGATGACACGCACTTCCGCGAGGACTTGCAGTGGGCCGATGCCGTGACTATGTTCGAGCGCCTGATTGCCCTGTGCGCCGAGCGCGGCCTGGAGTTTGGCGTCAAGCTGACCAACACGTTCCCCGTCGACGTGACGAGAAACGAGCTGCCCTCCACCGAGATGTACATGTCCGGCCGTTCGCTGTTCTCGCTGACCATCGAGGCTGCCCGCCGCATTACCGAGCAGTTTGATGGCAAGCTGCGCATCAGCTACTCCGGCGGCGCCACGGTCTACAACATCCGCGCCCTGTACGATGCTGGCATTTGGCCCGTCACCCTGGCGACCGACGTGCTCAAGCCCGGTGGCTACGAGCGCTTTAGCCAGATGGCTGGCGAGTTTACCGATCTGGACGGCAAGCCGTTTGAGGGCGTCTCTCTCGACGCCGTGATCGCGATCCAGACCGATTCGCTCACCAACCCGCTCTACAAGAAGCCGTTGCGCCCGCTGCCCGATCGCAAGGTCGCCGGCAAGAGCCCGCTTTCCGACTGCTTTACCACGCCGTGCCGTACGAGTTGCCCCATCCAGCAGGACATTCCCGCCTACCTGGCGGCTGTTGACGAGGGCCGCTACGAGGACGCACTCAACATCATCATCGAGCGCAACGCCCTGCCGTTCATTACCGGCACCATCTGCCCGCATCCCTGCGGCCGTGCCTGCGAGCGTGCGTTCTACGAGCCCGAGGGCGCCCAGATTCGCGCCAGCAAGCTCAAGGCCGCCCGCGAGGCCATGACCGCCGTGCTGCCCAAGCTGCGCGCCCAGGCCATCGCAAACGACGGCGAGCGCAACGTTGCCATTATCGGCGGCGGCCCGGCCGGCCTGGCGACGGCGTTCTTCCTGACGCGTGCCGGCGTGCCCGTCACCATCTTCGAGGCCCGCGACTCTCTCGGCGGCGTGGTCCGTCACGTCATCCCCGAGTTCCGTATCGCGAGCGACGATATCTCCCACGATGCCGAGCTCTGCCTGGCCTTTGGCGCCAAGGTGCAGCTCAACGCTCGCGTGGATTCCATCGACGAACTCAAGGCTCAAGGCTTTACTGACGTGGTCGTGGCCACCGGTGCCTGGATGCCCGGCTCTGCGGGCTTGAGCGAGGGCGCCGAGCTCGATGTGCTGGAGTTCCTCGAGGCCGCCAAGAAGGGCGAGAAGCTCGAGCTGGGCGAGGACGTCGTGGTCATTGGCGCCGGCAACACCGCCATGGACGCGGCCCGCGTGGCCAAGCGCCTGGCCGGCGTGAAGAACGTGCGCCTGGTGTATCGCCGCACCAAGAAGCAGATGCCCGCCGACGAGGAAGAGCTCGATCTTGCTCTTGCCGACGGCGTTGAGTTCTGCGAGCTGCTGGCCCCCAAGGCGCTTAACGGCGCCGTGCTGACCTGCGACGTTATGGAGCTTGGCGAGCCGGATGCAAGCGGCCGTCGCAGCCCCGTCGCCACGGGCGAGACCGTCGAGCTTCCCGCCACCACGGTGATCTGCGCCGTGGGCGAGGGCATCGATGCCAGCCTGTACGATGCCGCGGGCGTCGAGCACGACCGTCGCGGCCGTCTTGCCGCCACCTCCACCGGCGTCGAGGGCGTTTGGGCTGCAGGTGACTGCCGTCGCGGTCCTGCTACCGTGGTCGAGGCTATTGCCGACGCCGCCGAGGTCGCCCGTGCCATCGCCGGTGTGGACTTTAACAAGTACACCGACTGCAACGAGCAGGCCGGCCGCGAGGACACCTGCTACGAGCGCAAGGGGTCGCTGTGCCGCGACAAGCGCAACTGCACCAAGACCCGCTGCCTGGGCTGCGGCTCGGTGTGCGAGGTCTGCTGCGACGTGTGCCCCAACCGCGCCAACGTGGCAATTAAGGTGCCGGGCCTGGCCAAGCATCAGGTCGTCCATGTCGACGGCATGTGCAACGAGTGCGGCAACTGCGCCGTGTTCTGCCCTTACCAGGAGGGTCGTCCCTACAAGGACAAGCTCACCCTGTTCTGGAGCGAGGAGGACATGGAGAACTCCGAGAACGAGGGCTTCCTGGCCGTGGACGAGGACCACTTTAAGGTTCGCGTCGCCGGCACGGTCCGCACCGTCTCGGTCGATGCCGTCAACACCGGTCTTCCCGAGGCCGTCCGCCTGACCATCAGGGCTGTGCGCGACAACTATTCGTACCTTCTTAAGAAATAGGCGAGTCTCTTATGGCCAAATCCATTCAACATAACGTGGCCTACGTTGCCTGCGGAAGCGGTTGCGCCTCCGCAGGCGGCGACGCCCGCTGCAGCGAAGGCTGCATTGGCTGTGGCGCCTGTGTCACGGCCTGCCCCCACGGCGCTATTGCGCTGGTCGATGGCATCGCCCGCGTGGATCGCTCCAAATGCACGGGCTGTGGCCTGTGCGGCATGGCGTGCCCGCAGCGCGTGATTGCCTTCGTCCCCGGCTACCAGAACATCCTGGTGCGCTGCAACAACACCGATAAGGGCGCCATTGCGCGCAAGATCTGCGACACGAGCTGCATCGGTTGCGGCATGTGCGCCAAAAAGTGCCCCGCCGGCGCTATCCGCATCGAGGACAACTGCGCCCATATCGACGGCGTGGACTGCCTGTCGTGCGGCATGTGCGCCGTCGTCTGCCCGCATGGCGCCATCCACGACCGCACCGGCATCGCCGCCGGCGTGTAGAAGGGAATCACCATGGCCCAGGAATTCACTTTTACCGTTAACGGTGTCGAGCACACGACGACGGAGAATAAACCACTGCTGCGCTATCTGCGCGACGACCTGCACATTCACTCCGCCAAGGACGGCTGCTCCGAGGGCGCCTGCGGCACCTGCACCATCCATGTGGACGGTGCGGCCGTCAAGGCTTGCGTGCTGACCACCGCTCTTGCCGCCGGCCGCAACATCGTGACCGTCGAGGGCCTGCCCGAGGACGTGCGCGAGGCCTTTGTGTACGCCTTTGGCGCCGTGGGCGCCGTGCAGTGCGGCTTTTGCATCCCCGGTATGGTCATGGCGGGCGCAGCGCTCATCGCCGAGGACCCCGAGCCCACCGAGGAGCAGATCAAGTACGCCATTCGCGGTAACGTCTGTCGCTGCACCGGCTACAAAAAGATTATCGAGGGCATCTCGCTGGCCGCTGCGGTGCTCCGCGGCGAAAAGCAGATCGACGAGGACCTGGAGCGCGGCGATGACTACGGCGTGGGCAAGCGCGCCTTCCGTATTGACGTGCGCAAGAAGGTGCTCGGCGAGGGCAAGTATCCCGACGACATCGACGAGCTCGATCAGCCGGGCCTGACCTATGCCAGCGCCGTGCGCTCCAAGTATCCGCGCGCCCGTGTGCTCTCCATCGATACCTCCAAGGCCGAGGCCCTGCCCGGTGTGGTGGGCATCCTGCGCGCCGAGGACGTGCCGGTCAACCAGGTCGGCCACCTTATCCAGGACTGGGACGTCATGATCGCGGCGGGCGATATCACCCGCTGCGTGGGTGACGCCATCGTACTGGTGGTTGCCGAGGACGAGGCGACGCTCGAGAAGGCCAAGAAGCTCGTAAAGATCGATTACGAGCCGCTGGAGCCCGTGCGTAACATTGTCGAGGCCAGGGCTGCCGACGCCCCTCGCCTGCACGACAGCTTCTTTGCCTTCGGCAACACGGTGGAGCTCAAGGACAACGTGTGTCAGAGCCGCCATGTGACGCGCGGCGACGCCGCCAAGGCGCTGGCGGAGAGTGCGTTCACCGTGACGCAGCGCTTTACCACGCCCTTTACCGAGCATGCCTTCTTGGAGCCCGAGTGCGCCGTTGCCTTCCCGTACAAGAACGGCGTCAAGGTGCAGTCGACCGACCAGGGTGCCTACGACACGCGCAAAGAGTGTGCCCACATGTTTGGCTGGGACAACGAGCCCGAGCGCGTGGTCGTCGAGACCATGCTCGTGGGCGGCGGCTTTGGCGGTAAGGAGGACGTTTCGATCCAGCACCTGGCCGCGCTCGCCGCATATAAGTTCCAGCGTCCTGTGAAGTGCAAGCTCACGCGCGCCGAGTCGCTCGCTTTCCATCCCAAGCGCCATGCCATGGACGGTACCTTTACGCTGGGCTGCGACGCCGAGGGCAACTTTACCGGTCTGGACTGCGAGATCAACTTTGACACCGGCGCCTACGCGTCGCTGTGCGGCCCGGTGCTCGAGCGCGCTTGCACGCATGCTGTCGGCCCCTACAAGTACCAGAACACCGACATTCGCGGTTATGGCTACTACACCAACAACCCGCCCGCCGGCGCGTACCGTGGCTTTGGCGTCTGCCAGTCCGAGTTTGCGCTCGAGAGCCTAATCGACCTGCTGGCCGAGAAGGTCGGCCTAGATCCGTGGGAGATTCGCTACCGCAACGCCATCGAGCCGGGCGAGGTTTTGCCCAACGGTCAGATTGCCGACTGCTCCACGGCGCTGAAGGAGACACTGCTCGAGGTCAAGGATGCCTACTATGCGCATCCCGGACACGCCGGCATTGCCTGCGCCATGAAGAACGCCGGCGTGGGCGTGGGCCTGCCCGATGCCGGCCGCTGCAAGATTCGCATCGAGAACGGCGCGGCCGTGGTCTATGCCGCCACGTCCGACATTGGCCAGGGCTGCAACACGGTCTTTTTGCAGGACGTTGCCGAGGCCTGCGGTCTGCCGCTGAGCTGCATTGCCAACGGCGAGTGCTCCACCGAGAACGCTCCCGACTCCGGCACCACGTCTGGTTCGCGTCAGACGGTCGTGACCGGCGAGGCCGTGCGCGGTGCCGCCTTCCTGCTGCGCGATGCCATGCTTGACATCGAGGCCGGCAAGTCTGCGCCCGCCGCTCCCGTGAGTGCGCATGGCGACGGCGTCAAGATCGAGTATGACGACGGCCGCGCCTATCAGCTGCGCACGCAGGAGCTCGTCGTCGGCCAGGGTATGCATCCTCAGGATCCCGCGGCCGCCATCAAGGCGCTCGAGGGATGCGAGTTTGGCTACGTGTACCTGGAGCCGACCGACAAGCTGGGCGCCGACGTTCCCAACCCCAAGAGCCACATCTGCTACGGTTTTGCCACACATGTGGTCATTTTGGATGATGACGGTCGCGTGAGCGAGGTCTATGCCGCGCACGATTCCGGCAAGGTGGTCAACCCCATCTCCATACAGGGTCAGATCGAAGGCGGTGTGCTCATGGGTATGGGCTATGCGCTTACCGAGGACTGGCCGCTCAAGGACTGCGTGCCCCAGGCAAGGTACGGCACGCTCGGGCTGTTCCGCGCGCCCGAGATCCCGGATATCCACGCCATTTACGTGGAGAAGGACGAGCTACTACCTGTGGCATATGGCGGCAAGGGCATTGGCGAGATCGCAACGATCCCCACGGCGCCCGCCGTACAGAACGCCTACCGCGCGTTTGACGGCAAGCTGCGCCCGGATCTGCCCATGGCGGATACGCCCTACAGCCGCGCCCGTCGCCGCGGGTAGGGTAGAGCGTGGACGACCATTGCTGATGGGCTGTTTGCGCTTAACACCAACTGCATATGCTGTGCCTTTGGCCTCGACTTTATCGCGAGCCGGGGCCTTTTTGTTTGGAGCGCTTCCGCATACGGAAACTGCGTCCCGGAATCGTGCCTCAGAATGGGATGTGTTTTCCGCTGGCCGGCCGTTTGGAAAGTGCATCCCAGTTTGAGCGTTTATTCCGGGATGCGGTTTCCGCTGAAGGACTCAACCGGAAAGCACGGCCTGTTCCGAGACCTGATTCCGGGACACGCTTTCCGCTAGGCCCGCCATCCGGAAAGTGCGTCCCGTTTTGAGCGTCCAGGCTGGGACGTGCTTTCCGTTGGCGTGGCCGTTGGGAAAACGCGGCCCAGATAGGGGGGATGCCATTCGGCGATGCGTGGCCTAGCAGCTCCTACAGGTCCACCTCGTTGAGCCATGTCGGTAGAGCGGTCTGCCGGATGCCTGCCGTCTGCAGCTTTTTGGCGAGCATTCCTGCCGAGAGGACCTCGTTCATGGTAAAGCGCAGCAGAGGGTGGCCGTAGAGCGATAGGTGCGCCTCGCGCTGTCGTTCGGCAACGAGCGCCTCGGCGGTGGTGCGTCCGGCCAGCATGGTCTGGTCGGTATATTTGATGAGCCCCTCGAGCTCGCCCAGCGTGAGTTCCCGCGCCTGGCGCTCCCAGGCAAAGTCCGTTCGTATGGGCTTGGCCGAATCGAAGGGGTCCGTCAGCTCGTATTGAAGCCAGTCGGGCGCAAAGCCCGTCTCGATCATGACGGCTCGGGCGACCGATTCCCCGCCGCTCTCGGCGCGGGCGTCGGCATATCGAAGTGTCGTGAGGGCGGTGCGAATCGCGCGATCATTGCGGGCGGTCACTCGTTGCTCGACGGCCTCCATCAGCTGTTCCGGCGCAACGCCGAGCTTTGAGATCGCCGAATCGGCAATGGGCATGCCGTCGGCAAAACCAGTTTGCAGCAGGCAATCTGTGGCCGTTTGGATGGGCGGCGTTACCGATATGCCGGCCCTGCGTATTGCTCCGGCCGGCTCAATCTGGTGTCGCTGAATATGTGCGCCCGGACGAGCCGACGGCTTTGTCGAGCTGCAAACATGCACGACGTTCAGGTGTCGCCACGAGACCTCGAGCCCCAGCAGGCAAGCTGCCGAAAACGAGCAGAACGTCCAATCGGGATGGATGATCGCAAGGGCGCGGATAATCTCGCAATGGCGTTGCGCTCGGTTTAGTTCATCCCAGAGCGCCTTCCGTGCGAACAGCCCCGGCATGGGCGAGATGACCATGTCACCGGTGCGCCGAAGGAGCGCTTTGCGGATCGCCGCACTCGGGGGAATAAGGCATCGTCCCTCCTGCTCGGCTTGGTCCAACAGCTGGTCGATGATTTGGTCGTTGCAATGCGCCATGGGCTACCGCCTCCTTTTTTGGGGTGGCAAAAACGTATCAGCCGGAACTTGCCGCTCAGCTGGCCAAAAGCTGACCAAAATCTAACCATGCAGGTAGATGGCCTGGTTTTGACGCCATTTTTTGAAGCCGAATCGGCGGGCGGTAATCGGCACCCGTGAACGGTAGCTGGATATGAAGTCTTGGTAAGTTTCGGAACGTGTACTTTTTTGAAAAAGAGCATTCTATCTGCTGTTTTGTGTTTCTGGATCGCATATTTGAAGGCATGTGATAAGGGCGGCGGACTGTCGCCTTGTACCTGCGGAAACTGTGACCCGGAATGAGCGCTCGGAATGGGATGCATTTTCCGGTAGAAGCTTCAGCGGAAAGTGCATCCCAGAATTCAGGCTCAGAACGGGACACGCTTTCCGGATGGCATGCTTAGCGGAAACTACGGCCCAGTTTTTGGCTCCAGAACGGGATACATTTTCCGGAACGGTCCACGTGCGGCGGTGTATCGCCCCTTTTCGTGCGCCGCTTGTCGAATTACGTTATAGCTAGCTATATTATAGGAAGGTATAATATGGCAAGCTATAACGTGAAGGAAGGATGGCCCTATGTTTATCGGAAGAACAGCGGAAATGTCCGAGCTCAATCGACTGTATGGCACGGGCTCCTTTGAGATGCCTGTGATTTACGGCCGCCGTCGCGTGGGTAAAACGCGCCTTATCACAGAGTTTATCCAAGGCAAGAAGGCTATTTACTTTCAAGCTCGTCGTACCAATGCAGAGGCAAACCTGCATGGCTTTAGCCAGGCGATACTTGCGGGCTCCGTTGGTGCTGCGGGCGTGTCGTTTCGTAGCTTTGACGAGGCGTTCGATGCATTGGCCACCATGGCTCGCACGGAACGTTTGATTGTCGTGATTGACGAGTATCCCTATCTCGCCCAATCGAATCCCGAGATCAGCTCGTTGCTGCAAGATAAGATTGATCACCTGTACAAAGAGACCAAGCTCATGCTTATCCTGTGCGGGTCGTCGCTTTCGTTCATGGAAGAGCAGGTGCTGGGCTACGAGAGTCCGCTATACGGTAGGCGTACGGCCCAGTTTAAGATCATGCCGCTCGATTTTACGACGACCCTCGGCCTGTGGCAGGGCATGAGTCGCGAAGACGCTGCGGTTTGCTATGGCATGACGGGCGGCATTCCTGCATATATCGAGAAAGTCGATCCTGTCGCACCGCTCAAGGACAACATCAAACGTCTTTTTCTTACTCCTACGGGCTATCTCTTTGAGGAGCCGAGTAACCTGCTATTGCAAGAGTGCCGCAATCCCGAGCAATATGATGCAATCGTGCAAGCAATTGCTCAGGGGCGCTCGAAGATCTCGGAGATTGCGAGCTCTACGGGAATCCCTGCGAGCAACGTAAAGGGCTATGTGGATAAGCTGGCGTCGCTTGGGATTGTCGAGCGCGAGCTGCCCCTAAACGAGACGAGCAATAAGCGAGCCGTGTATCTGCTGAGCGATCAGATGTTTAGGTTCTGGTACAAGTTTGTGCCGCAGAACATTGGGCTGATTCAAAACGATATGGCCGAGATGGCGTATAAGCGCATTGAGCCGCACGTATCGGATTACATGGGTACGGTCTTTGAGCTTATATGCAGGCAATACGTGTACGAACTCGCGCGCGCGGGCCAGCTCGATGTGGTTCCGGCGAGCGTCGGGCGCTGGTGGGGGACGGACAATCGCACACATACGCAGGAAGAAATCGACTTGATTGTTGACGATGGCGAGGGCGCTGCGCTGTTTGCGGAGTGCAAATGGCGCAATGAACCGGTTGGCGAGGATGTGCTGCAAAAGCTCGTGCACCGAAGCGAGCTCTTTAGACGGCAGCAAAAAAGCTATGCGATCTTCTCGAAGCGAGGCTTTACGCAAGGATGTCAGGATGCTGCGGCGAGCAGGGGAGATACCAAGCTGATTTCGTTTGCCGAGATGTGCGAGCGGAGATAACCAAGCGCGCTCTGATTTGATGCTCGGAATGGGTCGCGCTAAGGATGCCAAGCGTAAAACCTTCAATGAAAATGGCGTAAAAACTACATCTGTCATGGCGTAAAAACTACATTGAAAGTAGCGTAAAATCAGCATTGAGAATGGCGTAATTTCGCATATCGCATGATAGAGAGGGACGGCCGTCTATGGATGCACCAAAGAGATTGACCCAAAAGGGATATAGGCCCCGGCTCATAGAGGAGCGCCTCGACACCCTTATGCGGGCGTTTGGCTGTGTGGAGATCAACGGCCCCAAATGGTGCGGCAAGACCTGGACGGCGCTCTCTCGCTCGGCGAGCGTCTCCAGGCTCGATGAGCCTGCGCAGCGTGCGGCGGCAGAGGTCGACCCAAGCCTGGCGCTCATCGGCGATGCGCCACACCTGGTCGATGAATGGCAGGAGGTGCCCGAGGTTTGGGATGCCGCCCGGCGTTTCGTGGACGCGAGCGGCAACGAACGGGGGACACTTTTGCTCACGGGCTCGACCGCGCTCAAAAGCGAGGAGCGCAGCCATGTTCGTCATTCCGGCACGGGTAGGATCGCCCGTCTGTCAATGCGCCCCATGGCCCTGTGTGAGTCGGGCGACGGCGAGCCGCTCGTGTCACTGGCAAGCCTCTTTAAGGGCGAGGATTTTGCCCCTCAGCGTCGCGAGAGCACGGTGGATGACGTCGCCCGCTGGTGCTGCAGGGGCGGTTGGCCTGCAAACCTTGGGCTTTCGGAAGAGCTTGCGCGAGAGACAGCAAGCCAGTACGTGCACTCGGTGCTCGACGTCAACGTGCTGGACGAGGGCATGTCGTCCGAGCTTGCACACGGCCTTTTGCGAGCTCTTGCCATGAACGAGAGCCAGGCTGTCACGTACAAGACGCTCGTAAAGGATGCCTCGTACGGTGAGGCGGGCCCCGACGAGAGGACCATCGCTGCGTACTTGGACCTCTTCAACAGGCTCAAGCTGACCGAGGACCTCTGCGGATGGGAGCCGCCCATGCGCTCGAAGGCCCGCGTTCGCGTGCGCCCCAAGCGCTACTTCTGTGACCCGTCACTTGCGGCGGCGTTGCTGGGGGCTACCCCTGAGCGGCTGCTTGGCGATATGCAAACGCTGGGGATGCTCTTTGAGAATCTCGTCCTGCGCGACGTGCGCGTGTTCCTTTCCACCTACGGCGGTGTCGACAACAGTGTCCATTATTTCCGAGATGAGAAGGGCCTTGAGGTCGATCTGATCGTTGAGCACGACGGGCGCTGGGGAGCCATCGAGGTCAAGCTGAGTGATGCGAAAGCAGACGATGGAGCGAGAAATCTCAAGGCGCTGGAGAGGAAAGTGCTCTCCAATCCTGCCGCCCAGAATGCCGCGCCGGCGTTTTTGGCGGTCGTGGTTGGAAAGGGGAGTATTGCCTACACACGCGACGACGGCGTGGCGGTGATTCCCATGGCGGCACTTGGGGCGTAGTGGTTTTGCGGGCGTGCCGTGCTTCCTTTACCGAAAATCCATTTGGTAAACCAGATGCTCGCGGATAGAATAAAGTTGACGGCAGCCCAAGGGTGATAGCTGGGCGGCGCTGTTGCTTGGTCAAGAGGTCAGTGCCTTAATGGCAGCGACTTGTTATGCTTCGAATGCTGCTTGAGTGCCTCGGAAAGTTCGATAAGCGCCGTGAAGAGCGAGACCAAAGCAACCAAGAGCTCTACGAGCTCTGATGGGCCCGGGATGACCGCTGATTCAAGTCACCGGGCCCAAATCTTTTTCATGCATTTGAATAGAGCGGGCGATTCTCTTGGGGCCGTCTGCATGGCGTGCGACCAGCGCATGGTATTGCGCCCCGCTTTCATGTCCGCACGGGCGCCTATCCTTACGGCAATGTAGCCGCCTATGTAGCAAGCGGCAGTTGACGGAGAAAGGCCCTAACCGTGTCAGCTGAAAAGACGCCGGGTATCTCGGCTATCGATACGACGAACTTTGCGCGCCAGATCGTGCTGGACTTTGAGTTTGCGCCGGTGCCAAAGCAGCGCCAGCGCCGTGGACTGCGCAATGAGATTATCGAGGTCGGTGCCGTCAAGCTCGATTACCACGGCAACGTTATGGGCGAGTTCTCGCAGTTTGTGCAGACGGAATTTACCGAAGGCGTTGCGTTCCCCGTCCGCGAGCTTACAGGGATATCGGCCGTGGACACCGCGATGGCCGACCCGTTCTACATGGTGATCAAAAGGCTCAGCGATTGGATCTGTCACTACTCCGCCCAGGTGGTTTGCTGGAGCGGGGCAGATCGTCGACAGCTTTTGACCGAGTGCCAAGCAAAGCACATCGATCTTTCCGCATTTCCTACGGACTGGGCCGACCTGCAGGCGTTTTACACCTCGATCATGGATGTGGGCAGCCACGGGTGTGTCTCTTTGAGTGACGCGGCGACGTGGTTTGGCATCGAGTTCGACGAGTCGACGGGCCACGCCCACAGCGCCTTAGCCGATGCGCGCGTGACCGCCAAGTTGCTCAAGCAGGTGATGGACGGGAGCTATCACGTGAGCCCGCGCGCCCAGGAGATCCGCCAGCGGTGGGGGATGGGCGAGCGAGCCCAGACGCGCCTCTCCAGCAGGTGCCCCGAGCTGAGCGATCTGCTGCTGAAGCTGAAGGCGGAGGGGAGGTAGGCGGGGCTCCGGGAATGACCTCTGACTCAAGTCAACGGGGCTCATTTTGCTTTCTTTGGAGCTTTCTCACGGGGCTGACTTTACTTCGTCTCATTTCGTATAAAGCGGCTGCTAGATTGCATAGTGATGATAAAATTAATCAACTCAACATCAATAGCTGTCGCTTTGCGCAATGAGGGGTTCCGAGACGTATGAACGAGTCTGACACACGGCTTAAACTCATTGATCCTGCGATTATGGAGTCGTGGGATCGCAATACCCAAGTCTTCACTGAGTATTTCTTTACCAGTGGCGAGATCGTTGTGCGCGGAAGTATGGTCACCCGTAAAGACAAGAAGAAGGCTGACTACCTTCTGATGTATGCTCCGGGCATCCCTATCGCAATCGTCGAGGCTAAGGATACGGAGCACACCGTTGATGCCGGTCTCCAACAGGGGATGGGATATGCCCAGCTGCTCGATATTCCGTTTGCGTACAGCTCAAACGGAAAGGGTTTTGTTGAGCACGATTTTCTTACCGGGAAAGAGCGCACTCTTGCCATGGACGAGTTTCCCGCTCCGGCGGAACTTTGGACACGATACTCAAAAGCTAAGGGGCTTGAACATCCGTATAGCCAGGAGATTGTGACCGCTCCGTATTACCAGGAGCACGGCGGCAATCATCCTCGCTACTATCAGTGCATCGCCATCAATCGTACGCTTGAAGCTATTGCGCGAGGTAAGAATCGCATCTTGCTCGTTATGGCAACGGGAACGGGAAAGACTTTTACGGCTTTTCAAATCGTTCATCGCTTGCGACAGACTACCGAGGTTCGTAAGGTTCTCTATCTGGCGGACCGCAATATTCTCGTCGATCAGACTATAGACGGCGATTTCAAGCCTCTCAAGAGGGTTACAACCAAGGTCGTAGGTCGAAAGCTCGATTCTGCTTACGAGGTCTATTTCTCGCTCTACCAACAGCTTGTTGGAGAAAACGGTGAAGAAATATTCCGCGAGTTCGACTCGGAATTCTTCGATTTGATTATCGTAGACGAGTGCCATCGCGGAAGCGCCGCGGCGGACTCCGCATGGCGTAAAGTACTCGAGTATTTCAATTGCGCAATTCAAATCGGAATGACGGCCACGCCAAAGGAGACTGAAGAGGTTTCAAACATTACCTACTTCGGCGAACCTGTCTATACCTACTCCCTTAAACAGGGTATCGAGGATGGCTTTCTTGCCCCGTATAAAGTTATTCGCCCTAAGCTGAACGTCGACATTTACGGATACCGTACTGAGGAAGGCACCGTGGATGATCGCGGCGAAGCTCTGCCCAAACGTGTTTTCGAGAAGCAGGACTTCGACAGCGAGATCGTCATCAAAGAGCGCTACGAGGAAGTTGCCAAGCGGATAACTCAATTTCTAAAGGAGACGGATCGTTACTCCAAGACCATAGTCTTTTGCGTTGACATCGAGCATGCCGAAAACATGCGACGTGCCCTTGTAAACGAGAACGCCGATATCGTAAGAGATCACCCCACCTACATCATGAAGATTACGGGTGACGACAGGGAAGGTAAGGCTCAGTTAGATAACTTCATCGACCCCGACGAGAAATACCCGACCATCGTTACGACTTCGAAGCTTCTCACCACTGGCGTTAATTGCAAGACGTGTAAGGTAGTCGTGCTCGACAACAAGTTCGGTGAGCACGGAATGACGGAGTTCAAGCAGATTATCGGCCGCGGAACCCGTATCTGTGAGGACTACGACAAACTCTATTTCACTATCCTCGATTTTCGTGACGCATCGCGTTTGTTCGCAGATCCCGAGTTCGATGGTGAGCCTGTTGTTGTGTTTGAGCCTAATCCGGGTGACCCCATTGCGGACCCGGGTCCCGGCGGCAATGGCGGCAGCCCCGTCCCGCCTCCGCCTCCAATCGTAGGCCCACCCGTATTACCGCCGGACGATCCGTCCTCCCATGTGAAATATCACGTTCATGGGGCCGACGTCTATGTAGTGTCGGAGATGGTGCAGTATTACTCCTCCGATGGCCTTCTTGTAACTGAGAGCCTTAAGGACTATACGCGAAAAAACATCCTTGGCGAATACGACACTCTTGACCACTTCCTAGCGGCGTGGAACTCTGAACATAAAAAGCAAGCGGTTATCGATGAGCTGCGCGCACGTGGCGTATTCCTGGACGAGCTGCGGCTCGAGACTGGACAGGAGCAAATGAGCGACTTTGACCTCATTTGCCATATTGCTTACGACCAGAGACCTCTTACGCGCAGCGAGAGAGCCAATAGCGTCAAGAAGAAGGGCGTGCTTTATGAGTATGCCGGCGTCGCGCGCGAGGTCCTTGAAGCACTTCTCGATAAATATGCGACGTCGAACCTCGTAGACTTGGACGATACCCATGTCCTCGACCTCGAAGAATTCCGTCGGTTTGGCAGCCCAATGAAGATCGTCGCCGCATTCGGCGGCAAACAACAGTACATTCAGGCAGCGCAGATGCTCGAGGACGAGCTCTATATCGCATAGAGAAAGGTAACGATAGCAAATGGCACTGGGATCTCTTGTAAAGACCCTGCAGAACATCATGCGTAAAGACGCCGGCATCAATGGCGATGCACAGCGCATTGAGCAAATGACCTGGCTTTTCTTCCTCAAGATCTACGATGCTAAGGAGCAGGAGTGGGAGTTTCACGATGACTCCTATCAATCCATCATCCCCGAGCGTCTGCGCTGGCACAGCTGGGCGCATGATGCGAAGGACGGCAAGGCGCTTACCGGTGATGAGCTCCTCGATTTTGTAAACAACGATCTCTTCAAGACTCTCGAGAGCTTAGAGCTTGCACCTGAGGCACCCCTGTGTCACGTCGTCGTTAAGGCGGCCTTTACTGACGCTAACAACTACATGAAAGATGGCATCCTGCTTCGTCAGGTCGTCAATGAGATTGACGAAGCGGTTGACTTTACCGAGTACAAAGAGCGCCACGCTTTCGGTGAAATTTACGAGACCATCCTTAAAGACTTGCAGTCCGCGGGCAATGCCGGTGAGTTTTACACGCCCCGAGCGGTGACCGACTTTATGGCCCGAGCACTTGCGCCCAAGCTCGGTGAGACCGTGGCTGACTTTGCTTGCGGCACAGGCGGCTTTTTGACGAGCGCCCTCAACATCCTCCGCAACCAGATAGAGACTCCGGCTGATCGCGTGGCCTACACGAGCTCGGTTTATGGCATCGAGAAGAAACAACTGCCCTATCTGTTGTGCATAACCAACATGCTGCTACACGACATCGACAACCCCAAGGTCTTTCACGATAACTCGCTTGAAAAAGATGTTCGCGAATGGAAGCACAAGCCTGATGGCCAGTTTGATGTCGTACTCATGAATCCCCCCTATGGAGGATCTGAAAGCGCGTCAGTGCAAAACAACTTCCCTGTTGCGCTCCGTAGCTCCGAAACTGCGGATCTATTCCTTGGACTCATCCTTTATCGTCTTAAGCGAGGCGGCCGCGCTGCTGTCATCATTCCGGATGGCTTTCTCTTTGGCCAGGATAGCGCGAAGACGGAGATCAAGCGTCGTCTGCTTGAGGATATGAACCTGCATACTGTTTTGCGCCTTCCGCAGAGCGTTTTCGCTCCCTACACGAGCATCACTACCAACGTTCTGTTCTTCGATAATTCCGGGGCTTCTGAGGGCGTCTGGTTCTATCGCATGGATATGCCCGAGGGATATAAGCACTTTTCTAAGACTAAGCCCATTAGGCTCGAACATTTTGCACCTGTAAAGGAATGGTGGGAGAACCGTCGAGATATCGAGGAAGATGGTAATCCCAAGGCAAAGTTCTATACAGCCGACGAGTTGCGAGACGGCGGCTTCAATCTTGATTTGTGTGGCTATCCACACGAGGAAGAAGAGATTTTGCCGCCCGACGAGCTGATTAGGAGCTACAAAGAAGAGCGCGCTAAGCTCGATGCCGAGATTGACCAGAAGTTGGCTCGAATTTGCGAGATTCTTGGGATTGAGGCGTAGATGAAGGCAAAAGACCTGAAGAACTCAATTCTGCAAATGGCGGTCGAGGGCAAGCTTGTGCCGCAGGATCCGAACGACGAGCCTGCCAGCGTCCTTCTCGAACGCATCCGTGAAGAGAAGCATAAGCTTATCGCTGAGGGTAAGGCCAAGTTCTCTAAAGGCGGGGAGAGCATTATCTATATCGGTTCCGATGGCTCCCCCTATGAGAAGAGGGTGGATGCCAAGGGTCGCGTGACTAGCGATAAGTGCATCGCGAACGAAGTGCCGTTTGAGGAACTGCCCGAGGGGTGGGCTTGGGCAAGGCT
>CABUOF010000016.1 GCA_902493125.1 uncultured Collinsella sp. | reverse complement strand
GGTCGATTTGAGGTTGTAGGTCGACTGCAGCCCGACCAGCCCCTCCAGACGCTCGGCGGTCTTTTGAGCCTCGGAGAGCTCAGCAACCTTAGAGGTCAGCTCCTCGTTTTGCTTCTTGAGCTCGTCGAGCGTGTCCTGCGACGCCGTAAGGTTAGAGAACACGTTGCCGATGGCATTGAAAGGAGCCGCCACAGCCGAACCCACAAAGCGCACCGGCGAGGTAATCGTCGTTACGCCCGAACGCACGGCATGAATCGGTCCTGCCTCGCCCTCGCGGATGTAAAACGTGAGCAGCAACACCGAAATCAGGCTGAAAACAATCAACGGGCGCATACCCGTTGATTGTCGCTTGGTATTCAGATTTGTGGAGAAACCCGATGATCGTGCCAAATGGAATCCACCTTTTGGAAATTAAGCATTGGTCTGGACGAAGCCGCCATCAAACGCATTGGCCTCGAGCACGCGGGCACAGCCGTTAACGACGTTATCGAGCGCCGTGGGGCTGACGTTGACCGAAACACCGGTCTCATCGCGCAGGCGCACGTCGAGACCGCGCAGCAGCGCGCCGCCACCGGTCAGCAAAATGCCGTAGTACATAAGGTCCGAGGCGAGATCGGGAGGCGTGGCATCGAGGGCGTCCTTGACGGCCTTGGCCATCTCGTCGAGCGGCTTGTTGAGTGCGCGACGAATCTCCTCGCTCTCGATGCGCACGGTCTTGGGCAGACCGGTGATTACGTCGCGGCCGTTGACCTCGACGTCGAGCTCGTCCTTGAGCGGCACGGCGGAACCGACCTTGATCTTGATGTCCTCTGCCGTACGCTCGCCGATGGCCAGGTTGTAGGCATCGCGAACGTGCGTGAGGATGGCCTGATCGAACTCGTCGCCGGCAATACGGATGGACTGCGAGACGACAATGCCGCCCATGGCGATAACGGCGACCTCGGTGGTACCGCCGCCGATGTCGATGACCATGGAGCCGGTGGGTTCCTCGACGGGCAGGTCGGCGCCGATAGCGGCGGCCATGGGCTCCTCGATCAGGTAGGCCTGGCGGGCACCGGCCTGGATCGTGGCCTCAAAGACAGCTCGCTTCTCGACCGACGTGACGCCGGAGGGAACGCAGACGACAACGCGCGGACGCGGGGTCCACGGATAGCGCTTCTCGGAAGCCTTGTCGATAAAGTAGCGAAGCATGGCCTCGGTAACATCGAAGTCGGCGATGACGCCGTCCTTCAGGGGACGAACGGCCACGATGTTGCCGGGCGTACGGCCGAGCATGCGCTTTGCCTCGATACCGACCGCCAGGATGCGCTCGTCGTTCTTGTCGATGGCGACAACAGAGGGCTCGCGGATGACGATGCCCTTGCCGCGCACGGAGACAAGCGTATTTGCGGTGCCGAGGTCGATGGCAAGATCGCCCGCATAGCTACCGAAGAACATATCCATCAAAGAAAACAACGCAACTCCTGATGTGTTGGATGATTGCTGGAAAACTACTAGCTCATCATACTAGCGCAAGCCCGGCACCTCACTTGCGGTGAAGCGCCGGGCAAAGCTAAATCCCATAAGGTCACTACTGGTTGTCAGCAGCCGAGAAATCCATATCGAGCGAGGAAACGGCCCAGCCGATATGGTTGTCGGAGCGCACGAATTTGACGGTGTACTCCTGCTCGCCGCCCTTGGACAGCGAAGCCTTAACCTTGGCGGTCGTCTCGGTCATGGACTGATCCATGCCCTCGACGGACACGGTGGCACCCTGCGGAATCGAGGAGATGATCATCGACTTGGCGTCCTCGGACAGGCTCGAGGCCAGGCAAGACTCGGCCTTTGCGGTGTCACCGTCGCCGGCAGCCTGGAACAGATCGGTAACGACAGACTCCTGAGACGGGAAGCCAAAGCCGCGCGTGTAGGCAAAGCCCAGACCGCCCGCGGCGATCAAGATGAGCAGAAGCAGCACGATGAAGACTTTGAGACCCGTGTGGCGATGGCGACGACGGACTTTGGCCTGCTTACGATCCTGACGGTCCTGCTGAACCATCTCGGACTCGGACAGCGTAAAGAAGCCAGTGTCCGAGGGATCGGGCATAAACTGACCGGTCGCGCCCGTAGGATCGAGTGGATCGACGGCAGGAGCGTCCATCGCGGGCGCCGGAGCCGTGGCCATAGCCGTCTGGGCAGACAGCGCGGCAAGCGAATCGTGCACGCGGGCAAGCTCATCGGCCTGCTCGGAGGTGAGCTGGTAGATGCCATCGGCAGTAGCGGCGTTAAAGGCGTCGAGTGCGTCGGAGGGGCGGCCGGCGGCAGAAAGCGCCTGACCCATGCCGACGTTGAGCGCACGCGTGTCGTCGCGGGGACCGGCAAAGTCGATAGCCGTGCGGTAGGTCTCCACGGCATCCGCCGGACGGCCGAGCTTAATGAAGCAACGACCGAGCTCGCCGAGTGCGGCGGCAGGAGCCGGATTGGCGCCGTCGATGGCAGCCTGACGGAAGGCAGTACCCGCGTTGGCATAGTCGCCCGACTGGAACAGCGCGTTACCCAGGCCCAGATAGGCCTTGAACGGCGTGGCATAGGAAGCATCCTGCGTAGCAGCAGAGAACGCCTGGGCGGCCGTCGTGTAGTCGCCCACGGCGGCGAGCGCCTTGCCGCGGTTGGTGAGCAGTGCGCCGCGCTTGCCGTAGGTGCCGTCGTTGAGGGCGGCGGCATAGGCCTCGGCGGCCTCGGCATACATGCCCAGGTGCATCAAGGCGTTACCACGAAGGTGATCGGCCTCGCCCATAATCTCATCGGGAGTTTTTGCCGCCCCAAGCATCTGGGCTGCAGCGGAAAAATCACCCGCGCGGTAAGCGGCGCGGCCCTGTTGGATCAGCTGGCTATTCAAGGAAGTCCCCTTTACTCGTGAACGATCTCGACATGGACGATCTCGTCGCCGGCACGCAGCTGCGAAATCACATCGAGACCCTCGACCGTGGTACCAAAGACGGTGTAACCGGAATCGAGGTTATGCTGGGCGCCCAGGCAGAAGTAGAACTGCGAACCCGCGGAATCGGGGTCCATGGAGCGTGCCATGGCAAGGGCACCATCGACATGGCTGTTGCGCGGATTGGTGGCAAACTCGCCCTTAATGCAGTAGCCAGGGCCACCGGTACCGGGCATGCCGTCGGGGCCCTCAAGACCGGCAGCGACGTCGGCGCCGGACATATCGCGGGTATTGGGGTCGCCGCCCTGAATGACAAAGCCGGGCACATAGCGATGGAACTTAAGGCCATCATAGAAGCCCATCGTAGAAAGCTCGCAGAAGTTCGCGACATGAATGGGAGCGCCCTCGCCGTCAAACTTGACCTTGATGGTACCCTTCGACGTCTCGATAACGGCGCACTCGTCGCCGGCAAGCTGATACTCGGGCGTGTAGAGCTCTTTCTTAAAACCAAACATGTGGTTCCTTCCTCGTGCGTTTAAAGCATATTTGTACGAATTGTAGCAATAAGCATGCGCTTACATCAATTGCGCACGTAGGTTATGCCGACTATGGCGAACTAAATTTAGGAACGCTGCTGCGGCTTCCAGGAACCCACATTGGCGTCGTACTGGTTCAGTGCGCTGTTGCCGCCCTGCGCGATGGGCGCCAGGATATCGCTTTGGTGGGAACTCATCGACTCACCATCGGGAATGGCCAGCGAGATGTCCCAGCTCTGACAGATCACGTCGACACGCTCGTACATCCACTCGGCAAGCTGCTTTAAGTGGGCGATGTCGTCCGCATAGACCGTATCGTCCTGATACTTAAGGTTGTTAAGCTCATCTTGCGTCTTTTTGATCTGGTCGCGCAGGGCGTAGGCACTCTGCGACAGCTCCTGGCGGGTGGACAGCGGCGTTCGGAGATAGCCGTTGTTAAAGGAATCGATGACCTCGCCGATCTGGTCCTCATCACCGTAGGACACGATGGTCTGATACAGACCGTCGAGTCTGGTATAGAGCTGATCATCGGTGAGCACGGTTTCTTCCTGGACCACCTCGGCAGAATCGTCCTGCTTGGTATCGTCCTCAGTCGCCTCGCCCTTTTGGCGCGTGGGGAAGGTGGTTTGTGCAGCTTGGCCAAACTGGTCGTAGAAGCCAGGCATGACACCCATGGGATCGGTCGTCACGAACCAGTAGGCACCGCCGCAAACGACAGCAAGGACCGCGATGACGATAAGCGGCTTGGGAATATGACGCTTGTGCTTGTGATAGGCGTCCTCGTCGGGGTGCACCTTGCGCTTGGACTTTTGAGCATCGTCATGCAGGGAAACGGGCGTGGGAATATCGACCTTGGGGACACCGAAATCCTTATCGAAAGCCGGCAGCACGCAGGTCTCGTTAGGATCGGCGGCGTCTGAGAGCACCGCAGCGGCAGAGGCTGGCGCATGCGGCACCTCGGTATCGATCTGCTCTTGCGTTAGGCGCGGAAAGCCCGCCGTGCGGCCCGCTGCCAGGTCGGATGCGGCTGCGTCCTCGGAGAGGATACCCGGAGCGGGGCGTCCGCATTTGGGGCACGTACGATCATGCGGAGAAAGACGGGCACCGCAGCCCTCACAGAACACGAACTCGGTGTGCTCGGGACCATCGCCCGGACCCACATAGGCGTTGCAGTAGGGGCAGAACGAGGCGCCGTCCTCGATAGTCTTAAGGCAATGCGGGCAGATCACGGCATCCTCTTTTCGAAGCAATTCAAACAATCGAGGTTAGAGCATAACATCGCCACGGCCCCACAGGAACAAGGCACCAATTCAACATCGCCAGGGCGCGTAGCTACTTCTTCTTTTTGCTTGGCATCGAGACTTTGATGCCTTGGGCGGACTTGGTCACGCGAGAGCGATTGGCTCCGGTACCCTTCTTTTTCTTGGGCTGGACCTGGGCCACGCCCTCGAGCGCGCGGGCCTCGGCCTCGCGAACGGTGCGATCTTCGCGGCGCTGCGCCATGTCGGCGGCGACGCGCTTGGCAAAACGCTCGGCCGTCGAACCCGTCGAGCTCACCTTGCCGCCACCGCGACCCAGGTGGACGCGCACACCGCGGCCAAAACCAGTTGCAGCATGACGACGACGCGGCTTGAGCAAATCCATCATCGTGGCGAGCTTAAAGAACACCGAGCAGGTAAAGACCACGATGACAGCCAAGATAACCATCTGGCCCATCGACAGGTTGGCAATAGACAGCAGCTCTGGGAATCCGATAACGCCCACCAGGATGCCGGCGACTACAAACACAAAGAGCACCACACGTAAGGGCGTGAGAGGCTGCGAGATGCGCCAGATTAGGCTGACGCTCGCCGCGCACGACGTAAGCAGGCACATCGTAGACAGCGTGAGCTGGCTAAAGCCAAACACGCGCGCCACAAAGATGTCGAGCGCCGCAGCCAAAATGACCGCAATCGACGCCGGCAGTGCACGCTTGAGTACGTTGCTCAAAAACGCACCCTTCACACGAGCATTGTTGGGCTCCAGGCCCAACACAAAGCCCGGCGCGCCGATGCAGAAGAAGTTAATGAGCGTCATCTGGATGGGCTCGAAGGGGTACGGCGGCAGCGCGATACACAGCGCCGCCAGGCCCATCGAGAACAGCGTCTTGGTCAGGAACAGTGAGGCCGAACGCTGCAGGTTGTTGATGGAGCGACGGCCCTCGGCCACCACGGCGGGCATCGAGGCAAAATCGTTGTCGACGAGTACGATTTCGGCCACATTACGCGCGGCATCGGAGCCGGCCGCCATGGCGACGGAGCAGTCGGCCTCCTTGAGCGCCAGCACGTCGTTGACGCCGTCGCCCGTCATGGCCACGGTGTGCTCGCGGCGCTTGAGCGCCTGCACGAGCTCGCGCTTCTGCTGCGGGGTCACACGACCAAAGACATGGTAGCGGTCCACTGCGGCATCGAGCTTGGCCGGCGTATCGAGCGTCGTGGCGTCCACATAAGCGTCCGCCCCCGGCACGCCCACCACGCGCGCGATCGACGACACCGTACGCGGGTCGTCGCCGCTGATCACGTTGAGGGTCACGCCCTGCTCGTTAAAGTAACCGATAGTCTCGGCCGCCGAGGTGCGAATCTCATCGCGAATGGTCACAAAGCCCACGGGCTCGGCCTCGCCCACCATATCGCCGTCGGGCGTAAAGCCGTCCACGCGGGCTACCACAAGCACGCGGCAAGTGTCGGCAAGCTCGGCCACACGATTCTCGACCTGCGCAAATGCGCGATCAGAGAGCACAAACTGCGCGGCACCCATCACATAGGAGCCCTGCGCAAACGACGCGCCGCTCCACTTTTTTGACGACGAGAACGGAATGACCGACAGCGGATCGGACACCTCGACCGGACGATCGGCGTAGTAGTTGAGCAGCGCCTGGCAGGTCTCGTTGGCATCTGCCGAGGTCGCACGTGCTACGTTGGCAAGCGCAAAGTCGAGCACCGTGGTATCGACGGGAACAGCCGCCTCGTCCGAGTCCACGCCAAAGCCAACACCCTCAACAGGCAGCGGGTAGGTGCCCTCGACCTCCATACGACCCGAGGTAATGGTGCCCGTCTTGTCCAGGCACAGCACGTCGACGCGAGCGAGCGTCTCGATGCAGTAGAGCTGCTGCGCCAGCACCTTGCGGCGGGCCAGGCGCACCGTGGCGATGGCGAGCACCGACGAGGTCAGCAGCACCAGGCCTTGCGGGATCATGCCCAGCAGGGCGCCCACCGTGGACAGCAGCGCCGACGAAGGCACATGACCAGCCAACAGCTCGGAGAAGCACCATGAAAGCGCACTATCGCCCGGGGTTCCCGCGGCATCCCACAGCTCGCTCACACTCGAGGCAAGCAACGCCAAACCGAGCGGGATCATGATGATGCTCGCAAAGCGCACGATGGCGTTAAGCGCGTTCATGATCTCGGAATTGACCTTTTTGACGTACTTCGCCTCGTTATTAATTTTAGCCACGTAGTTGTCGGCGCCGACATGGATCACGCGGGCGCGCAGCAGGCCCGAGTCGATAAAGCTGCCGCTCATGAGCTCGGAACCGGGCTGTTTCTTAATAAGGTCGCTCTCGCCCGTCAGCAGGCTCTCGTTCACGAGCGCCTCGCCCGAAACCACCACGGCGTCAGCGGGAATCTGGTCGCCGCGCCCCAGGCGGATGATGTCGTCGAGCACGATCTGGTCCAGGTCGAGCTCAACCTCGGCGCCGTCGCGCACCGCGATGGCCTTCTTGGAGGTCAGCAGCGTGAGCTTATCGACCATCTTCTTGGACCGCATGGATTGAATGACGCCAATAGCGGTATTGAGGAACACCACGAACAGGAACGTCAGGTTCTTAAACGAACCGGTCAAAATGACCAGGAACGCCAAGATCACGTTGATCAAATTGAACAGCGTGCAGAGGTTCTCGATGATGAGCTCTTTGACCGACTTGGTCTTGAGCTCCATGTTGCGGTTGATCTTACCGGCGGCGATGCGCTCCTCGACCTCGGCGGTCGAGAGTCCGCGCTCGATATCCGTTGCTGCCATACCACGTCCCATCACGTCGCGTCGGTATAAGAAAAACCGCCCGGACCATGCGAGGTTCGGACGGTCTTACGTTCGATGGTGCCCCATGTTGGATTCGAACCAACGGCCTTCTGCTCCGGAGGCAGACGCTCTAATCCCCTGAGCTAATAGGGCCAACATTTGGCATTATACCCAAGTGCACCACGGGCTAACAAAATAAAAGAAAAAGCTTTGCAATTCCGAGGAAGACGCGGCGCAACGGCCCACTTTAGAAGGCAAAAGCGAGTCAGATAGTATAAACTCTCATGCACCATATATACACGGCTCGCATTGCGGGCCGTTTTTGCAAAAGTTATCCATCGAGGTGAGAGGCACACCATGATTGCAATTTTAAAGCAGAGCGCCAGCGACGAGGCCGTCGGCCATATCGTCAGCTGGATTGAGAAAAAGGGCCTGAAGACCGATGTCTCGCGCGGCGAGAACGAGACGATTATCGGCCTGGTGGGCGATACGACCAAGATCGACCCGTTCCTGCTCGAGTCCATGGACGTCGTCGAGCGCGTGCAGCGCGTCTCCGAGCCGTTCAAGCGCGCCAACCGCAAGTTCCACCCCGAGGACTCCGTCATCGACTGCGGCCACGGCGTCAAGATCGGCGGTGACCAGTTCCAGGTCATCGCCGGCCCCTGCTCCGTCGAGGGCGAGAACCTCATCCGCATCGCCCGCCGCGTGAAGACCGCCGGCGCCACGATGCTGCGCGGCGGTGCCTACAAGCCCCGCACCTCCCCGTACGCCTACCAGGGCATGGGTCCCGCCGGCCTGGACCTGCTGTGCGAGGCGTCTGCCGAGCTCGACATGCCGATCGTCACCGAGATCATGGACCCACGCGACGTGCAGGTCTTCCTTGACAAGAAGATTGACGTCATGCAAATCGGCGCCCGCAACGCCCAGAACTTCCCCCTGCTCAAGGAGGTCGGCAAGACCCAGACACCGATTCTGCTCAAGCGCGGCATGTCCGGCACGATCGACGAGCTGCTTATGGCAGCCGAGTACATCATGAGCGAGGGCAACGACAACGTCATCCTGTGCGAGCGCGGTATCCGCACCTTCGAGACCCGCACCCGCAACACCTTCGACCTCAACGCCGTGCCGGTGCTGCACCACCTGTCGCACCTGCCCGTCGTCGCCGACCCCAGCCACGCCACCGGCTACACCCGCTACGTCGAGCCCATGGCGCTCGCCGCGACCGCCTGCGGTGCCAACGGCCTGGAGATCGAGGTCCACGACGAGCCGAGCCGAGCCTGGTCCGACGGCGCCCAGGCCCTCACCCCCGATCAGTTCGACGACACCATGCGCCGCATCCGCGCCATCCGCGAGGTTGTCTGCCAAGAGACCATGGAGTAGCCCATGGGTACGGTGAGAAACGCGCGCGTTAACCAGGGCGGCCCCAAATGCGCGGGCATCGTGGGCCTTGGCCTCATCGGCGGTAGCTTTGCCCGCGGCTATGCACAGGCGGGCGTCCGCGTACTGGCCTGGGACCCCGATGACGATGTCATGACGGCCGCCAGCATGGGCACTGTCGCCGGAGAGCTCAACGACAAGACACTCGGCGAATGCGACATCATCGTCCTGGCCTGCTACCCCGAGGCCTGCATCGAGTGGCTCGAGGCGCATGCACAGGCACTCGCCGATGCCACCGACACCGAGGCCATCATGGGCCCCGTGGTGATCGACACGGTGGGCGTCAAGGGCATCGTGTGCGAACGTGCCTTTGAGCTTGCCCGCGAGCACGGCTTTTACTTTGTGGGCGCGCACCCCATGGCGGGCACCCAGTTCTCGGGCTACGCTAACTCTCGTGCCGACCTGTTCCAGGGCGCCCCGCTGGTGCTCGTACCGCCCGCGGTAGACGATGCGCTCAAGCTGGAGCTTTTGGGCCAGGTGCGCGAGATGGTGCGCCCCTTGGGCTTTGGCAAGTTCAGCGTGACCAGCGCCGCCGAGCACGACCGCGTCATCGCCTTCACGAGCCAGCTTGCGCACGTGGTATCCAACGCCTACGTAAAGAGTCCGACCGCCCAGGTCCACCACGGCTTTTCGGCCGGTAGCTACCGCGATCTCACCCGCGTGGCGCACCTCAACCCGCAAATGTGGTCCGAGCTCATGATCGACGACGCCAACGCGCTCGCCTTCGAGATCGACCATCTGATCGAGGCACTCGGAGCCTACAGCCGAGCGCTCAAAGACCACGACCAGCGCTATCTGGAGAACCTCCTTGCCGAGGGCGACCGTATCAAGCGCGCGCTCGACGACGAGGCCTCCCACTAGACCACCTATCACGCCAGGTCGAAAGGACCGAAGCTTATGGCGATTACCATCGATATCGACACTGCACGCCCCTACCAGGTGCATGTTGGCACGTTTTTGCTGGAGCAGGCGGGACCGCTCGTGCGCGCCACTGCTGGCGGCACCAAGGCCGTCATCGTGACGGACACCAACGTGGGCCCGCTCTACCAGATGCCCGTTAAGCAGAGCCTGGAGGCGTCAGGCTACGAGGTGAGCATCTGCACCTTCGAGGCCGGCGAGGCCCATAAGCGCGCCGAAACCTATGTTGCAATTTTGGAGTTTGTGGCCGAGCACGAGCTTTCGCGCTCCGACGTGATCGTGGCACTCGGCGGCGGCGTCGTGGGCGACGTGGCGGGCTTTGTGGCCGCTACCTACATGCGCGGCTGCAAGTTTGTGCAGATCCCGACGAGCCTGCTCGCCATGGTGGATTCGTCGGTGGGCGGCAAGACCGCCATCGACTTGGCTGCAGGCAAGAACTTGGCCGGCGCCTTTTGGCAGCCGAGCGTGGTTATCGCCGACGTGGGGTGCCTGGCCACCCTCACGCCCGAGCAGTTCGCCGACGGCTGCGGCGAGGTCGTCAAGCACGCCGTGATCGCCGACCCGGAGCTTTTCGCCGAGCTGGAGAAGACCCCGCTCACGCTGGAGCTGCTCAACCGCGATGTGGCCCGCGTAGCGCTCATCATCGCCCGTAATATCGACATCAAGCGCGCCGTGGTCGTCGCCGACGAGCGCGAAACCAACCAGCGCAAGCTCCTCAACTTTGGACACAGCGCCGGACACGCCGTCGAGGCCTGCGAGCACTTTGAGCTCGGACACGGCAACTGCGTGTCGATCGGCATGGGCATCATCACGCGCGCCGCGGCCCTGCACGGCGTCTGCGATGCTGCACTGCCCGGTCGTATTGAGGAACTCTGCGCCCGCCATGGCCTCAAGACCCGCTGCGACCTCGATGTCGATGCCGTCTTTGCCGAGGCGCTCCACGACAAGAAGCGCGCGGGCGACACCATCGATCTGGTGATTCCGCACGGCATTGGCCGCTGCAGCATCGACCGCACGCCGCTTTCCACTTTCCACGAACTCATTGCCGAAGGCCTCGGCCAGAAGGGAGACGCATCCGCATGCTAGCCCGCATCACCCCGTCCCCGCTCAAGGGCACCGTTCCTGCCATCGCGTCCAAGTCGATGGCGCACCGCCTGATCATCTGCGCCGCGCTTGCCAACGGCGAGACACACGTCACCTGCAACACCACCTGCGCCGACATCGAGGCTACGGTGCGTTGCCTTACGGCCCTGGGCGCTCGCATCGAGACCGTCGAGGACGGCTTCCAGGTCCACCCCACCATGAAGAGTGTTGAGTTTGGCCTGCTCAAGGCCCTTGCCGGCGGCACGCTCGACTGCGGCGAGAGCGGCTCCACGCTGCGCTTTATGCTGCCCGTCGCCTGCGCGCTGGGTGCGGATGCCACCTTCGTGGGCCAGGGCCGCCTGGGCGCCCGCCCGCTCTCGCCGCTCTCGGACGAGATCATTGCCGCCGGCTGCGACCTACAGGGTCTGGGCGGTTTTCCGCTCAAGACGAACGGACGCATGCGCCCGGGCACCTTTGTGCTGCCGGGCAACGTGAGCTCGCAGTACATCTCGGGCCTGCTGCTGGCAGCCCCGCTGCTGGCCCAGCCCTCCTGCGTGCAGGTGACCGGCCTCATTGAGAGCCGTCCCTACATCAACCTAACGATCCAGGCCATGAAGGCCTTTGGCGTTGAGGTCAACGTCGAGCGCATTCCCGCCAAGGACGGTCAGCCCGAGGTCACGAACTTCCGCGTGAGCAGTGGCTCGTATCGCACGCCCGGCAACGTGGCCGTCGAGGGCGACTGGTCCAACGCTGCCTTTTGGCTGTGCGCCGGCGCCATCGGCTCCGACCCCATCACCGTGGAGGGTGTGTCGCTGAGCTCCGCACAGGGCGACCGCAACGTGCTTGCTGCGCTTTCGCGCTTTGGCGCCCGCATCGTGCGCTCCACCAACGCCGCCACCGTGCAGTCCGACAAGCTCGCCGGCTTTGAGATGAGTGCCCACGACATTCCCGACCTGGTACCCGTTATCTCGGCCGTGGCCTCGCTGGCACAGGGCCGCACGTTCATCCGTGACTGCGCGCGCCTGCGCATCAAGGAATCTGACCGTCTAGCCACCACCACCCGCGAGCTCACCGCACTGGGTGCACAGGTGCGCATTGCCGGCGACGACCTCATCATCAAGGGTGTTGACGCCTTTACCGGCGGCGAGGTCGATTCGCACAACGACCACCGCATCGCCATGATGGCCGCCATCGCCGCGAGCCGCGCCACTGGCGAAGTTGTGATCCACGGCGCCGAGGCCGTCAACAAGTCCTATCCCGATTTCTTTGACCACTACCGCCTGCTGGGCGGCAAGGTCACGCTCGAGGAGGAATAGCATGTCCTCGACCTTTGGCAACGTCTTGCATCTGAGTATCTTTGGCCAGTCGCACTCCCCCGCTATCGGCTGCTCACTCGACGGCATTCCTGCCGGTATTGCCGTTGACCAGGAGCAGCTACAGGCCTTTTTGGACCGTCGTGCCCCCGGTCGCGACGAGACCGCAACCAAGCGCCACGAGGCCGACGCCGCGCATATCATTGCCGGTGTGGTCGACGGACACACCACTGGCGCACCCATCGCAGCAATTATCGAAAACACCAACACGCGCTCCAAGGACTATTCCGAGCTGCGCCGCAAGCCCCGCCCAGGGCACGCAGACTTTCCCGCGCGCGTGAAGTACCACAACATGCACGACGTCGCCGGCGGCGGACACTTCTCCGGCCGCCTGACGGCCCCCTTGTGCATCGCCGGCGGCATCGCGCTGCAGGCACTCGAGGCCCGCGGCATCAAGGTCATGGCGCACGTCGCGCAGATCGGCGGCATCTCCGACCTGCCCATGGACGACATGGTCTATCGCGAGGCCGACCGCAAGGCGATCCTCACGAACGACCTGCCCTGCATTGACGCCGCCGCAGCCGACCGCATGCGCGAGGAGATCCTAGCCGCGCGCGACGAGCTCGACAGTATCGGCGGCATCGTGGAGTGCGGCATCTACGGGCTTCCCGCGGGCATCGGCGACCCCATGTTCGACGGTATCGAGAACCGCATAGCGCAGATCGCGTTTGGCATTCCCGCCGTAAAGGGTGTGGAGTTTGGCATGGGCTTTGCCGTGGCCGCCATGCGCGGCAGCGAGAACAACGATCCGTATCGCGTTGATGCCGAGACCGGCGAGATTGCGGTCGAGTCCAATAACGCCGGCGGCATCCTGGGCGGCATTTCCACGGGCGCACCCGTCATGTGGCGGATGGCCGTAAAGCCGACGCCCTCCATCGGTCGCGAGCAACAGACCGTGGACATGGACGCCATGGAAAATGCCGAGCTCTCGGTCCACGGCCGCCACGATCCCTGCATCGTCCCGCGCGCCGTCCCCGTAGCCGAAGCAGCCGCCGCCCTCGCCATCTGGGACGCCCTCCTCGAGGACGCCGCCCAGCTCTAACCCGCCTCACCTGGGTTGCCTGTCAACTCAGCCGTTACGTGAAAGGGGCCTCCATGGACCTTGCCGATATTCGCCAGGCCATCGACGGCATCGACACCACGCTCCTCGATAGCTTGATCGAGCGCATGGACATTGCCACCGAAGTCGCCAAATCCAAGATCGAGATGGGCAAGGCCGTCTTTGACCCCGCCCGCGAGCGCTCCAAACTCAACAACCTCGCCAGCCGCGCACCCGAGCGCTACGAGGCCCAGACCATCACCCTGTTCCGCCTCCTCATGAGCATGAGCAAGGCCGAGCAGCAGCGCTACATCAACGAGCTCAAGGGCATAACGGTGTCGCAAAAAGCCCGTGCCACGGCCGCAGCCTTTGACACGCCCTTCCCCCAGACGGCTACCGTTGCCTGCCAGGGCGTTGAGGGCGCCTACAGCCAGATCGCCGCGTGCAAGCTCTTCGACGTGCCCGATATCGCCTTCTTTGAGACCTTCGAGGGCGTTATGCGCGCCATACGCGACGGCTTCTGCGAGTTTGGCGTGTTGCCCATCGAAAACTCAACTGCCGGATCGGTCAACGCCGTCTACGACCTGCTCGCGCAGTTCGACTTCCATATCGTGCGCTCGCTGCGCCTCAAGATCGATCACAACTTACTCGTCAAACCCGGCACCAAGCTCGCCGACGTGCGCGAGGTCTACAGCCACGGCCAAGCCATTGCCCAGTGCGCCGGCTTTATCGAGGGCCACGGACTGCATGCCACCAAGTACCCCAACACCGCTATGTCGGCCGAGATGGTCGCCAACTCCGAGCGCACCGATGTCGCCGCCATCGCCTCGCGCAGCTGTGCCGAGCTGTATGGCCTCGAGGTGCTGGAGCCCAACATCCAGGACTCGGACAACAACTACACGCGCTTCGTCGTCATCAGTCGCGAACCGCGCGTCTATCCCGGTGCCAACCGTACCTCGCTCATGATCGCCACGGCCAATGAGCCGGGCGCGCTTTATCGCGTACTCGAGCGCTTCTACGCCCTCAACATCAACCTCATCAAGCTCGAGAGCCGCCCCATCCCCGGGCACGACTTTGAGTTTATGTTCTACTTTGACCTGGACTGCCCCTTTGGCAGCAAGGCCCTCGACGACTTGCTCGACTCAATCGACGACGTGTGCGAGAGCTTCACCTACTTTGGCAGCTATACGGAGGTGCTCTAGATGACCGATACCGTCGCGACCCGCCCCTACGGCGTGCTGGGCCGCGTGCTGGGCCACAGCTACACCCCGACCATCTACAAAGAGCTCGCTGGGCTCGAGTACGTGCGTTTTGAGCGCGAGCCCGAGGATCTCGAGGCTTTTATGACGGGCGATGAATGGGAAGGCACCAACGTGACCATCCCCTACAAGCGTGCCGTCATGGAATACCTGGACGAGCTGAGCCCGCTGGCCGAGCGCATGGGCAACGTCAACACCATCACGCGCCTGCCCGATGGCCGCCTGCGCGGCGACAACACCGACTACTTTGGTTTTCAGTGTCTGGTCGAGGAGCTGGGCGTTGAAGTTGCCGACAAGAAGGTCCTTGTGCTCGGCGCCACCGGTGGCGCGGGCACTACGGCCAGCATGGTGCTCGGCGATCTGGGCGCCATCGTCGTACCCGTGGGTCGCACGAGCGAGGTCAATTACGACAACATCGCGCAGCAATCCGATGCCGCGCTGCTCGTCAACTGCACGCCTGCCGGCATGTTCCCCCACTGCCCCGACGCTCCCTGCACGCTCGAAGGCCTCGATGCGCTCGAGGGCGTCATCGACATTGTCTACAACCCCGCCCGCACGGGTCTGATGCTCGAGGCCGAGCGCCGCGGCATCCCCTGCATCGGCGGCCTGCTCATGCTTGTGGCACAAGCAGCACAGGCTGTTGAGCGCTACACCGGCAAAGCCACCCCGCGCGAGCGCATCCTGGACGTAACGGAGCGCCTGTCTCACCGCGAGCAGAACATCGCCCTGATTGGCATGCCAGGTTCGGGCAAGACCCGCGTGGGCGAGCAGATCGCCCAGCTCACGGACCGCGAGCACATCGACCTCGATCGCGCCCTCGAGGAGCGCCTGGGCATGCCCTGCGCCGACTTTATCGTCGAGCGCGGCGAGGCGGCCTTCCGCGAGCAGGAGACGGCGGCGCTAGCCGACATCTCCAAGCGCAGTGGCCTGGTGCTCTCCACCGGCGGCGGCGTGGTCACGCGCGATGAGAACTATCCGCTGCTGCACCAGAACAGCCGAATCGTGATGCTTAACCGCAAGCTCGACGAACTCGCTCATAAGGGACGCCCCATCACTGCCCGCGATGGCATCGAAAAGCTCGCCGAGCAGCGCATGCCGCGCTACCGCGCCTGGGCCGACCACACCATCGACTCGCGCGACTGCGCCGCCAACACCGCCCGCGCCGTCCTCGACACCCTCCCACCCGCTCTCTAACAAAAACCACCACAAAGGGGACAGGCACCTTTGTGGTGGTTTTTCATTCCGCCTCACCGCCCGACCAACCGCAAAGGAAGCAACCATGAAAGCACTCGTCATCAACGGTCCCAACCTCAACATGCTCGGCATTCGCGAGCCGGGCATCTACGGCAGCGACAACTACGACCGCCTGGTCCAGATCTGCCAGGAGGCAGGCGCTGCACAGGGTTTTGACGAGGTCGAGGTCTTCCAGTCCAACCACGAGGGCAGCATCGTCGACAAGATTCAGGAGGCCTACGGCAAGGTCGACGGCATCGTCATCAACCCGGCAGCCTACACGCATACGAGTGTGGCGATCCTCGACGCCCTCAAAGCCGTCGCCATCCCCGCCGTTGAGGTCCACATCAGCGCCGTCGAAACGCGTGAGGACTTCCGCCAGGTAAGCTACGCCCGCCTGGCCTGCTTCGCCACCATCACCGGCGAGGGCCTCCAAGGCTACGCCCACGCGTTGGAGCTGTTGAAAGAGCATCTGCTACACTAATCCCTGGGACAAAGACATTAGATATGTTTGTCCCTAAACTAAAGTAACTGTCCAATCGACATACAAAGGAGCATATCCATGTCCCAGTACGATTACCTCGTCGTCGGCGCCGGCCTCTCTGGCGCCGTCTTCGCCAACGCCGCCAAGCGCGCCGGCAAGTCGGTCCTGGTCATCGACCGCCGCGACCACATCGCCGGCAACATCTACACCGAGGACGTCGAGGGCATCCAGGTCCACCGCTACGGCGCGCACATCTTCCACACCTCCATGAGGGACGTCTGGGACTACGTCAACCGCTTCGCCGAGTTCAACAACTACGTCAACTCGCCGGTCGCCAACTTCCACGGCAGGATGTACAACATGCCCTTCAACATGAACACCTTCGCCAAGATGTGGCCGGGCGTCGTCACGCCGGCCGACGCCAAGGCCAAGATCGCCGAGCAGGTGGCCGCCGAGAACATCGGCGAGCCGGCAAACCTCGAGGAGCAGGCGCTGTCGCTCGTCGGCCGCGACATCTTCGAGACGCTCGTGAAGGGCTACACCGAGAAGCAGTGGGGCCGCGATTGCAAGGAGCTGCCCGCGAGCATCATCAAGCGCCTCCCCTGCCGCTTCACCTACGACAACAACTACTTCAACGACCGCTACCAGGGCATCCCCATGGGCGGCTACACCAAGATGGTCGCCAACATGCTCGAGGGCGTCGAGGTGCGCTGCGGCGTGGAGTACAAGGAGCTGGCCGCCGCCGAGCCCGATATCGCCGCCAAGACGATCTACTGCGGCCCCATCGACGCGTTCTACGACTTCAGGCTGGGCACGCTCGAGTACCGCAGCCTGCGCTTCGAGACCGAGACGCTCGACGAGCAGGACCACCAGGGCGTGGCCGTGGTCAACTACACCGAGCGCGAGGTCCCCTATACCCGCATCATCGAGCACAAGCACTTCGAGTTCGGCACGCAGGAGAAGACCGTCATCACGCGCGAGTACCCGGCGGACTGGAAGCCCGGCGACGAGCCCTACTACCCCATCAACGACGCCAAGAACGAGGCCCTGTACAGGCAGTACGAGGAGCTGGCGGCGCAGGAGGGCGACGTGATCTTCGCCGGACGCCTGGGCGGCTACAAGTACTACGACATGGACAAGGCCATCGCCGCCGCCTTCGAGCTCGTCCGCAACGAGCTGGGCGTGGAGCCGACTGAGGCGTAAAAGCCCAACAGCCAAAGACTGATAGCCATTCTGGGATGTAGAAAGTCCGGTGCAGCATCGCTGCATCGGACTTATTGTTGAGGGAACACTGCATGCGCACGCGCCCCAAAAAGCAAAGACCCGGCACAATAACCGGGTCTTAAAAAACTCTATTGGTGCTCCATGGCGGATTCGAACCGTCGACCTTGGGATTAGAAGTCCCCTGCTCTATCCAACTGAGCTAATGGAGCATTGAAGCCGCGCGTCCAAGCGGGTACAAGTTCACACGGCTAATAAATTATAACCTACTTGAACTGGTCGTGGTACGCCTTGCAGACCTCGTCCACGGGTCCATCCATGCGCAGGTCGCCCTTCTCAATCCATACGGCACGCTGGCAAATGCGCTCAACCTGCTCCATAGAGTGAGAAACGAACAAGACCGTGACGTCGCCACTCTCGATAAAGTGCTGGATGCGGCGCTCGCACTTCTGCTGGAAAAAGACATCGCCAACAGAAAGCGTCTCATCGACGATCAGGATGTCGGGCTCGGTAATCGTAGCGATAGCAAAGGCAATGCGTGCAACCATACCCGAAGAGAAGTTCTTCAGTGGCATGTCAACGAAGTCTTTAAGCTCGGCGAACTCAATAATCTCGTCAAAGCTAGCGTCAATAAACTCCTTCGTGTATCCAAGCAGCGCACCGTTCAGATAGATATTCTCACGCGCGGTAAGCTCAGGATCGAAACCAGCGCCGAGCTCAATCAGAGGTGCAATATTGCCATGGACCTTAACCTCGCCCTCACTGGGCTCCAAAACGCCAGCAATAATCTTGAGCATCGTAGACTTACCGGAGCCGTTAGTACCAACAAGGCCAACGACCTCGCCGCGATGCACATTAAACGAAATGTGCTTAAGCGCACGGAACTCCTCAAAGAACAGCTCGTGCTTGGCGAGCTTAATAAAGTACTCCTTGAGGTTCGTAAGCGACTCGGACGCCATGTTAAAGATCATGGTGACGTCTTTGACCTCAACAGCAAGGGGCTGCTTGCTGTAATCAATAGCAGATTCAGTCATGAACAGCGCTCCTTAGATGTAGAGAATAAACTTGTGCTCAGTCTTATGAAACACAGTGTAGCCAATAGCAAGAGCAATAACAGCCCAAACAACACACAGCCCAAAGGTAAGCGCAGAGGGCATGGTGTTAAACAGGAAAATATCGCGCATAAACTGAAGGTAGTTGTACATGGGATTGACAACCACGAGCACCTGAATCCAATGTGCCATCTGGCTAATGAAGTCGGTCGTCCAGAAAATCGGCGTCAGATACATCCAGGCCGTGATAACAACGGTCCACAGGTGCATAACATCGCGGAAAAAAACCGCCAGCGCAGACAGCATCATGCCCAAGCCCATGCAGAAACACATAAGCAGGAGCAAGCAAACCGGCAGAAGAATTAAATGCCAGGTGGGAAGCACGTGGAACCAAAGCATAACCAAGGCGACGGCAACCAAAGAGAAGGCGAAGTTAACGAGCGAGAACAGCACCTTCTGCACCGGAAAGACCCAACGGTGCACCTTGACCTTCTTAAGCAGCGAGGAAGCCCAAATGATGGACATAAGCGCTTGGTTCGTCGACTCGGACATGACAGAGAAAGTCACGTTACCGACGATCAAGTAAAGCGGATACATTTCGGGCGTAATAGAACCATTGCGACCTTGCGCGAAGATTGTCGAGAACACGATCGACATAACAACCATCATCAACAGCGGATTAAGCACGGACCATGCCACACCCAGAACACTGCGACGATATTTGATTTTAAAATCTTTGGTGACAAGCTGCTTAAGAATGAACTTGTCCTTTTCAAAATCATTTTTAGCGTGAGAGGCCGGTTTAGCCACCGCTTTCTGACTCTCTACGTTGTCAGCCACGGACCATCTCCTTGTCTCGTAAAACATAACAGTAGAAAGTATAGCCCTCCCACGATGACGATAACTCACCGCAACAAATCTGGAGAACTAACCCATATCTAAGCAAAGGGGCAAGCGATAGGTATACTTTCGACCAGATGAGTCATTAAAGGAGGTCCTACATGGACTATTCGAATACCGCCGTCATAATTCCCTGTTACAACGAAGCGCTGACGATTGGCAAAGTTGTCGACGATTTTCATCGAGAGCTACCCGGTGCAGTTGTCTATGTTTACGACAACAACTCGTCCGATGACACTTCGCAAATCGCCAAACAGCACGGGGCTACGGTGCGCCATGAGTCCAGGCAGGGCAAAGGTAACGTATGTCGCCAAATGTTCCGCGATATCGACGCCGAATGCTACTTGATGGTCGACGGCGACGATACCTACCCTGCTGAGGCCGCCAAGCCACTCTGTGAGCCCATCCTTAACGGCGAAGCGGATATGACCGTTGGCGATCGCCTGTCAAACGGCACCTATGCCGAAGAGAATAAACGAGCCTTTCACGGGTTTGGCAACAACCTTGTTCGCGCTATGATTAAGTGGATTTACGGCTACAGCTTTGACGACGTGATGACCGGCTACCGAGCCATGAGCAAGCCTTTCGTCAAGACCTTCCCCGTCTTGAGCGAGGGCTTCCAGATCGAAACCGAGCTCTCCATCCACGCTGTCGATCACCGCTGGCGAATTAAAGACGTGCCGGTGGAGTATCGCGATCGGCCCGCAGGCTCCGAGTCCAAGCTCAACACCGTTAGCGACGGCATCAAGGTCATCGCAATGATTGGAACGCTCTTTAAAGACTATCGTCCGCTCAAGTTCTTTACACTTATAGCGCTCATCTTCGCCATCATAGGCCTTGCCCTCGGAATTCCAATTGTTAGGGAGTACTTCCAAACCGGCTTAGTCCCCTGTTTCCCCACGGCCATACTTGCGGCCTCATTCATGTTCCTGTGTGGGTTGAGCCTAGCAACGGGACTAATCCTCGACTCAGTAGCAAAAGTCGAAAGAAAACAATGGGAGCTACAAGCCTATAAAACCTATTCAAAATAAGAAGAGGTCCGGACTTAATCCGGACCTCTTCTTATTTCAGACCTAAATACTGTTCCCAGAACTCTCGCGAAGTCATGTACGGCATGGCATCTTTCCATGCCCCCCTGACGCTCTTGCCCTCTTTACGATATCGCGCCATCAGTTCGTGCTCTCGGCGGCGAATACTCTTGAACCGCGCTCGATCCATCGTGCGGACCGCCCCCTTCTCGCGGGTCGGATCAAGAAATACCAGCGTCTTGCAACGTGTCGAGTTGCCCTCAAGCGTACAGCTGCCGTTCTTGACCACATAGCCGGGCTTTCCGCGCAACAGCGCATCGGGAAGATAGTGTTTGTCGTAAGGAATAGATCTCCAATACTTCATAAATTTCGAAGGATGGAATTCCAGATTAACATTAGCGAGCACTTGCTCCGTAACCCCAGCCTTGCGAAGAAGCTCTGGATCCATTTCGGAAACAGGAATCAGCTTTTCGTTTAACTTACCCTTACCAATCATCGTCGCGGCGCCATCAAGCTTCTGGAGATACTCAGGGCCGCGCAGATAGTCCTCAAAGCCATCAAGGATAAACTCAGCAGCCTGATAATCCATATCGCGCAAGTTCTGACGTACCCCTCGCTGAATACGAAGGACAAACATTTTCTCATCAGCACAATCATCGAGTGAAATCATGGCAAAGAAGTTGCGGAAGTACTGGTAGCAGTCAACCGAAGCGCGGAAACGCCCCTCAAAGCTTGCATGCCACGCGCAAATGCAATTCATGGTCATGTAGACAGGCTTATTGCGCATGCCAAACTCAACATCGTCACAGCGGATGAAGAAAGGCATGGGAAGACCGTTCTTTTCGATAGCCTTCACCGGAATGCAGCTATACCACCAAGCTCCATAGGCCTGGTCAACCTCAACACTCGTACGCTCGTTTTCGAGAATGTCAGCCAGCTTGCCAACATTCAGATCTTCTTTTACTCGACGATAGGCACCAGTAGTCGTCACATACGAGACATCCTCAAACTGACGAGTGGGATCCTCCATCGAAAGCATGGCGCCGTTAATAAAGGCATCCTTATATTTGCCCCTAGCAAGAGAGAGCAGGTTGAACGTACGAATCAAACTCTCGGGCATGATAGAGACATCGTCATCCATCAAGATGATATGGGTGAACCGATCAGGAGTTTCAGTAGCCGCCATCATTCCACGCGCGAATCCCCCCGAACCGCCCGTATTGGGATTCGGGAGCACGGTGACTAGCCCATCGGAAAGTGATGCAGAATCGAGCGTCTGCCCATTGTCGACGACAAACATGTGGAAGTGGTCGCGAATCGGACCGTCCTCTTTGGAGATGCCTGCTTTAACGAGTTCAATATTCGGAAGAATGTACTGCTCATTCTTAAATGTAGTAGTAGAAAGAGCAAGATTGATCTGGTTAATTGAGTCCTCAGGAACATCAGTCAGATAAGAGGCGTTCAAGAGGTCTACGGAATAGCTCTCATCACTCTCAATCCTAAAACCGATCAAGTCGTAGCCGGTTGTATCGATATCGATATCGAGAACGCAAGGATCAACTTTATCGCCATCAAAAGGATAAGATTTAAGCTCGACGGGATTCAGTTCGCAAGATCTCACTCCATGAACGACAACCCGGCCCCTGCCAAATAAAGCCATATGCAAGACGACGCCGCCAACAGACGCATATTGATGCCATTTGCCAGCAGATAAGCCATTCACATACGTCAAAAAGTCAACGTTTCCATTGATATGAAGTGAATGAATGTCGTCATCATACGAAGCATCACCAGAGAGCACGCGATAGTAGAGTTCGGGAAAATCCTTTGCATGCTTTTCAACTTTAAGTACAACATTCGCAAGTTTAAACTGCATTTCAAATACCTTAATCAAAGCCGTTGTAACTACTAATTACATTCGACGACAAACTTTGCCATCGCGGAGCGAACATCAGGATCAGACAAAACATCCTTTGCAAAATGATCATGCCCGCAGATGTCCATAGGCATGTAAGGCCATCCAGGATAACAGGCGTCAGCGACCTTTTCCGCTTTCGCAGGAACCGAAAAAGAGAAACCGCCAAACGGATGCTTTCTTACGGGAAGAATATCGTTGCGATCCCAAATTATTTTTCGCTTAGGGGCATCAAAAACGTTATCGATCGCGTATGCAAAATCGCCATGAGGCTCATCGGTCAACAAACCAAGTGCATGAGCCTTTTCGTTAAACGAATCGAATACGCTCTGGACAAGATCAATCTCCGCAGAAGAAACAACTGTTCTCTGAGCTTCCAAGTCAACATCCCCGCACTGCACGCTAAGACCACTGTCGGGATGAAACATCCAAGGATTATCTTTCCAAAAACTAAACTCATGTTCATTTTTGTCAAAGAAATCCATAAGCTCAATTCTGAGTTGCCTAAGTCGATCGTTCGCGCGCTTGGAATTCTCGGCCGCACGGTCGTAAATCGAAATGCCCACAAAACAAGGTATAAGCGAATTAGTTGAACAAAAGCGAACTTGACGGCACTTTACAAACCAGTCATATACAAGAGTAATTTGATATTCAGGGTCGTCTTTTAAAGCGGCAGTGAGCTTATCCAGATCGGACCTAAGCATGCAGATATCAATATCGTCGTCCCAAGGAATAAAACCCGATCGAGACAAGGTGCCAACAAGAGAACCATAAGAAAGCCAGTATTGAATATTATTGGCAGCACAAATCGCGTCTAGCTTACTCATCAACGCCGCGTTTGCCTGCTGCATCAATCGAATATCACCCTCGGCGTCGGGCAATGCATCAAAGATTTTGCAACGGAGCTCAAAAGGGGTGAGATCGGGGTACGCACGTCGCGCTAACAATTCAAAGCGAAGCCTCATTTGTTCTGACAGACTTTGTTGGCGTTGCTTGAGCAATTCAATTTCTGGAAATAGCCGAGTATCGAATTTGTAATTGATATTCATATTGATACCGTTATCGGCCTGCTCAATACGGGCGAAAACCTCGTCAAAACGACGGTCCATATCCTCATGCATAGCATGCAACGATCGGGATGAGCCAGGGAGGATCTTTTTAATAGTAGAAAGCAAGGACATGGCTTAACCTTCGCAACAACAAACAATGAACGAAGCACAATTACTCATATGATACAAAAGAATGAGTGGGTCCCACCTTGAAACCCACTCACATGAAGACTACTCCGACGCCTCTTTCAAATACTGTTTCCAGAAATCGATCGAGGTAAAGACATCTCTATACGAAGCGTATTCGGTATAAATCTTATCTTTGTTTCGCTTGAATTCCTTCTCGGCTTTACGAAAACGACTCCAAACCTCTTTGAATCGCTTCTTATCCATATGTCTAATGGCACCCTTTTTATTAGGCATATCTACCACAATAAGCGTGTCAACATCCCTGATCTTACCTGCGGGATAAACCCATCCCGCAGCATCAATAACAGCAACCCTACCGTTACGTTTAGCGGAGTCGTTAACAAAACGGTGGCCATTAATGGTCAGATAATCCTTAAATGCCTGCAGCCTAGACCTGTCGCCCCCAAGGCTCAAATTGCCAAAAGTCAGTTGCGTCAAGTCGACACCCAATTCTTGTGCCTGAGGGATGAGCTGCTCGATGGGAATCAATTGTTCCCTTTCACGATTTGCCGCCATAAAACGGGATTCAGCGACAGGATGAGAAATCCACTCCGGACCTCTCAAAAAATCTTCAAGACCTTTTACGGCAAGAGCAGCTTCATCGTAATTAAATTTCTTCAAGTCGAGCTCAACTTCACGACGAATCTCATAAAGAAAATCAGAGAGAGGCGCAGCGCCAGTTGTCGCCTGACTGATTAGCGTATTTCGGCTTACCTGATAACGCTCCACGGCAGCACTATACTTAAACTTAAAGGAATTATGCCAAACGCAAATACCATTCATGGACATGAACTTGGGTTTGCAACGAAGCGCATACTCAGCATCATCAGAACGAACAAATAAGGGCAAGGGCAACCCCTCACGTTCAATCGTTGCGGTAGGTATAACGCAATACCACCAGCCAGCATACTGTTGGGCAGTGTCCTCATAAAGGCCAGTTGGGGCCTTATATATCTCGGTCTCAACGACATCATGAAGTGAGGTCATATAGCCTGCAGGCTTAAGGGGAGAAAAAGTTCCCTTAGCAGTAAAGAACCCTAAATCCTCGGTACGCAAATTGGGCTCTTCCAAGCTCATCATGGCACCCGATAAAAAGGCCTCAGCATATTCTTCTTTGAGAAGAGAGAGCAGGTTGAAAGTGCGGATAAAACTCTCGGGAAGAACCTCGACATCATCGTCCATCAGGAGAACATGAGTCGCTTTAGGATTCTGCTCAAGTGACTCAATCATCCCCCGAGCAAAACCACCAGACCCGCCGACATTAGGATTTGGATGAACAGTAACACGCGATGAATCCAGGTTTGCACTATTCAGCGAACGGCCATTATCAATAATGTGTACGTGGAAATGATCAGCAATCTCTTCATCAGAATCAATAATGTTCTTTTGTAAAAGAGATACGTTACGGACAATATAGTCTTCTTTTTTAAACGTAGTAGTTGCAAGCGCTAGCTCAACTGGATGAATATCCAGTTCTTCACAATCGCAATAATAATACGCATTCCGAATATTAACAGGGCCTTCAGTACTGATATTAAAAGCGTGCAGAATCTCTCCCTCACAAAGGGAGAGTTCGATTTCAGCCGTACTCCATTCATCGGATCGTTGCAAACTAACCGCAGAGCCATCAATTGTAGAAGGAATCCAAGAATAATTATTTGCATACGTCTGCTGAAGCGTTAAGGCGGAGCCGCAATACTCGATATGAAGATAAAACGCCTTTGCAGTAGTGTATTTTCGCCACTTATAAATGGATAGCGCATTAAAATATGTTGTGAAATCAACATTGGTCGATTTCATGATTTCAATAGCGCCATTCGAAGTTGGAATAACAAGACCCTCCGTTGCCCTATAGCAAAGCAATGGATACTGCAACATCGCATCAGATCCGTTAAAAATCAAATTTGCAAGTTTAAAATGCATTGAAAACCATCCAAAAAATTCCTGGTGCAACTTGGCAAAATGGCATAAATGCCCATGGCATTGTTTGCATTCTCACTGATTTTAAGAATGCAAACAATGTACTAAAGGCATCTAATCAAAATGAAGTTTTAGCTCTTCCTCCCAGTCGGGCATGTGGAACCCGACCGACTCGAGCCTGGAAAGGTCGAGCGCGGAGTGGACCGGGCGCGGGGCGATGGGGCCGACGGCGCCGGCGTAGTAGTCGGCAGTGCTGACCGGCACGACCTTCTCCCCGTTGCCGTTGGCTGCCTCGAAGACGGCGCGGGCGATGTCCGCCCAGGACTTGACCGCACCGGAGCCGGTGCAGTTATAGGTGCTGTAGGGGGCGTGCGTCCCCAGCACGTGGAAGATGGCGGCGGCCATGTCGCGCGTGAAGGTCAGGCGCCCCAGCTGGTCGTCCACGACGGTGACCTGCGTGAGCCCGTCCTCGGGGTCGGCCACGCGGTCGGACAGCCCCTTCATGGTCTTCACGAAGTTGTGGCCCTCGCCGATGACCCAGGAGCTGCGCATGATGTAGTGGCGCGGGCACCCTGCCACGGCGATGTCGCCGGCGGCCTTGGTCTGGCCGTAGACGGACAGCGGGCTGAGGGGCTCGTCCTCGTCATGGACCTCGGCGGTGCCGTCGAAGACGTAGTCGCTGGACACGTGCACGAGGGTGATCCCGTGCTCGGCGCAGGTGCGGGCGAGAAGGGCGGGGCCGGTCGCGTTGGCCTTCCAGGCGGTCACGCGGCCCTCGGGGGTCTCCGCTTTATCCACGGCCGTGTAGGCACCGCAGTTGATCACGGTGCCGTAGAGCGACCAGTCGTACTGTGCGTAGGCGTCCGGGTCGGACATGTCGAAGGTGTCGATGTCGCAGAAGTCGAAGTCCTTGGCGACGCCGCGCTCCTCGGCGAGTCTGCGGACCGCATGCCCCAGCTGGCCGTCGCAGCCGGTGACGAGGGTGCGCTTCGGCGCCATGGGGACGACGTCCTCCAGCATCGGGTGGTTCAGGTCGGCCTCGGAGACGGTGGCCTCCTCCAGCGGGATCGGCCACTGGATGGCGAGCTCGGGATCGGCGAGGTTAACGAAGGTGTAGGTCCTCTTGAGCTCCAGCGACCAGTGGGCGTCCACCAGGTAGGTGTAGGCGGTGCCGTCCTCCAGCGCCTGGAAGCTGTTGCCCACGCCGCGCGGGACGTAGATGGCCTTGCTCGGGTCCAGCACGGTCGTGTAGACCTTCCCGTAGGTGGCGCTGCCCTCGCGCAGGTCCACCCAGGCGCCGAAGACGCTGCCGCGCGCCACGGAGATGAACTTGTCCCAGGGCTCGGCGTGGATGCCGCGGGTGACGCCGCGGCTGTCGTTGTAGGAGATGTTGTTCTGTACGACCTTGAGGTCGGGGATGCCCAGTGCGGTCATCTTGGCGCGCTGCCAGTTCTCCTTGAACCAGCCGCGCGAGTCGCCGTGGACGGCGAGGTCGACGACCTTCAGGCCCCCGATGCCGGTCTCCGCCACGGAGAGGTCCTTCTCGAATGCGATGTCTGCCATCTGTCTCTCCCCTCCTACTGGCCCTGTGCGCGGTAGCGCGCCTCGGTGGCCTCCTTGGCCGGGCGCCACCAGGGCTCGTTCTCGACGTACCAGTCGATCGTCTGCTTCAGGCCCTCGGCGAAGTCGGTGTGGGCCGGCCTCCAGCCGAGCTCGCGCTGGAGCTTCGTGCTGTCGATGGCGTAGCGGCGGTCGTGGCCGGGGCGGTCGGCGACCCAGTCGAAGTCCTCGGGGTCGCGGCCCATGGCCTCCAGGATCATGCGCAGGACCGTGATGTTGTCCCTCTCGCCGTCGGCCCCGATGAGGTAGGTCTCCCCCGTGCGGCCCCTGGTGAGGATGTCCCAGACGGCCGAGGAGTGGTCCTCGGTGTGGATCCAGTCGCGGACGTTCTCGCCGCGGCCGTAGAGCTTGGGGCGCACGCCGTCGACGATGTTGGTGATCTGCCTGGGGATGAACTTCTCCACGTGCTGGTAGGGGCCGTAGTTGTTGGAGCAGTTGGAGATCGTGGCGCGCAGGCCGTAGGTGCGGGTCCAGGCGCGCACGAGCATGTCGGAGCTGGCCTTGGTCGAGCTGTACGGCGAGGACGGGTGGTAGGGCGTCTCCTCGGTGAACTTGGCCGGGTCGTCGAGCGCCAGGTCGCCGTAGACCTCGTCGGTGGAGACGTGGTGGTAGCGGACGCCGTACTTGCGGACGGCCTCCAGCAGGCGGAAGGTTCCCTCCACGTTGGTGCGCAGGAACGGCTCCGGGTCGGCGATGGAGTTGTCGTTGTGGCTCTCCGCGGCGTAGTGCACGATGGCGTCGTGGCCCGGGACGATGCGGTCCAGCAGTTCCGCGTCGCAGATGTCGCCCACGACGAGCTCCACTCGGTCGGAGGGCAGCCCCGCGATGTTCTCGGGGTTGCCGGCGTAGGTCAGCTTGTCCAGGACGGTGACGTGGACGTCCGGGTGGTTGTTGACCACGTAGTGCACGAAGTTGCTGCCGATGAAGCCGCAGCCGCCCGTGACGATGACGTTCTTGGGGGAGAAGGTCTCCTCTGCCATGTTCGAATCTCCTTGTTCCTAGTACTCGCGCGGGCTGTTGACGATCTCGCCGGCGGCGACCTTCTTGAGGTGCTGCCCGTAGACCGACTTGCCGTAGGCCTCGGCGGCCTGCTTGAGCCCCTCGGTGGTGATCCAGCCGTTCTCCCAGGCGATCTCCTCGGGCACGGACACGGGAAGGTCCTGGGAGTGCTCCACGGCGCGGACGAACTCCGCGGCCTCGTGCAGGCTCTCCATGGTGCCGGTGTCCAGCCAGGCGTAGCCGCGGCCGAGGGTCACGACGGACAGCGTCCCCTCCTCCAGGTACATCCGGTTGAGGTCGGTGATCTCCAGCTCGCCGCGGGCCGAGGGCTCGACCCCATGGGCCTTGGCGGCCACGTCGCCCGGGTAGAAGTACAGGCCGGTGACGGCGTAGGAGCTCTTGGGCTCGGCGGGCTTCTCCTCGATGGAGACGGCCCTCCCCTCGCCGTCGAACTCCACGACGCCGAAGCGCTCGGGGTCGTCCACGTGGTAGCCGAAGACCGTGGCGCGGCCCGACTCGGCGTTCTGCACGGCGCGCGTCAGGTGGCGCGACAGGCCGTTGCCGTAGAAGATGTTGTCGCCGAGCACCAGCGCGCACGGCTCGCCGGCGATGAACTCCTCGCCGATGGTGAAGGCCTGCGCCAGGCCGTCGGGGCTCGGCTGCTCGGCGTAGGAGAGGTTCACGCCGTAGCGCGAGCCGTCCCCGAGCAGGCGCTCGAAGTTGGGGAGGTCGGTCGGCGTGGAGATGACCAGGATGTCGCGGATGCCCGCCAGCATGAGTGTGCTGAGCGGGTAGTAGATCATGGGCTTGTCGTAGACCGGCAGCAGCTGCTTGGAGGTCACGAGCGTGAGCGGGTACAGGCGCGTGCCGGACCCGCCGGCGAGGATGATGCCTTTCATTCAATCACTTCCAAAGTCAGTGAACGGAAAAATAAATCCGTTTAGCAATGTTCCTGATTGAGAGCGACAATTTACGAGCGGTTAAATCAACCGACGATATATTGATACCATCGAGTGAACAGATTGCTCGCACAAAATCAAACTCATCGCGTTTCAATTGCTCTTTTTTATCCTTAAAAAGTGAGTTCGTAGTAGATTCGTTGCACACTCTAAAATAGGAATAAATTGAGTCTAGATAGCAGACATCACTATTAAGTGATAGACGAATCCAATACTCCCAATCAGGGGAGTAACACAAAGAATCATTAAAGGGTCCAACCTTTTGCCAGCAATCTCTACGAAACATGACATTAGAAGGCTCTCCATAGATATTATGAGTTCGAAATGTCTTGCGGGCAAAATCAGAGCCTTTTAAAACCATATCCCGCTTAAAAGGTCTCCTCTTCATTGTAATGGCACCATTCGAGTCAATAACACATGAAGCGCTGAAGCAGAGGGAGCACTTTGGATTAGCATCCAGTGCTGCAACCTCAGACTCAAGAGCCCCGGGTAACAAAATATCATCCTGAAAGAGGAAATGAATATACTCGCCAGAAGATTTCTCAATGGCATTATTCCAGTTTCCAACAAGACCGAGATTACTGGCGTTTCTAAATACCTTAATTCGAGAATCCGTTAGCTTGGAAACAATCTCAAATGTTCCATCAGTTGACTGATCATCGAAAATTAATAATTCGAAATCGCGGAAAGACTGGCTTAACACCGAATCAATTGCCTTCAAAATGTACTTAGCACCATTAAAACAAGGCATCAACACACTAACTTTAGGCATCCTTGTCCTCCTTATCGGACAAAAATTCCTCAATAAAATAGCGAGGACGATGCTTCGTCTCCATATAAGTCTTTCCAACGTACTCGCCGATGACACCCAAAGCCAAAAGTTGAAGTCCGCCAAGACACCAAATTGACATAATAATGCTTGTCCAGCCAACTTGTACATCGCCAATAAAATGACCAATTAAAAGATATACAAGTGCAAATAAACTAAAAATAGAAATGATTAAACCGGTGAGAGTAATTATCCTAATCGGTTTAGTACTAAAAGACGTTATACCTTCAAAAGCAAATGACAGCATTTTACCGAGCGTGTATTTAGATTCGCCGGCAAACCGTTTCCCTCGCGAATAATACACGCAGCAAGATTTGAAACCAACTAAAGGAACCAAACCACGAAGAAATAGATTAACCTCACGGAATTGAGACAATGCAAGAACAGCACGCTTGGACATCAATCTATAGTCAGCATGGTTATAAACAGCATCGACACCCAACGAAGACTGTAAGCGATAAAAAGACTGTGCGGTAAAACGTTTTAGAAAGGAATCGCTAGAACGATCATTTCGTACACCATATACAACTTCATAGCCTTCGCGAGCTCTTGAAACCATTTCATCAAGCGCATTGATATCATCTTGTAAATCAGCGTCCATCGATGCTATTAAATCAGCAAACTCCGCTGCCTTGTGTAACCCAGAAAGTAAAGCCTTCTGATGGCCACAATTCCTAGAGAGCTTAAGTCCACAGAATAAGGAATTAGACTGATGAAGACTTTCGATGATCTCCCAAGTCTTATCGGATGACCCATCGTCAACTAACAAAACCTTACTGTTCGCATTAATCTGAGACAATTTTACTAAAGTGGAAAACTTCTCAAAAAGCCTTTTAGAGGTTTCCCGCAAAACGCTCTCCTCGTTATAACAAGGAACCACGAGATAGAGAATCGGCAATATGTCCATCTTTGTCATGCAAGCACCTATCACTTAAATGCCCAATACTTACTTAAAATATAATTAAGAGGATAAGTTACAAACAAGTTAAGCAGTGGACCAAGAATAGAAGAAATTCCAAGCACACTAACCCAAAAGTACAAAAGGATGTTGTTGATAATCAATCCAGTAAAAGCACTCGAAGCAAGTAGCTTGGAAAAACTTGAAATAAGTGAACTCAAATCCGATCTCTCATTATCAAAAACATATTTATTGTTCCAATAGAAGGAATTGATGACACCAGCAAAATATGAAACTATATTGGCGACAATATAGTTCACTCCAATAAAAAGGAGTGCCGCGTAAACTAAGTAAGAAACGATTGTATTTGAAAGTCCAACAATCGAAAACTTCAGAAATTGAATCACCGAATCTCGTTTCATTAAAGACCCTTTTCCTACTGTTATCTATAAAGGACATAAACAAAACAAGAGGTTCCATCATCGATTTGAGTATATCCGGGCAGTTTTTTAAAACCACTATATCCTAGTTCATCTTTCAGTTGAGAAAGAACCTCTTCTTCGCAGTCGTGATTATTCATGTAAACAACCAGATCATCAGAATCAATATAATTTCTATCGCAAAAACTGCTAATAGCTTTCTGATCAGGAATCAGCGCATGAATGCGAGACAATTTGGCAACTTCTAGTAGCTTCGCAGTGAGCTGATAGTAATCATAAGAGACAAAGAGCCCCGTTGAACCCGCGTACTTCTCTACTGCGGCTTCATTGTCAGCAGATTTCGGATATAAATACAAAGCATTGGAAGAAAAGAAAACAGAATCTGCAGCAATAATTGCGCAAACAAATACAACAGAAACTAAAATAGTGCCCCGAAAATTGAAATCAGAATTATTTCTATAGCGAATTTGCAAATATCTAAATAGATACAAGAACATTCCAAATCCAAATAACAGTAATCCTGGATATGCCAAGCATATGTATCTTGACGAAGTAAAAGGAGATACATAGCAAGCTGTGACGTAAAAAACAAGGGATGAATTAAATAATAAAACTATATAAATCGACTCAGGATGCTCACGATTAATTTTTTTATTCCATAGCAAGTAGAAACAAAGGGCAATTGACAAACAGAAGCAGGCAATCAAAAGAAGCCTTGATCCGAAGAACAAATCAACGGACGACGACCCTAGAAATTGCCAAATTCGTCTAAGTAATACCATTGCCCCTGATTGCGATGAGGCCGATTCGACATAGTGATTCCCAAACATGTTGCTTAATGCTGGAGGAAATATGATAAATGACAGACAAACCGATAAGACAATCGTGACTCCATATTTAAAGGAGAACCTCCACCCTTTTCTTGCCCAAAAATAAATAGTAAAAAAACAGGAAACAAAAAAGAGATAAATATAGAAATAGAAATGAGTTAAAAACCCCAATAAAGAAATAACAAATAGGCGGAAATAAACCGATCGATTGGCGAAGGAAGCATTAAACATATCGAATAACGCATCAAGAAATGCTAGGGCAAGTGTCACCAATAACAGATACATTCGAATGTAGGTCACTAGATTTAACGCTATGGGACAGAAAGCCCAAAGAGCCATTAAAATTAGGGCGACTGGCTTACTCTGAAACACTTTGTAAGAAAGCTTAAATAAAAATACTAAGCTGAGTGAATAGAAACATAGATTAGGAACCAAGCCAAACCATTTGCTAAATTCATTCGGAAACAGTGAGCAAACGGTATGAATAATGAAAAAATAGAGAGGAGGATGTGCGTCATTACTCAGATTATATAAAACCGAATCAAACCGAAACACATGCCCTGTATCAACTGTCAAATAAGACTGAATGAACGTAGGATCCATCCAGTTGGCATCCATATTGTTTTCCCAAAAAATATGTGGTAAATAAAAACTATTCGAGAGACCGAAAGTCCACAGCTCGTCAACATGAAACCCTGTTTTCAAATTGCAATAATAAATTGCGACTAATAACGCAGCCACAAACATTACAGCAAATAAAACGCCATAAAACTTGCATCGTTTTGCACATGAATTCATAAACGAGTCCCTATAATTAATTAGTAGCTATACTAAAGGAGCTTACGAAAAATCATAAACTCCTTCAAGATTAAACTAATACAGTTGGACTAAACCACTGAATTACTGCAATAGCGGATAGATGATAGACTTGCATCACTTACTATTTATCAACCAACTTAACCTCAATCGCTTCCATATGTAGGGCCTCTCCAGTTGTACCTGCGCACTCGCCCGATTTAACCCAATCGAGCCAACCCTTACCCTGCACATGCGCCCTATAGACAACGTCATAATGCTTGGCGAGATCACCCGTAAGCTTAATTTCTACAGCTTCAATAGAAAGAGACTTACCCGTGGTGCCGGCCAGCTTGCCGTTCTTGACCCACTTTTGCCAGCCGATATTCTGAACATGAGCTCGATATTCGATGTTACCGGAATACCCGAGTTCGGGCTTGCTAATAGCCAACGCCTCAACAGCAAGATTTCGACCAGTTGTGCCCGCCGTCATGCCCTCATAAACAGGTTCCTGCCAACCAAGGTTTGAAACATGAGCCTTTATTGAAAAAGTTTTCTGAATAGAGGGCTGACTCGTATCCCCTGGTGCAGGCGAACCCTTTTCAACCAAAACGACCTGGTATGCCTCGAGCCTCAAGCCAAACCCAGTCGTTCCGGCAACTTGATCATTGCAGGCCCAGCCAAGCCAGCCCTTGTCCTGAACATGAGCGCGATAGTAAACGTCATAACGATTGGCCATCTCACCAGTAAGTCGAATTTGGATAGCCTGGACAGACTTGCTCTGACCAGTAGTACCGGAGACTTCTCCCTCTTTCACATAGTCTTGCCAACCGTAATCGGAAACATGCGTCCTGTACTCCAAGCTGCCATCGTAGGGAGCATTCTGCAGATTGAGAGTTATAGCCTCGACAGCTTTGGACTGACCAACGGTGCCAGAAACATTTCCGCCCTTGGAAGCCGACTGCCAACCGTCATTCGAAACATGCGAAGTTGCCAAAACATCAAGCGAGCCTCGTGACACCTTGACGACGTCGTAGCCCGACTCGTCCTTCTTGAAATAAGTCAGAGCGCCGCTATTGTGCGAATAAATAGCAAAGTCGTAATTTGCCGAAGCAAGGATGGAATCCGAAAATTCTACGAGATAGCAAGAGTCACCCTGCTTGCAAAGGGATCTGATTGCAGCATCCGTGTCTTCGGTAACCGGAGAAGCAAACCAATCCATAATCGAATAATCGATAACGGCACCCGGCTTCAAGGCCTCGGCCTTCGTTGAATTCCAAAGTCCACCAGCAGCATCGGCACTGGCCGAGTTATACGTACTAGACCCATAACCAGACAGACCGATCTCCGGATTAAAGAAGAGGATCAGCTCTGCAGCGACGGAAGAATCGACATCGGTAATGCCAAGACGGTCAAGCTGTTCCTGCTTTTGGGGATACATACCCGTCGGTGTGTTTGGATGCCCCTTGTAATAATACAAATAGTCATCGCCATAGATAACTTCGGTCAAGTTGGCATAGTCGTCAAAATTCTGCTCGTAAGAAACGTACGTTCCAAGCAGCATCATTACCTTTTTGCCCTGCTGAGTCGCCGCATCAAAATAGCCATCGTTAAAGTTGTACAGCGCCTTAAACGCTTGGACTGTATCCTCTCCCCTATTCTGCAGGCTCGTAAGCATGCCCGAAACATTCACCTTCTTAACGCCGGGATCGGACGCGATCTTATTCGCAAAGGCATTATCGTCACCACTCGTAAACAGATTCGTTCGAGTCATCCACCACTGAGTGCCAGGCTCAATACTCAGCACGGCATACATAGAATCCCAGTGATCGTGATAATCGCTATACGACTTTGAGACCTCACCGGTTTCGTATTCCTTATTCTTGGCGGCGTTCCATAAAGTAATCAGCTCCGCTTGCTTAGAATCTGGATCCTTAACGTCAAAGGCTTCGTTGGTAAAGACATACGTGGCGGATCCATCGGACAACAGCCGAATGGAGTATTGGCCTGCGGGAATCTTGTTGGCGTAAATCATCCTATGGATCAACGAACAGGTGATGTCATTGATATACAGATTGAACTTTGCCTTGGGATTGATCTTGTAGAGAGCAGCGACATAATCCGCGAACGCCTGATAGCTCGAACTAGAAGCATTCTCCTCATGAGTCAGATACGGAAGACCGTACATCCCGGATGGAAGCGAGTTCCAGTTATAGGCACTTGGACGATCGAGCATTACAATTGACGGAACGGTCGTTCCAGCAGAAGAGGTACTGATATCCCAGAAAGATAGCGAATAGAGAACAACGGGGAAAGAAGCACTCAAAGGGGCAAGGTTGTACTCACTCGCAGAAATGCCAATTGACTGATGGTCCTCTTGAACGATGTTTCCGTTCTTCAAATACTGCAACGTAACGTCAAACGGACCATAATCGCTAAATTCAATTTCACTGGAGCTAGAGCCCAGATCTCCGAGTGCAATCGTGCTTGAGACGGAACGGGTGACCCTCCCTCCATACGACATGGAGCCTGCCACCTTTATCGAATCAGCGATCCCGAGTCGTTTTATATCCTCGATCTGCGGAATATTCAGGGTTACTTTAGTCGTCTCCCCAACCTGAGAAAGAGAGCAATTAAAGACATATGGGACATAGGCACCAGCAGTATCGCCGGGCGCCGCGTCACCCTTTTTTACAATGACGATCTGTATTGCTTCAACGGCATAAGACCAACCGGTGGTTCCCGCAGTCGACCCATTTGAAGTCCATCCAAGCCAGCCGAAATTAGAAGCATGAACGCGATAATACAGGTCATAAGAAGCCGCCCTGTTGCCCGTCAGCTTGAGCTCGACGGCTTCAATCTGAAGGCCCTTTCCCGTTGTGCCGGAGACGGCTCCATTAGAAACCCAATCCTGCCAGCCTTCATTTTGAACATGAGAGCGGTATTCGATACCAAGGTCTTCTGAATTAGGGAGGGAAACCCTGAGTGCTTCAAGCCTACGGGACTGGCCTGTTGTGCCAGAGGTCGAGCCATTCGATGTAAACGTCGGCTCCCAACCAATGCCTGAAATGTGAGATTTATAGCTGACGTCCGGGGCCGCCTCTTTGGGCTCCACGGTAGCATCAATCGAAGGCGCCGTTTCATCGGCTATAGCAGCAGTTTGATCCGAGGGGTCGGATTGGGTCTCTGGAACGGATTCATATTCGTTGGAACCAACATTTTGATCTGCCCAACAAGCCAAAGGGCTCAAAAGCAGCATCGTCATGAAGCAGGAAATCAGAACAATAAATGCTCTAAATTGCCTTTTCAAAAGAATCGCCTCCTAGATAGACGGTCGTCAATAACCATACTATCGGGAGTTAGCTTCATTAATGTCACCAATTAGGTGAACGAAGAAAAAGGAGCCTAATCCAACGGCAAGGGCCCTTTCCTGTTGCCAAGACTACGGCAACAGGAAAGGGCCCTCTAACAAGCTCTCACCGCTTACGGGAATAGTTAGTAGATTACCACCTTGGTAGCAAGGGGCACGTTATCCCAAATCCATTTAGCGCGATCAATGGGCAAACGCACGCAGCCTTGTGAAACATGCATTCCCATTCGGCTGTCCATGGGATTAAAAGTGGCTCTGTTAGACCAGGATTGACATACATGTGTCCCCACGGTGCCATATCGTTGA
>CABUOF010000015.1 GCA_902493125.1 uncultured Collinsella sp. | reverse complement strand
GGAAGGGCGTAACTGGTAAGAAGATCGAGCACCTGGTGTCCATCGGCATCGGTGGCTCCGATCTGGGCCCGGTCATGGCTTACGAGGCTCTGCGCCCCTATGCCGACGCCGGTATCGACTGCCGCTATATCTCCAACATCGACCCCAACGACCAGGCCGAGAAGCTCCGCGGTCTGGACCCCGAGACCACGCTCGTGATCATCGTCTCCAAGACCTTCACCACGCTCGAGACCCTCACCAACGCCCGCGAAGTCAAGACCTGGATGCTCGAGCAGCTCAAGGCTCAGGGCGCCATCGACGGCTCCGATGAGCAGAACGCCGAGGCCGTGGCAAAGCACTTCGTCGCCGTTTCCACCGCACTCGAGAAGGTCGAGGCCTTCGGTATCGACCCCGCCAACGCCTTCGGTTTCTGGAACTGGGTTGGCGGCCGCTATTCCGTTGACTCCGCCGTGGGCCTGTCGCTGATCGTCGTGCTCGGCCCCGAGCGCTTCCAACAGTTCCTCGAGGGCTTCCACGCCATCGACGAGTACTTCTGCAACACGCCGCTCGAGAACAATGCCGTCGCGCTGATGGGCCTGCTCAACGTCTGGTACGTCAACTTCTTCGGTTCCAAGAGCCACGCCGTGCTGCCGTACTGCCAGTACCTGCATCGTTTCCCGGCCTACCTGCAGCAGCTCACCATGGAGTCCAACGGCAAGCATGTCCGTTGGGACGGCAGCGCCGTGACCTCCGACACCGGTGAGATCTTCTGGGGTGAGCCCGGCACCAACGGCCAGCATGCCTTCTATCAGCTGCTGCACCAGGGCACTGTGGTGGTTCCGGCCGACTTTATCGCCTTCGCCAACACTGCTAACCCCGCAACCGACAGCGGCCAGGATGTCCACGAGCTGTTCCTGGGCAACTTCCTGGCCCAGACCAAGGCGCTCGCCTTTGGTAAGACGGCCGACGAGGTTCGTGCCGAGGGCACGCCCGAGCAGATCGTCCCGGCCCGTTGCTTTGAGGGCAACCGCCCGACGACCTCGATCTTCGGCGACACGCTAACCCCGTTTGCGCTCGGCGAGCTCATCGCCCTGTACGAGCACATCACGTTTGTCGAGGGCACGGTCTGGGGCATCGACTCCTACGACCAGTGGGGCGTTGAGCTGGGCAAGCAGCTTGCCAAGCAGATTACCCCGGCCTTCCACGACGACGCCGCAAAGGCCGAGCAGGACGCTTCGACCCAGGCGCTCATCGAGTTCTACCGCGCGCATCGCAAGTAGTCGCTGCTGTTAACGCATCGCGTCTTATAGTCAGGGGCCCGTATCCTATCGGATGCGGGCCCCTTTGCTTTGCCGTGGTCCCGGGGCGCACGGCCTTTGTGGAACATCGCCGGGGCGCCGCGCGCTGCGAGAACCCTGCGCCTAGATCTCGGCCTCCGCATGGCCTCGCTGCGCCTCGGGCAGCTCCCCGTAGAGCGGATGGTCTTCGAGCCTAAAGCGCTCGACCTGTTCGGGAGTGCGACCGCGTACAAAGAGCCACGAGCGATCGATCGGCGTCGCCATGAGCGTGCTGGGCAGCGCGTCGGCGCGGTCGGAAAACACCCGGGCACTCTCGGGATCCTGGAACGCCAGCACCAGATGCGTGTCGCAGTTGCCCATGATGGAGCGTGCGCGTGCCTCGCCATAGAGCGCATCGAGCTGGTTGGTCGACTGCAGCAGCAGCGTTGCCCAGATGTTGCGGCTTCGGATAATCGAGAGCACGTTGTCGATCTGGGGGATCTGCAGATTTGCGAAGTCATCGAGCATAAAGCGCACGGGCACGGGCAGGCTGCCGTCGGGCTGCCTATCGGCCTCACGAATGAGGCCCATAAACGCTTGCGTAATAAAGAGGCCGGTCAGCGGATCGAGATTGCGGTCAATATCGCTTACGGTTACAAACAGGGCGCAGGGGGTGTGTCCCATGGAAGCGAAGTCCACCTGATGGCACTCACGATAGAGCTGTGCCGCACCGTCGAATCCCAAACACATGACCTTTTCGGCAAGGATGCCGACGATGCTCGCGTGCATGCGCTCGGCATTTTGCGTAATGGCGTAGCGCCGCCATAGCGAGAGGGCATAGCTTTGGGGGTCGATCGTGATCAGGTCGTCAAACAATCGACCCGTGGCACCGTCCTGCAGGTGCTCGATCAGCTTGATGACCGAGCTGATCGTCTGCTCGTCGGCGGGTAGCTGTTCGGTGACGTAGGCGATAAGACACGACAGCAGGTTTGCCGCCGCATGATCCCAAAAAGGCTGGTTGTTGTCCTCGATGGGGCAGATGGCCTTTGCCACCGAGAGGATGTCCTGCTGGTTGGGCCTGCCGTCCGCCTTGCGGCGAATGTGCCTCAGGGGGTTGTAGCCGCAGCGCTCGATGCCGGGCGCAAGGGCCGGGACGGTGTTGAGGTCGGCGAAGTTGAGACATTGCACGCGGTAACCGTGGGCTGCCAGCACGGGTCCCACTTCGCGACAGAGCGTGCCTTTGGTGTCGAGCACGATGTAGCTTGCGTTCATTTGCAGCAGGTTGGGCTTGAGGACGTTTCGGGTCTTGCCGGCTCCCGAGGGGCCGATCACAAGTGCGTTGTTGTTGAGTCCCGTTTGGCGGGTGTCGCAGGAAAGCGTTCGATCCTTGGCGAGGATGGTGGACGATGCGGACTTAGATGCGGCGAGGCGGCTGGCGAGGTTAGACATGGGCGACCTCCTTGGTGGTCGAGAGGATTTCGTGGGCAAAGCCGAGCTCGACGGCGCGCTCGGCCGAAAGGTAGGTGTCTTTTGCAGTGAGGGACTGGATGCGCTTGGGCGTGAGGCCGCTGCGGTCCGAGAGGATTTGCGTGAGGGTCTTGCGGGTCTGCATGAGACGCCGGCTGGTTTCCTGCAGCGCAAGTGCCGAGCCGCCTGCCCCCTGGGGGATCAGCGGGTCGTGAATCATGAGCTCTGCATGGGGCGCCATACGGCGATCGTCGCCGCCCATAAAGATCACGGCGCCCATGGACGCGGCGAATTCCAGACAGACGGTGCGGATGGGGCACGATGCGAGGCGCATGGCGTCATAGATCGCAAGGCCCGATCGCACGCTTCCGCCGGCGCTGGCGACAAATATGGTGATGGGGCGGCTGGGGTCGGTGGCATCGAGCAGGCGGATCTGCTGGCATAGGTCGTGGGCCATCGGGGTTTCGATGTTTCCCATGACGAAGAGCTCGCGACGGGCGAGCATCTCATCGTAAATGCTGGTGAGCGTGATGCCTCGGGCGGATTCACGCATGGTGAGGGGGCTGATGATGGGGGAATGATTGGTGTCCATGAGGACTCCTTTCTGTTGGTTGTGTTGTGGAATAGGATTGTTGCCCGCGGAGGGGCTGGCGGGCTACAGGGTTCGTCCGAGCCTGAGATCGAGCTCGGTTGTGGGGCAGACTGCCTGTTCGTGCGGCTCGCAAGCGCCAAGGGCTCCAAAGCGATAGAGCGTTGCGGCGGGCGTGGTGTAGGCGAGCCGCAGCTGATGCTCGACAGGGGCACATCCGTCATTTTTGTAATGAGCCGCGTAGTACTGCGCGATGCTGGCGTTCATCTCGCTGCCATTGCGATGGCGCTCAAACTGGCGTCTGCAGGTCTCGATGATCTTTGCTACCGACTTGGGTGCCGTCGCGGGAACAAGGGCGAGATAGCCCTCAAATAGCTCGTTGATGCTCAGGAGGCACAGCAGGTCGATTAGCGTCCTTATGGCTGTTCCCTCGGCAGAAAAATGCGCGGTCATGCGGTTATATCGGTTGCGGTCGACGATGGCCGCATGGGGTCTTGGAGTTTTCTGCCCCGTGGTCCCGGGCTTTTGCCGCGCCTGTGTATTGAGCTCGACGTTGCAGCGCTTGAGGCCGTCCAACGGAAGGAACAGTGCGGTGCGCAGGGTGTTCCGCTTGCTTTCGAGTTCATGACGCTCGTCGGGTTCCCATTCGAGCTTGAGTTTCGTGTCAAGCGCCGTAAGCATATGGGCTAGGCAGCCTACGGTAAGAACGTACGAATCGTTGTCGCGTTTTGGGGCATAGGGGTCTGTCAGCTTGCGAATGTCGGGGTCGCCCATGATCTTTGTGCAGCGCTTCAGCAGTTGAGGGTGGTCGGCCAAGATCGTCGCGAGCGGTAGCGACGCGTAGTTCTTGATGGTCGCGGCGGCAAAGGCGGCGTCATATTCGTTTGCATATGCTCGCTCAATGCGGGCATCCAGAATGCTTTTCTTATCGCCGTCTTCAGCGTGGTGGTTTGTCATAGCTTCTCCAATCGGTTGATGTTCGTGCTGTTTGTTGATGTGTTGGTTGTCGTGAGTGATGTGCTTGCCGTGGGTGATGTGCTGACGTTGGGGTGCTATGCGGTTTTCAATGAGCCCGTGAGGCAGTTGCTGCAGGGGCGGGATGGAACGGCCCATGCAAGGCGGAAGGCATCGTGCTCAAAATCGAGACAGCAATGCCCCGGGTGCCTCACATGTGGCAGTTACCTCATTAAGTTGTCATTGCGTTTGGGGCTGTACTTTGCCGATCTTCTTTCTCTTACACGCTAAAAACTGAAACTTCATATGCTCGATCTACTTAAAACCGCAACGGCGGTCTTTTATCAACTTATATGTCGGAACGCGTCTTTGCAAGTACTTTTTTGCCTTTGTTTCAAATGGGGTGGTTTTGCAACCGTCACGCGCCACGCTATGCGAACGTGCCCCGGCTCGGATAAGATGGTGCGATCGAGTTCTACCGCGCTCACTGCAAGTAGTCTTTGTTGCTGAGATAGGTCACGGCCGAAAGGGGCCCGTATCCCAACAGATACGGGCCCCTTGCTATTTAAATGGGCATGAGGGTGTATTGAGGGGGGATGTCTTGCTGTCGGCATCCGCGTGCGGTGCCATTCGCTGTCCGTAAATTATACGTTTACGGCTAATTTCATACCACTTGTCGGAATGCGGACGCTGTCCTTGCATGCCGGGCGTACATTGAACGTGGTTTTTCGCGTGAAGCCACGAATCGGTTGCCAGCCCTGAACAAGGAGGCCCAGCATGACGCTTGCCAAACCCATCAATAAATACATCGACTATATCGATGCCCCCGAGGACACGTTTGAGCAGTATGTCGAGAAGGCGTTAAAGTACAACTTTCGCTGCGTATTTGCGAACCTGCAGGAGTACGAGACGGGCCGCGCCATGCTCGAGGGCTCTGACATCATCCTTGCCGGCGCTATCGACTTTCCCCAGGGCACTATGACGCTTGAGGAGAAGCTTGCGAGGTTTGAGGAATACGCTGCGTGTGGCTTTACCGAGATTGACTACGTTTTGAATCAGGGGTCGATCGAGAACCGCGATTTTGATGCCATCGAGCGCGAGATGACTACCATTGCTGATTTTTGTCGCGCGCATGGCATCACTGACAAGGTAATCGTCGAGATGTGCAAGCTGGACGGCGACGACGCCGCCAAGCGCCGTGTATGCGAGATCGCGCTGGAGGCCAAGCCGGGATTCCTTAAGACATCGACCGGCAGAAGCTTTGGCGGTGCTAAGCTCGAGGACGTGCGGCTGATGCACGAGGTGCTCGGCGATGCCGTGGCAATCAAGGCGGCGGGCGGTATCCATAATTACGAAGAGGCTTGCGCATTCATCGAGGCCGGCGCCAGCGCGTTAGGTGCATCGGCGGGCATCGCGATCGTCGAGGGCGCACCGACGGATGAGCGTCGCTAGCAGACGTATTTGACCTGAGCGATAAAGCTTCACGACCACACGCCGTTCATGTTCGAGACAATATGACTTTTTGCCCGTTGTAAACGGAGTCGCGATGGGTGTTCTGTATGATGGCTCAGACAAGGTTGTTCAATGACAGGGAGGCATATATGGCAATCAAAGCCATCGCGATGGATATCGACGGTACGCTCACCAACGATCAGAAAGTGATTAGCCCGCGTACGCGCGAGAAGCTGCTCGCGGCGCAGGAGTCGGGCATTAAGCTCATTTTGGCTTCGGGCCGTCCCGCATGGGGGCTGCACGCCTTGGCGCAAGAGCTCGACCTTCAAAACCATGACGGTCTGCTGGTGGCCTTTAACGGCGCACACGTCGTCGATGCCCAGACCGACGAGGTGCTGTTCGATCAGGCTATGCCTGCCGACGAATTGCATCGCCTGATTGATCACCTGCGTAATTTTGACGTGATCCCTATGATTTCGCTCGGTCGCGATTTGCACGTCGAGGACTCGTACCGCTGCATGATCACGCTGCCTGACGGCTCGCAGAAAAACATCGTCAAATACGAGCGCGATGCGTGCGATCTTAAGATCCGCGAGGTCGAGAGCCTGCATGAGGTCGCTGATGCTTATCCCGTGGACAAGCTGCTGACGGCAGGCGATCCGGCCTACCTGCAGGCGCATTACGAGGAGATGTATGCGCCCTTTAAGCAGACGCTTTCGGGCATGTTTACGGCCGACTGGTACTTTGAGTACACGGCGCCCGGTATCGACAAAGCCCGTGCGCTCGAGGGTGCCCTGCCCAAACTCGGCATCGATGCCAGCGAGGTCGTATCGTTTGGCGACGGCCAGAACGACAAGTCCATGATTGAGTGGGCCGGCACCGGTGTTGCCATGGGTAACGCCGTCGATGAGGTTAAGGCTGTGGCCCAGATGGTGACCGCCGATAACAACGAAGATGGTATTGCAATGGCGCTGGATAAGCTGCTGGGTTAGAATCGCCGATAATGCATGGTTTGGGCGCCTGCTTGCAGGCGCCCTTTTGTTAGGGAGGGTGCCGTGTCCGCATTTCCGTTCGACGCCGTTATCTTTGACATGGACGGCGTCATTGTCGATACCGAGTATTACTACTTGGGCGAGACTGCCGCGTTTGCCAAGGAGCTTGGGCTTAATCTGACTCAAGAGGAGTTGAATGGGCAGGTCGGTACCTCGCATCAGTTCTTCCTGCATATGCTGGTCGATTGGTTTGAGCGCGCCGGTAAGGGGCACTTCACTGGCGAGGAAGCGTTGGCCCGTTGGGACGAGTGGGCGCATGAGCGTCCGCGCGACTATCAGGCTTTGATTAACCCAGGCGCCGTGGATACGATTCGAGAGCTGCCGCGCCGTGGCGTTCGCGTGGCGCTTGCCAGCTCGTCTCCCATGGTTAGCATCGAGGAAGTGCTCAACGCATGCGGGCTGTCGGATGCCTTTGAGTATGTGGTGAGCGGCGAGCAGTTTAAGGAGAGCAAGCCCGAGCCCGACATCTACCTGCATGCGCTGGACCTGCTGGGGCTGCCCGCGAATCGCTGCTGCTGCGTCGAGGATTCGGTGCCTGGCATCACTGCCGGCAAGCGAGCCGGCCTGACAGTTATTGCCAAGCGCGAGGAGCGCTTTGGCTTTAGCCAGGATGCCGCGGACAAGATTATCGACCAGCTGCCGGAGCTGCTCACGCTTTCTTAGGAGCGCGGTAGTTGCGCGTTTTTCGGGTCAGATGAGTAAATACCCGACATTTTGGTGCGGCAGCAAGCATACTTTATGCTAATGCGGGCTTAAGGGCTTGTTGAATGCCCTTAAGCCCGCTTTAGACTTAATCGTGCTTGGAGAGGGTATATGCCACCGACTGAAGGGCTAACTGACGGTAAAGCAGCGATACCGCTGTACCAACAGGTTATCGATATCATTAAAAACGAAATCAACTCCGGCGCCTACAAGGCAGGCGCGCGGATACCCAACGAATTCGAATTGGCTGAGAGCTATAAAGTTGGCCGCGTTACCGTGCGACGTGCTATTGAGGAGCTCGTCCAGCAGGGCTATCTAACGAAGCGACAGGGGAAAGGCACGTTCGTCAATGCCCCCAAGCTCAAGCGCAAGATTCGCCAGAAGGATGACGTCCAGAGTTTTTCGGACGCATGCCGCGTTAACGGAATGGAACCGGGGGCGTGCGTCATTTCGAGAAAGATACTGCCAGCAGATTCTACCGAAGCGCAGTTCTTTGGTGTTCCCGTTGGAACTGATTTGATTTGCGTTGAGCGTGTACGTACTGCCGATGGAGTCCCCGTCATGCTCGAGAACAACATATACGTTTACGAGGACAACGCCTATCTATCAACGGCACTTCTATCTAACCAATCCATTTTTGAGTTCGTGCGCAACCGAACGGGCCGCACGCCCGCGTTTACCGACCCGTGCACGCTCGAGATCGCGTGCGCGTCGCCCGAGGTCGCTCGGCTGTTGGCAGTTCCCGTTGGCGAACCCTTGTTTTATATGGAAGCCTTCTTTTTCGATGAGCAACGGCGGCCGTTTATCATCGGTCGTCAGCGGGTCGTTGGGTCTCGCTACGTTTTTGACATCTAGGACATTGCGAATGGAAGCGCCCGGTGGATCATCTCACCGGGCGTTTCCATACCGTTCACGGCGCGAACACAACCGTTCAACCGCGTTGCGGCAATCAGTTTGAAATTATCTTGATGAAGGAAAAAGCTGCTGGTAATCTATGGGACGTCATAGAACGTTTGCATTGTGCAAACGTTGAAGCGAGATGCGATGCAGTCTCGAGTTCTTTGGAGGTATCTATGTCAGATACGAAGGCGAAGAAGACAAACAGACGTTTTAAGTTCAAATTACCGCATGTCTATACGATCATGTTCTTGCTGATCGTTGTCTTTGCGGTCCTGACTTGGATCGTTCCCTCTGGTCAGTATCAGCGCAAGACGATTTCGACAGCGGCGGGCGAGCGTGAAGTCGCCGTTGCTGGAACCTATGAACAGGTCGATAAGAACTACACCGATTCCGAGACCGGCGAGACCATCAATCTGGGCCAGGATATCTTCGCGGTTCTGCAAGCGCCCACCAAGGGTATCCAAGAGGCTGCCGACGTCGTTGCGTTCGTCTTATTGATTGGCGGATCGTTCGCGATCATCACCAAGACCAACGCTTTGAATGCCGGCATGAGCCGTGTGATTAAAAAGCTCAAGAACAAGGACATCCTCATCATCCCCATCACGATGACATTGCTGTCCATTTGCGGCACTACGTTTGGTATGTCTGAGGAAGCCCTGCCGTTCTATGCCATCTTCATTCCCATCATGATGGGTATCGGTTATGACTCGATGACGGCATTCATCATCTGCTTCCTTGGTCCTAACCTGGGATATTGTGCTTCGACCATCGACCCGTTTAATGTTTTGATCGCCCAAGGCATCATTGGCATCGAGGGTAATCCGCAACTGTGGCTGCGCGCCGTTTCTTGGGTCATCTTCACTGCCGTCGGTATCGCATGGGCCATGCGCTACGCCATGCGCGTCAAGAAAAACCCCGAGTCGTCCATTGTGTACGAGGACGATAAGCTCAAGCGTATTGAATTTTCCGTGACCGATGCCTCCATCGAGGAAGAGTTCACTACCTGTCAGAAGCTCGTGCTTATCGATTTTGCTTGCGGTATGGGCATTATCGTCTGGGGTCTTGTTACCCAGGGTTGGTACATGAATGAGATTTCCGCCGTGTTCCTTGGCATGGGCTTGCTTGCCGGTATCCTGGGCGGTCTTGACCAGCAGACGATTGCTGAGGAGTTCGTTAAAGGTCTCGCCGACTTTGCGTACGCCGCCATCGTTATCGGTATCGCTCGCGGTATTCTGGTCATCGCCGAGGGCGGCATGATCATCGACACCATCCTCCAGGCGCTCGCTACTGCGCTCGCCGGTGCACCCGCCGCCGTCTACACCACGTTTATGTATATCGTCCTTGGCCTGCTCTCTTTGCTGGTTCCCTCGAGTTCTGGCCTGGCGGCACTCACCATGCCCGTTATGGGCCCCCTGACCGAGCTCATGGGCCTCAATCCCGAGGCGGCCGTTACCGCGCTCCAGTTTGCCAACCAGACCATCAACACCATCAGTCCCGTGGCGGGCATGACGGTTGCCGGCCTTGGCGTGGCTAAGATTTCGTTTGGCCAATGGTGGAAGACCATTTGGAAGTTCTTCATCTTCATGGTCGTCTTTGGCCTGATCGTAACGGCAATTTCTGGCATGCTTCCGGCGTAGGTGGTTGTGATGTCTGATCGTTTGACGGTCCTGACGTCTAAGAGCGTCTTTACCGGTACGGGGGACCTGCCGTTTGAAGGTTTCGTAGCGGTCCGTGGCAATCGAATTGAGGCTGTTGGCACCAAGTGTGAGCTAGCTTCGTATTTGACCCAGGCGGACGAGGTAGTTGACCTGGGCGACCGCACCGTCATGCCTGGCCTGATCGATGTGCATACCTTCTATACAGGCTGGGCGCTGCGGACGTTGGGGCCTGATCTGTCCGGCATCGCTGATGCCAAAGAGGCCGTGTCGCTCTTGCGTGCATGGAAAGAAGATCATCCGGATTGCGCGGCGGCTTTTGGCCACAACCTACCCGAAACGTTGGCATCGGATGCCGAGAACGCAAATACGGCGGCTGTGTTTGACGATTGTTTTGGCGATATCCCTGTCGTCTGCTTTACACCGGGTGCGGAGACCTGCGTTCTCAATGCTGCCGCCAGTGCGCGATACGGCTTCACGCCCCAGGCGTGCTATGCCGAGAAGATCTGGCGCATGATGAGCGATTTCCTCGCGCTGCCCGAGGTGCGTGCGGGGTATTCGGACTACATGAGCATGCTTAACGAGCGCGGCGTTACCGCCATCAAGGAGATGGCGTTTGATGACTACTACGGTTTTGCCGACGAAATGGCTCGCCGTGAGGAATCTGGTGAGCTGACGGTTCGCGTCTCTATGATGTCGCAGCCGGTGGGTGCCGGTGCAAATCTGGCATATGCCCGCGAGGCACGAGAGCGCTTCCGGGGACCGTTCGTTCGTTTTTCTGGCTTCAACCGTATGACCGATCGCGGCGTATGGGCGGGGCTTGCCGAGATGATTGACCCCTATGAGGACACGGCCGATGCGGGAGCTGCCGGCAAGACGGTTGTCGAGGAGCCCGAGTGGGATCTGATTGAGAACGAGCTGCGTGCAATTGATGCTGACGGCTTCCGATATTCCTTGCATTGCCAGGGCGATGGCGCCGTTCGTCGCACCGTGGCGCTCTATGCCTCGCTGCCTCGAGACGAGCATGGACGGATGCTTCGCCGCCATGCGATTACCGATCTCGAGAACTCTGACCCGACCGATCTTGTCGAGTTTGGCAAGTTAGGTGGAATTTGCGAGGTCTATCCGCAGATTCTGACGCTGGACCGGCGCGAGGATTGCCTGTCGATGATGCGTCGACAAATTGGCGAGACGCGACTTTTGCACAGCTGGAATCGCCGCGGCATGGAAGATTCCGGATGCACGGTGTGCTGTGGTACGGATTTGCCACTGCTGATTCCGAGCCTGGGCGAGTCAATCTACAGCGCGTGCGGCGGATTCTTCGCCGACGGACTGCCCGTGAATGAGGTCAACACGCTGACGCTTGTCGAGCTCTTGCGCGCTTGGACTGCCGGGGGCGCGTACGATCTGATGCGCGAAGACGAGCTGGGTACGCTTGAGGTTGGCAAGCTTGCCGATATCTGCGTGCTCGATCGGGATGTGTTCGACCTCGATTATCGCGACGCACGCGATCTTGCGGTTGATATGACGATGTCGGACGGACAAATCGTGTTCGATCGAAATAAGGAGGCATAAGATGTCTGAATCCAAACCGACGCTGCACCGCGAACAGATTGCGGGCATGAATATCCACTACATCATGTGGTCGTTCGATTACTTCCTTGATGTGCAGCAGCGCTTGGGCTTTGAGTCCATTGAGCTGTGGTGTGCAGAGCCGCATGTGACGCTCGACCATACGGGCTACTTTGAGGCTGAGGTCTTGGCGAAAAAGGCTGCAGACCGTGGGCTTAGGTATCGTACTCTGTGCCCCGAGAATGTTGTCTATCCTTGGCAGTATTGCGCACGCAAACCGCTGCATGAACAGCGCAGCCTGGCGTACTTTAAGCACGGCATTGAGCTTGCCGAGGTACTTGGGTGCGACCGTATGTCCATCAACTCGGGCTGGGGCGACTGGGACGAGGACCGCGAGGAAGCCTGGAAGCGCAGCCGCGAGCACTTGTCCATTCTGGCGGAGTATGCCGGCGAGCACGGTCTGGTGCTTACGATGGAAAGCCTGCGTCCCGAGGAGAGCAACCTTGTGACGACGGTTTCCGATGCGAAGCGCATGATTGACGAGGTCGCGAGCCCGTACTTACAGCCCATGGTTGATACAACCGCGATGGGCGTTGCAGGCGAGACGCTCGAGGACTGGTTTGCCGCCTTTGGTGATGGGGCAATTCACGAGATGCACTTTATCGACGGCGACCCGTATGGCCATCTGGTGTGGGGCGATGGCAAGCACGATATGGACGCCTTCGTCGCCACACTCAACGCCCATGGTTTCGACGGCATGCTGGGCCAGGAAATCACGGATGGTCGTTACTACGATGACCCGGCAGCGGCAGATGCCAAGAACATGGCCGCATTCGAGAAATATCTGATTGACTAAAACAACCATCGGCCACGCAACCAACGTCATTGATTGCGGGCCAAACAAGAAAGGAACTGGATATGAACGCACACGATCTGATTAAAGAGGCAATTGCCGAGAAGGGCAAGTTCGACAGCGTCTACTGGATTGCTTGCGGTGGCTCCATGATCGATTTGATCCCGGCTCATGAGCTTCTGCAGCGCGAGGCAACCACCTTCACTTCGTATATCTATACGGCTCGCGAGTTCGATATCATGCGTCCGCGTCGTCTGGGCGAGAAGTCCCTGGTCATCGCTTGCAGCCACAGTGGCAATACCCCGGAGGTCGTCGAGGGCTGCGAGATTGCCCTTGCCGCCGGCGCTACGGTGATCGCCCAGACCGACAACGCTGGATCCAAGATCGACTCCGGCAAGTGGACCACGTGGGTCTACCCATGGGGTGAGGGTGTGCCGCAGGCCGAGGTCCCCGCTGGCATTTCGCTGTCGCTTGCGGCAGAGCTGCTCGATCAGCAGGAGGGCTACGCCGATCTTGCCGATATGTATGCCGGTATCGCCGAGATGGATAAGATTCTTCCCCCGGCACGCGAGAAGGTAAATGCCGAGCTGGGCGATCGCTTTGCCAAGCTTTGCCAGGAGCACGAGTTCTTCTATATTCTGGGCAGCGGTCCCAACTTTAGCCAGACCTACGGTTTCGCTATCTGTTCTCTTATGGAGATGCAGTGGCAGCACTGCAGCTACATCCACTCTGCCGAGTACTTCCATGGCCCCTTCGAGGCTACTCAGGATGGCGTTTTTTACTTCCTGCAGATGGGCTCCAGCGAGTGCCGTGCTATGGACGAGCGCGCCCTGGCGTTCCTTAAGACGCATACCGATACGCTGATGGTGCTCGATGCCAAGGAGTACGGTATGGAAGCCGTGCCGGCGAGCGTCCGTGCCTATCTGGACCCGGTGCTGTTCTACGCCATGAACTGCGAGCTGCGTGCTGCACGCGGCAAGGTGTTTGATCACGATCCCGATTTCCGTCGCTATATGGGCGTTGTCGAGTACTAGAAGGGGCAAAGGCCATGGCATTTAACGTTAACGCGCTCGGATTTGGCGACAACGTCGTCGATCGCTATGAGCATATCCACACCATGTATCCCGGCGGCAATGCGGTGAACTTTGCCGTTTATGCCAAGAAATGCGGTGCCGCACGCTCTGCATACATGGGCATTTTTGGCAATGACGCCGCTGCCGAGCATGTCATTGCAAGCCTCGAGGATGAGGGTATCGAGCTTGACAAGTGCGAGCAGATGATCGGCGAGAACGGAGCGGCTCGCGTGACCGTCGTCGACGGTGACCGTGTTTTCCTCGGCTCAAACGAGGGCGGTATCCGTGGCGATGCGCGCTATGTCCTCGATCGCTTTGACCTTGCGTACATGAAGCAGTTCGATGTGGTTCATTCGGGCAACTATTGCTTCACCGAGCGCGAGCTGCCCAAGTTGAAGGCTGCGGGCGTCACGGTCTCTTTTGACTTTTCGGACGACTCCACCGATGAGTACTACGAGCAGATTGCGCCCTACGTCGATTTCGCTTTCTTTAGTGCGGCGGATGCCGCGAGTGAGGACGAGATTCGCGAACGTCTGGCATGGGTGAAGGGCCTGGGTCCGCGTTTTGTGTCGGCTACGGCGGGCGCCGAGGGCTGCATTGCTTACGACGGCGAGCGCTATTACCGCCAGCTGGCTAAACCGGTAACGGACATGAAGGACACCATGGGGGCGGGCGACTCGTTCCTCACCTCGTTTTTGATGTGCTATCTCGATTCCGCCAAGCGCGGTGAGGATGGCGCCGAGGCCATCGAGCGCGCGCTCGACTTTGCTGCCGGGTTTGCCTCGACCGTGTGCGGCATGGAAGGTTCTTGGGGCCACGGAGCACCAATCGTCGAATAGCTTAAGAAAGCGTACGGCGGTCTGGCTATGAGGCCTTGGACGGCCGATGCAAAACAATAAGCGAAACGCGAAAAGGGGGCTCGCCATGTGGTGGGTCCCCTTTTGAACATTGGAGAAGACCATGGGTATTAAAGCGTGCGCGGCTGGTTTTTGCTGTGCGGACGTCTATCAAAACATCGGCGTGTTCTATCCGACTGGTAATGGCATTGACTGGGGTATCCATCTTGCACGAATGGGCGTTTCGGTATCCGCCGTGTCGGTTGTCGGCAAGGACGAGTACGGAGACAAGATGAGAGAGGCGCTGGCCGCTGAGGGGCTCGATATCTCACATCTGCGGGTGGAGGATGGCGACACCTCGGTGATGCTCATGGCATTGAAAGACGGCGTCGATCGCGTGCATCTCGAGGCAATCGATGGCGTAATGGAGACATATCGTCCGAATGAAGATGACCGGGCGTTTATCCTAGAGCATGACATCATTCATACCGACCTGTTTGGCAATTGTTTGGACCTCCTGCCCGAATGGCATGATGCGGGCAAGACGGTGGTTATGGACTTCTCGGTGTTCAGCCAGGATCCCGAATATGCATGCGAGGCTCATTTTCTTTACGTAGACTATGCGTTCATGTCGTTTGAAGAGGACACTCCGGAGCTGCGAGACTGGGTACGCCACGTGCAGGAATTGGGACCGCGCGTTGCGGTTGCCACGCTTGGCGAGAAGGGAAGCATTGCCTATGACGGTGAGCGCTTCTATGAGTGCGGGATCGTACCGGCGGAGAAGGTCGTTAATACCGTGGGTGCCGGCGACTCGTATATTGCCGGGTTTACCAAGGGCGTGATCGATGGCCTTGATATTCCGGCGTGTATGAAGGCGGGCGCTGAGCTGTCGTCCCGAGTGATTGGTTCGTTTGAGCCGTACTAGGGTCAAATGCCTGGAAAGGAGTACGAAATGGTTATCGACATGTTGGTCCATCCTATGCTCTACGGCGAGATCTGTAAGCCGGGTGATGAGCCTGATGGATTCGGCTTTTGGTCACGAGAATTTGGCATGGGGCATATGGGCCCCATGGATTGGGATGAGCTTCAAGTCGAGATGGACGTCTGCGATGTGCAGAAGAGCGCGCTCATGCCGCTCGATGTAACCACGGCATGCGGAGGGCACTTTGGCACCAACGACCAGATTGCCATGCTGGTTGCCGCGCATCCCGATCGTCTGTGGGGATTTGCGAGCGTAGACCCGCAGGTGAGCGGTGCCGCAGACGAATTGGAGCGCGCCTTTACCGAGTTGGGGGCAAAGGGGCTTTGCCTGCATCCTGCAAAGCAGGGTTTTGCCCCCGATGATGCTGTGGCCGAGCCGCTTTACGAGCTGTGCGAGCGCTATAACAAGCCGGTGGTTTTCCATGCCGGTATGTCTTGGGAGCCTGGCGCAGAGCTCTCGCGCAGTAACCCGCTTGCATTTGAGCACACAATCGCAACGCATCCAAATGTGCGCTTTAGTTTGACTCACTTTGGCTGGCCCTGGGTGCGCGAGACCGTGGCGATGCTGCTCAAGTATCCCAACTGCTACACGGACACCTCTATCACTTACATCGATTCGCCCGAGGAGATGATGCAGCGTCTTTTCACGGTCGATATGGGGCCGCTGTGGTATGAGCGCGCGCTATCGCACCAAGTGATGTTCGCCAGCAATACGCCGCGCTTCCGTGCATTCAAACTCAAGCGGGCGCTCGATACCGTGCCCATGCGCGATGATGCGCGAGAAAGGCTCTACTGGGGTAATGCCCTGCGTTTTCTTGAAGGGGATGAGTAAACATGGTGACGCTCGAGACATTGAGCTATCTATCGACTGCTCCGGACCAGTTCATCGATATTACCGAAGACGTGCACGCTGCCATCGAACGCAGCTCGGTGACCAATGGCTTGGCAGCGATTATTTTGTCGCATACGACCTGTGGAATCGTGGTAAACGAGGGGCTGCCCTGCGTGGAGACGGATCTTATGGAGACGCTTGATCGCATCGCCCCACTCGATGCCCCCTATGCGCATGCACACTTCCTGCCGAGCTATGGAGCCACCGGCAACAACTCCTGTGGGCATATCAAGAGCATGATTTGTGGGAACAGTTGCTTCTTTCCCGTCCAAGATGGCCACATCGTGTGCGGAAGTGCCCAGAACATCTATCTTGCGGAGTTTGACGGTCCGCAGAAGCGAAAAGTGTACGTCGAGGTGCTGGGGGAGTAACGTCCCTGCAATAACCCTATGAAGGAGCACGCTATGTCGTTTCTAACTTCGATGTTCAAGACCGAAAAGCCGGTTATCGGAATGCTGCACCTGCGTCCTCTGCCGGGCGACCCACTGTATTACCCGGGTGGAAGCGTGTCGCAGGTCGTGGAAGCCGCCAAGCGCGATCTCGAAGCGTTGCAACAGGGCGGTGTCGATGGCATTTTGATTACCAATGAGCTCTCGATGCCCTATGAGCAGCACGTTTCTCCCTCAACCCTTGCATCGATGGGCTATGTAATCGGAGCTCTGTCCCATGATCTGTCGACCCCTTGGGGAGCCGAGGCTATTTACGACGGTGATGCCACAATCGAGCTGTGCGCTGCTGTCGATGCGCAGTTCACGCGCTGCAATTTTTGCGGTGCCTGGGCCGGTGATCTCGGGCTGATTAATCGAGATTTCGCTCACACCATGCGTCGCAAGACGGCGCTGCGCTTGGACGACCTCAAGCTTTTTCACTTCATCACGAGCGAGGGGGAGGTTTATCTCAACGACCGCACGACTGCGGACATTGCCGATTCACTTCTCTTTAATTGCCTTCCGGATGCAATGGTCATCGGCGGTTCGGCTGCCGGTCGTGGCGCTTCGGGCGAGCTTGCCGATGAAGTCCGCGAGCGTGTTGGCGAAGTACCTGTGGTATGTGGCACCGGTTGTCGCGAAAATACCGTGGCTGACGTATTTGCTCACTACGATGGCGCGTTTGTCGGCACCTGCTTAAAGCGCGACGGAAAGCTGGATGCCCCGGTTGATGTTGAGCGGGTAGCTCGTTTTATGGCTGCCGCTCGTACGGCGCGAGGGGAGTAGGCACCTATGGCGCTCTATCTGGGTATTGATATTGGGACAAGCGCCTCTAAAGGCGTTTTAATCGATGATCGATGCAACATCGTTTGCCAAGCCTCTTGTGGACACGAGACGGACAACCCGTGTGACGGATGGTACCAGCATGATGCGGAGGCAGTTTGGTGGGGCGATTTTTGCCGCTTGTCGCGCGAGCTGGTGGCGCGATCGGGGGTTAACGCGGCACAGATCGGATGCGTGGGCCTTTCCGCATTGGGTTGCGACTGTGTGCCGGTCGATACCGAGTGCAACGCGCTGGCGCCCGCGATTTTGTATGGAGTCGATGCACGCTCGAAGCCGCAGATTGACGAGCTTCTTTCCGAATATGGGTCAGATCGCGCACGCGAGCTTTTCGGGCACGATCCCTGTTCGTCAGATATTGCTCCCAAGATCTTGTGGTTTAAGGAGAATATGCCCGAGGTGCACGAACGTGCCGCGAAGTTCCTGACGGCGTCATCGTTTCTATGCGCAAAGTTGACGGGGCGTTTTACGGTGGACCGTTATTTGGCGGAGGATTTTCTTCCCCTATACGACCGCTACACCTGGAAGGTTGATGCTCGGGAATGTGCTCGTTTCTGCCGGCCTGACCAGATGGCGGAGGTGATGTCGGCTACCGATATTGCCGGGGTGATTACGCAGCGTGCGGCCGAGGCGACGGGGCTCGCGGCAGGGACACCTGTCTTAGTGGGAACGGGCGACTCTGGTGCCGAGGCCATTTCGACGGGTGTATTCCGTCCCGGCGATATGATGGTTCAGTTGGGGAGTACGGCGTATTTCATCTACCTAGCCGATCATATGATCGATGATGCTCGCCTGTGGCCGGGGACGTTTATCATTCCCGGAACTTACGGGATCTGCGCGGGGACCAATACGGCGGGTGCACTCACATCGTGGCTGCGCCAAGAGCTGTATCGCGACGCCGTAGAGGCCGAGGGCCACGGTGGCCCCGATGCCTATTCGGTTATGGCACATGATGCCGCCGATGTGGCGCCGGGTGCCGATGGGCTCCTGTGTCTGCCGTACTTTGCGGGGGAGCGTACTCCGCTCAACGATCCCGAGGCGCGTGGCGTCTTCTTTGGCCTGACTGGAAGGCATACGCGAGCCCATATGGTTCGCGCCGCCTTGGAAGGCGTCGCGTATACCGTTGCATCCCATGTCGACATTATCGAGCGAGAGCATGGACTGCCAATTGGGCGCATTATGCTTGTCGGAGGTGGAACCAAGAATCCAGTTTGGATGCAGGCTATCGCCGACGTATGCGGGCGCGAGGTCTCGGTTGCCAAGGTTACGGTGGGCGCATGCTTCGGTGATGCCATCATGGCAGCTCTCGCAGGTGGCGCCTACGCATCATGGGATGAACTCGCTCAAGTCCTTGGCGTTGCGCAAACAATCGTGCCCGATATGACTGCCCACGAGTTATATGCGTCGCGCCGTCATATCTTTGACGAATTGTATACACGTAACCGTGATCTCATGCACGAATTGGTGTAATGCTTCCGAACTGTACCGCCTTCCAATAGGGGCTGCGTTGTGCGATTCGCATGCCCCTTGGCATGTTTGCCCACAGGGGTTAGCGAAGGTCAAAAACAGAGCGCGCATTTGCTAAAACTACCGACTCGATGCGCTGTGCGTCACAGTTTTTGAGTGAGGCAATGCGCATCGAGGTCCTTGCGAGCGATCTGATGAGCGATTGCGCGCTTGTTTCTGTGTTTGGCTCGGCCGGCGCATCGGTCTCGAGCAGTAGACGGTCGAGTGGAATCTGTCGTGCGTATTCGCGACCGCGCTTGGTCGCGAGCATGCGTTCGTTGACGGAAAAATAGCAGCCCGCATTACGCGCGCGGGCGAGTTCGTCCGAAGTGCCGCTAAACCAGTGGAAGATGATAGCGGGGAAGTTGGGGTTTGGGATGAGTAGTCCATGCGATTCGAGGACGTCCAGTACGGCTCCTGCCGAACGAACGGCGTGAATTGATATCACGCGCCCGGTAAGAGGATGCTGCACGAGTGTATCGCAGAGCCGGTTAAGTGCCTGTATTTGTAGCGGCTCACTTCCAGCAAAGCGCGCGGAAAAGTCGAGTCCGACCTCGCCGATGTAGCGCTCTTGGGCAGCAACTTCGCAAAGCAGATTGACTTCGGCAAAACCACAGTGGCCGTCGGCGAGCCACCAGGGATGGAGGCCGATGCCCGCGATGATGCCTGGTTGGCGACGGGCGCGCTCGTTTGCGGCCGAAAAGTCGCGCGGATTGACGCCGCAGTCAAATAGACCCAGCCCCGATACTGCCGCCTCACTGGCTGCAGCATCGGGGCTGAGCATCAAATCGAGGTGACAATGCGTGTCAAAGAATCGCGGTTCCATCGCGGGGCATCCTGCTAGTCCAAGCGCTGGCCATCGGAGCGTACGCGCTCGGTGCCGCGGCCGCTGATCTGGCGGATAACCTCGCCGGCAATCATCTGACCCATGATGGGCGGCATAAAGCTGGCGGTTCCTAGCTCGGTACGCTCGTGGATATTGGAAGGGTCGCGGGGCTGTGTCTTAACCGATTCCTCGCAGCTAAACAGTACATGCAGACTCTTGATTCCGCGCTTCTTGCATTCTTTGCGCATGATGCGGCTCATGGGGTCACGTACTGTATCGAAAATGTCGGCAAAGCGGAGGCACTCGGGATGGAGCTTGTTGGCCCCGCCCATGGAGCTAACCAAACGAATGTCGTGGTCCTGAGCATATTTGGCAATGGTGAGCTTGGCCGAGATGGTGTCGATGGCGTCGACGACGTAGTCGAGCTTGCCGTCCGTCTGCTCTAAAACGCTCGCGAAGAAATCATCGATGTTGTCGTTCAACAAGTATTCAGTTCGCTTGATGACGGTGGCGGCAGGATTGATGTCGTGGATCATGGCTTCCATCACGTCAACCTTGCGCTTGCCGACAGTGCTGTGAAAGGCGATGGCCTGGCGATTGATATTACTGGGCGCGATGATGTCCTTATCCAGAATGACGAAATGTCCGATGCCGCCGCGGGCGAGTGCCTCGCAGCAGTTGGAGCCCACGCCTCCGCAGCCGAGCACTAGCACCGTAGCATTGGCGAGCTTATCGAGTGCCTCGCGGCCCATGATAATCTCGAGCTTGGTGTCGCGTGTCTCGATGGGAGCTGCGGCTGTGGTTTCGGTCATAAACATCCTCCGATGGGGAAGCGAATCGTGTTTTAGCTATCGCCATTATAGGTAATCGCCCATAGGTTGCGATGGCGTTTGCTTTGACGTGGTTTGAAGCATTGCGATTAGATAGTTAGACAAACATCTAAATATCGAGTATAGTGTGCGCGTCATGAGGGGTGACGAGAGGAGGTTTTATGCCGGGAGAGGGTTTTAAGGCGCTTGCCGATCCTACGCGGCGGCGCATTTTGGAACTACTGCGCGAGGGCAATTGTACGGCCGGGGAGCTTGCCGAGCATTTTGACATCAGCAAGCCGTCGTTGAGCCATCATTTGGCGACGCTCAAAAACGCCGGGTTGGTAACCGACGAACGTCATGGTCAAAACATCGTTTACAGCTTAAACACCACCGTCATGCAGGACTTGATCGGTTGGTTTATGGGCTTTACAGACACGGAAGGTGATAAGGATGAATAACGAAAACAAGGGCATTCACCCCACGGGGGTATCGTCGCGCGTGTGGATTGCGCTGGTCGCTCTGTGCGTCGCCAATGTCGTAGCGCATCTCATGGTGATGCCGAGCTTGCCTGCGCAGATTCCCACACACTGGGGCGCGAACGGCGCCGTCGACGGTTGGGGTCCTAGCTGGATGGCCTCCGCGCTCGGCGTGCTGCCTCTGGCGCTTCTCGCAATGTTTTGCGTGGTGCCGCGCATCGATCCCAAAGGTGAGGCATATCGGACCTCGGGCAAGTTCTATCAGGGTTTCGTAATCGCCTTCACCTTGTTCATGTGTGTCATAAGCTGGTTGGGTGAGCTTACGGTTTGGGGCGTGGTGCCAGCGGTCGGTTCGGTCAACGTGCTGATTTCCGGTGCTATCGGTTTGCTGTTCATCGGCGTAGGCAACTACTTGCCGCGCGTGAAGCAGAACTATACGCTCGGTATTAAGACGCCTTGGGCGCTTGCCGATCCCGAGAACTGGCGCCGTACGCAGCGTTTTGGCGGCGCCTGCTTTATGGTGCTGGGTGTTGGCCTGATTGTGATGGGCGTGGCGGGTAGCGTGCTTTCGAGTGAAGTCGTCGCCGCGGTGATTGCGGTTCTGGCGTTTGGTTCGGTCGGAGCCGTCTACGTCTACTCGTATCTGCTGTGGCGCAAATCACAGCGAGCCGCTCGCTAAGGTTGCGGAAAACTAGCGTACGCAGTTCATAGTATGTTCCGGGGGACTTTTCCCAGGTAGTATTAGGGGGCGTGGGCAACCATGCCCCTTTTTATTAGAACGCGCGAACTGCCTCTCCGCTTTTTCCAAAACGGAGAGGGGGAGAAGATTTCCGCAGCTAGATAAGGAGAAATGACTGTGGCTGAGTTTATTTATCAGATGTATCAGGCTCGCAAGGCCCATGGCGACAAGGTAATCCTTGACGACGTGACCCTGAGCTTCTACCCCGGTGCCAAGATCGGCGTCGTGGGCCCGAACGGTATGGGCAAGTCGACCCTGCTCAAGATCATGGCCGGCATCGAGGAGGTCTCCAACGGCGATGCCAGGCTCACCCCCGGCTACACCGTGGGCATCCTGCAGCAGGAGCCGCCGCTCGACGACGACAAGACCGTCATCGAGAACGTGCGCATGGCATTTGGCGACATGATCGCCAAGGTCGATCGCTTCAACAAGATCGGCGAGGAGATGTGCGACCCGGATTGCGACATGGACGCCCTCATGGCCGAGATGGGAAAGCTCCAGGACGAGATTGACGCCGCCGACGGCTGGGATATCGATTCCAAGCTCGGTCAGGCCATGGACGCCCTGCAGCTGCCCGATTCCGACATGCCGGTCAACGTGCTCTCTGGCGGCGAGCGCCGTCGCGTGGCCCTGTGCAAGCTGCTGCTCGAGGCTCCCGACCTGCTGCTGCTCGACGAGCCCACGAACCACCTGGACGCTGAGTCGATCCTGTGGCTCGAGCACTTCCTGCATAACTACCAGGGCGCCGTTCTGGCCGTCACGCACGACCGCTACTTCCTGGATAACGTTGCCGAGTGGATTTGCGAGGTCGACCGCGGTCACCTTTATCCCTACAAGGGCAACTATTCCACGTATCTGGAGACTAAGGCCGCCCGTATCGAGGCTCAGGGAAACCGTGATGCCAAGCTCGCCAAGCGCATGGAAGCCGAGCTCGAGTGGGTACGCAGCTCGCCCAAGGCTCGCCAGGCCAAGAACAAGGCCCGTCTGGCCCGCTATGAGGAGATGGAGGCCGAGGCCCGCGCAAGCCAGAAGCTCGACTGGACCGACATCCGCATCCCTGTGGGCCCGCGTCTGGGCAACAAGGTGCTCGAGGCTCATCACCTGCACAAGGAGTTCGATGGCCGCGTGCTCATCGACGACCTATCATTCACCCTGCCGCGCAACGGCATCGTGGGCGTCATCGGCCCCAACGGTGTCGGTAAGACCACGCTGTTCAAGACGATTGTGGGTCTGGAGCCGCTGACTTCGGGCGAGCTCGAGGTGGGCGAGACCGTCAAGATTTCTTACGTCGACCAGAACCGTTCCGGCATCGACCCCGATAAGAACCTATGGGAGGTCGTCTCGGACGGCCTGGACCACATGATGGTCGGCGAGACCGAGGTTCCCAGCCGCGCTTATGTGGCGAGCTTTGGCTTTAAGGGCCAGGACCAGCAGAAGCGCGCTGGCGTGCTCTCCGGCGGCGAGCGCAACCGTCTGAACTTGGCGCTCACGCTCAAGCAGGGCGGCAACCTGTTGCTCCTCGACGAGCCCACGAACGACCTCGACGTCGAGACGCTGTCCTCGCTCGAGGCGGCGCTGCTCGAGTTCCCGGGCTGCTCGGTGGTCATTAGCCATGACCGTATGTTCCTGGACCGCGTCGCCACGCACATTCTGGCGTGGGAGGGCACCGACGAGAACCCGGGCAACTGGTATTGGTTCGAGGGCAACTTTGAGGCCTATCAGGCCAACCGCATCGAGCGCCTGGGCGAGGACGCAGCCCAGCCGCATCGCATTCACCGCAAGCTCACGCGCGACTAGTTTGATGTGACAAAGGGACAGTCCCTTTGTCACATCAATTGAGAAAATGAAAAACGCGGCGAACGTTTTTGTGACGTTCGCCGCGTTTTGTTACTCGGCCGGGGCGTCGACCTTGTCGATGGCCCAGGTGGCTCCGAGGCCGCCGGTGGTGTTGCGGCGGATGCGCACGGTGACCTCGCGGCGCTCGCCGGCCTGTGTGTAGCGCAGGGGGAAGCTTGCGCGGTTTCGCGCGGCCTCGATGGTACCGCGCTCGCGGGCGATCCAGTAGTACTCGCCGACAATGCCGAGGGTATCGGCGCCGTAGGGGAGATAGGTCGACAGCTGGTGCAGAAGCGGGCCGGGGCAGAAGACCTCGCTTGCGAAATCGACGGGGAAGTCCTCGGGGATGGCGGGCGTTGCAGGTGCGGGGGCCGGTACTGCAGCGGGGACCGGAGCCGGTGCGGGAATCTGGTCATAGACAGGTTCGGATGCGGACTCGATGACGGGTGCAGACTCAGGCACCGGTTCCGGCTTAACTGCGGAATCTGTCGGTTCCACGGAGACGGATGTGTCTTCAGTCTCGGTTTTGGCATCGGCTTGCGGGGCGTCCTCTGCCTCGACAGGCAGCTTGGCTTCGACCGGCGTGGATGCCATGGTGGTGATGCCGGCGTTGGCGTTCTCGGGGTCATAGACGACCGTGATCGAGATGGCGGGCTGCGGCGTCTCGGGCTCCGGCGCCGACTCGGTAGCGCCTTGATCGGCGGGCTCGTCGGACTGATCGTCCTCGGCCTCGTTGCCAAAGACATCGCTGTTTTGGAACGCAGACGTCTCGGGTTGGTTAGCGGCTTCTTCGGTTGTCGACTTGGGGGCCTCGTTGAGCTCCACAGCGGCTTCCTGCTCTGACATGACTTCGGGATCGGTCATGGCGGCGATTTCGGTTTCGGCTTCTGCTGCTACCTCAATAGCGACTTCGATCTCTGTCTCGGGCTCGGGCTCCGGAGCGACTTCGGCCACGGGCTCGGGACGCTTAACGTGCTTGGGGCGTACAGCCTTGAGGTCTTTCTCGCCGCGCTTTTTCTTTTTGTAGGACTGCTTGGCACCCTTGGCAGCCTTGGGCTTGTCCTCGCCTTTGGCAAGGGCGGTATCCCAGGCCTCGTTGGCGATGACGGTGGCATACAGGCGACCGCCCTTAAAGACGGTCAGCTTAATGCAGTCGTCAAGCGCCTCGAGCAGCTCGCGCGTGGATTCGAAGCCCAGGTCATAAGCGGTCATGTCGCCAGCGGCGAGAGCCTCTTCGACCTGCGTCATAAACGTTTGCTTGCCGCATCCAATCGCATCGCGCAGCAGGCGATACAGATAGATGCGGTTGCCCAGCGAAAGCGTGGGCCTAACTATTGTCTTGCTCATGGCAAATCTCCTCTTTACACATGTAAAGCATCTTACCATCGCATGGCGCTCGCCATGGCGGCGCCCAAGGCAAACGGGCGCGAACCGCTGTCGATTCGCGCCCGTTGTACAGGTTGCCTATCTGGGGATGCAGCGCCTAGTTGCCCGATGTCGTGCCTTGGCTTGAACTGTCAGATGTCGTGCCCGATGTGGTGCCGCTCGAATTGCTGTTGTTGCTGTCTGCTGCACCCGTTCCCGACGTGGTGTCGCTCGTCTGGCCTCCCGTGTTCGGCTGTGAACCGTCAGTTGTTTGGCTTGAGTTGGTCGTGTCGGACGGCGTGCCACTGTTGGCCGTAGAGGAATCGGTGCCCTGCGATTGGTTTTGGGTGTTCGAGGACGAATCGGCTGAGGTAGAACTGTCTTGCGTGCCGTCCGCCTGCGCCTGCTGATCTTGCGACTGGGTGTTGACATTTGCATCGCTCTCGGTCGTGCGCGACGAAAGGATTGGCTCGGGACGCTCGCCCAGACCCTCACCGGCAGTGGTGATAAGGATGGCGCCAGCGCAGGCGATGACTGCGACAATGGCGATGGCGATCGAGAAGATGATGACCTTCTTTTGCGTCTGGCTGCGCTCTGCCGCCGCCTTGGCGCGCAAGCTGTTGGGGGCGACGCGCGCCGTGGTCGCGCGCCCCGCAACCTGGCGCATCTCCTGCGTAGTCGCGGCGCCGCCCAGGTGCTCCTCGGCATTAAGCTCAACGGGCTCGTAGGCGCCGGCGGGGTAGTCGACGTCAGCGTACGTACCTTTGAGGGCATTGGCGCTGGCGGAGATAAAGTGGCGATAGACCTGCGAGGACACAACAGTGATGACTGAGCTCACAGCGGCACCAATCACCGAGCCGGCAATGCCGATCTTTGAAGCAAGCGCCACGCTCGTGGCGGCAGCTGCGGCGCCGGCGATGATCTGGGGAATGGAAATGTCGTCGAACAGGCCCTTTTTGGGCGCGATGGCCATGGTCTGTCCGATGGAATGGTTCTCGTGTACGCCGTTGTTGAGCGATGCCGGCGTCATGACGCGCGTGCGCGGCGCGTCGGTGTACTTGGTTGTCATACGGGGTCCTCCCGGTGTAAATCTGCTTCGTTTCGTGTAGCCATCAGGGTACCCACCAGATGTGAATCGTACGTGACATTTAACAGATACCATCAACTCATCAAGGGGGCTTGCTGTCTTTGGTGCAATAGCTTGATGCTAAACTGGATTTACGATTGCGAGGTGGTTTACGTGATGTACCCGTATATGACATTCGAAGACGGTACCGAGGTCGTTCATTCTGACCTGATTGCAGATGGGGATATCGAAAAGGTTGTCGTGCATTTTGAACGACCGACGGCAGAGGGCTTCGACTCCGCTCGCTGTGAGTTGCCTTCCTGTTCGTGGACTGACTGGGAAGGGCGTTTTACTCAGAGTGAAAAACGAGCTTTCGAAGAGTGTTTGAGCAAATAATTTAGATTAGTTCGAGTTTAGTTCGAATAAAGAAGCCGAATACGATGACCTAAAGCGTATGCATTTTTAGTATTAGATGCGTATGAAATGGAGGATGTGAATGGATGAGCTAATAGACTTTAAAAAACGATTTCTCAAGAATGGCGAGCTGGTTTCAATTCCAAAAAAGGAAAGCTATAAAAGAATCATGCTGCTATGGGCCGTCTCTTTCTTTGAATTAAATACAAGTTATACGGAGCTTCAGGTTAATCGTGTGCTGTCACAGCTCTATCCTGATTATGCCGTGTTGAGGCGGTACTTGGTTGATTATGGATTCCTATTAAGGGATGAGCGAGGCCTGAAATACGAGGTTAATCCTGATGTTCACGGTATTGAGAGCTAGCCGTCCGGTTCGGGTCCTATATATTGCTAGAGGGATAAGCGAAATAGGCAATTGGTGTGCGAATATTGCTTTGCCAATGCTGATTTACGAGGTAACTCACGATGTTTCTGCAACTGCTTTGATGGTCTGCTGCAGATTTGCCCCCTCTCTGTTTTCAGTTGCGCTCGCGCAGCTGCCTCAGAAGATGGGTATCGGGACACTGCAGGCCATGAGATTGGCAGACTTAATTCGCGCGGGATTATTCGTTTGCTATATTTTTGTTGATAGTAAATGGAGTATGTTTGCTATTACGTGCGCGGTATCGCTTTGCCGAACGGTTGAAATGCCCTGCTTTTACTCGTTGTTAAGAGCCAATACGAATAGTATCAATCGCGACGTAATTAATAATTCGTTTGGGTTTCTGCAGAATTTGATGATGGTTCTGGGGCCAGTTGCCGGCGGTTTTGTTGTCGCTCAATTTGGGGCGGAGGCTGTTCTTGCATTAGACGCGCTTTCTTTTGCCGCGTCGTTCTGGTTGCTGCGAGATGTTCCGTCGGTTATCGAGGTTAATGATAAAGAGGGGATAAGCAAAAATGAAAAAAACTGGACTGCATTTAGTGATCTTAACGCGAAGCACTTGGCAATTGGTTTCCTATTAATCGATATTTCTAGTGGCGTGGCATTCGGCTCTCTGAATTCTCTTTTGCCAGCTATAGCGCAATTGCAATTTGACTCGTCATCGATACAATACGGATTCCTTCAGAGTAGTCTTACAATCGGACTGTTGTTCGGAAATACAATATACGGTCGTTTAATCAGTGGTTCCGATTGCGTTAAATCATATTGTTTTGTGACGTATCTTGCGCTCGGTGCGTATCTGGCGTTTGGCTATCGCTATGCGTCTGGGATATCGTTTATTTTCCTTTTTATCGTCGGTGCCGGAAACGCCATTCAAGATGTGCTTCTCATAACATCGCTGCAGGATTTGGCGAGAGACGGATCTGAATCGATGAGCCTGTTTTCAATTAGGGAGTCTTTGCAATCGGTTGCTGTTGTTATTTCAACACTCCTTGTTTCGCTGTTCACGAGCATCGCGATGTTCTCAATTCTCGTTACAGGACTTGGTGTATTTTCAATTATGATGGTAGTTGTGTTTCAATTGAATTATTTGCGAAAGATGTGACGTTGATATGCCTAAAACGCTTTTAGTATTTCCCCCAGGATGGAGTCCAGTGGGGCCGTATCTTGCCTTGCCTGTTTTGAAGTCATATCTTCAAGAGGTTGAACAATACAAAGTTGACATTGTTGACTTAAACGTGGAATTTTACGATGACCTCCTATCTTTTAGACATGTCGAAGAGTGCTGTAAAAGGTATCGGGAATCAAAGGATTCGTTTAGTTCGAATGTTCAATTAACAATCGAGTTGATACAAAAGTCAGCACTTAATGTTGACGAGGCAAAAGATATTTTCAGATCGAAGAGATACTTTAATCTAAAAGAAAGACAATATGCTGAAAACATTTTTAGAAATGCACTCTATATCATAAATCACGTCTCATATGGAGTTAAATACACGTTCAACTCCATAGATCTGCCCTATGATTATTATTCGACACCAGAAATAATGAAATCGCTTGCGGATACCTTGCATAATCCGTTTATTTCCTTCTATGAAACTGCCTTTCTTAAGCGTATTCAGAGGGAAAAAATCGAGTTTATTGGGATTTCGGTGAGCGGCTGTTTCCAATTGATTTCTGCAGTTACGTTAGCGAAACTGATTAAAGAAGAATGTCCATCTGTTAAACACGTCTCATTGGGCGGCAATTACATTACTCGTTTAGCAGATGACTGCATGAAAGAATGGCATCCCTTTTTTGAATACATTGATTCGATAATGATGTATGACGGCGAAGAGCCGCTTGCACGTCTTCTTGAGGCTCTTGACTCTGGTGATGACAATCTCGACTGTGTTCCAAACCTTTGCCATGCTAAAGGTGGAAAGATATATAAAAACCATCGGATTGAGCAAACATTTATCAACGATACAGTTCCCGATTTCGATGGCTTCGCCCTTTCTAAATACTTCATGCCTGAGTTAATATTGCCGGTTTATTCCTCTAGGCAGTGTTTTAATCATTGCGCCTTCTGCACCATTCCCGGTGCTACCGGTGGTTGTTACCGAAAGATGCCTATATCGAGAGTATTTGAAATAATGTGTCGGTTAAATGAAAAATACGGCACGAGAGTTTTCTCTTTTGTGGATGAAACATTCGAAGGCAAAAGAATGGAGCAACTCGCGGATGAAATAAACGCATCGGGAAAAACGTTTTTCTGGCATGGAGAAACGAGGTTCTCTCCAACCCTAAGTACAGACGTTTTCAACAAGATATACCAAAGTGGATGTAGGCAGATTCAGTTTGGCCTCGAGTCATACAACCAAAGAGTTCTTGATCTAATGAAGAAGAACACGAGAGTTGATTGGATTGATCGCAATATCCATGATTGTCTCAATGCGGGTATTCCTGTTCATCTATTCTTTATGATTGGCTTTCCGACCGAAACTAAAGAAGAGGCTCTGAACACCTTAGCTTATACAGAGAATGTTTTGAATTATTCAAAACAGGTATGTGGTGTTCCATATTCCACGAGAGGATTTACGAATTTTGGTCTCGTTATGGGGTCGGATGTTTGGAATCATCCCGATAAGTATGGTGTCTCTGTAATGCCGAAGTCCCAATATGAGGATTTGCGCCTCGAAGTGGATTATGTTTCAGGCACTGGTTTAACTTTAAATGAAGCAAAATCCTTATCTGATGAGCATCATATTGATTTTTATATGCAAGAGGTCATAAACGGTAGCGACACAATTGACTTGCCCCAGCGGCTTCATATTTCAGAGGTGACCTGGATCCTAGATTCTATTCACGCTGTCAGGTATAAGGGACATTTGACCAAAGTAAAGCGACGGCTAACTAGTCTAAATCCAGCTGATCGAATCTGGCTGGATTCCAAGACCTCTGTCGTGCTCGTTGAGCCATTTGCCTACTTCTATAATTCTGAATACCATCATGTCTATGCTGTTTCCCAGTTGGTATACCTTAAGTTGGCCCGTTTATTGGAGGCCGATTGTAGCATTTCTCTTATCCTTGATCAGGGCGACCTCGAGCTGACAAGGGCGATAGAAGAACTGTTGCATTATGGATTGCTGAATACAAATATCGATGCCGATTATGTAATGCACGATAATGGTTTTCAATTGGTTAAAAGTTCGTTTGTGAAAGAAGTCGGACGCTCAAAAGAGGGGTTAAGAGTACTGCTGAGTTGTGCCACCCATAGAATGTGTGCGGTTAATGATTTTTCGTTCGCTTTGCTTTCGTTGTTTGAAAAGCCGATTACTAAGAACGAGGTGCGCGACATTTTGAAAAAAGAGGGACTATCGGCAAACGAGGAGCAACTAAACAAGTTGGTTGATAATTGCATGAAAGCAGATATACTACAATTGATTAGATAGAGGAGGTTTCTGCATGGACGTTATTAACAAAGATCTCTTGGAGCAACTGAAAGAGTTTCAGGAAGAGGGCGTCGTGGTAGAAGTGTTCGACTTTGAGGACTACATGGATAAATTCTGCCATTAGTTTCGGAATTTACTCGCCTCGCTTAAAGGAGAAGTCGATTATCGATTTCTCCTTTTTAATTAAAGATATTATTGAAATACATGCTCTTAGCACAGGTTGGCCTCTCAGTAAACTGGGAGGTTGCTTTGGCTAGTTAGAGATATGTGAACGTCCGTTAGACTGAATCTCAGGGTAGAAGGGGCCTCCAGTGTCCAGATCAACAAGGCAATGCTGCGTTTCGGCTAATAAGAACGATGGCTTTTTGCGTGTGGCGGCGGCGTCGCCGCAGATTCGCGTTGCCGATGTCGAGGGCAATGCCGAGGTTGCGCTGGTGGCTGTTCGCGATGCTGCCGAGCGCGGCGTTCGCGCGCTGGTGCTGCCCGAGCTTAACCTGACCGGTTATACCGCGGCCGATTTGTTCCATAACCGCACACTGCTGCATGCCTGCGAGGCTGCTCTGGTGCATATCCTCGATGAGACTCGTGAGCTGCCGATTGTCTTTACCGTTGGCTTGCCCGTTGCGGTGGCAGAAAACATCTACAACTGCGCCGCCGTGTGCTGCGCGGGCGAGCTTTTGGGCCTTACGGCCAAGAAGTATCTGCCCAACTATGGCGAGTTCTACGAGCGCCGCTGGTTTGCTCCGGCGCCCGCAGATCCTGTGTGGGTCGAGTTTGCCGGTCAGGGTCCGGTTCCGCTGGGTTCGGGGCTTGTCTACCGCTGCTGTGATGAAGGCGCCGAGGATATGGTGCTGGGCGTTGAGGTCTGCGAGGACCTGTGGGTGCCGGCGCCCCCTTCGACCGAGATGGCGCTTGCCGGTGCGACGGTGATTCTCAACCCGTCGGCCTCGGACGAGATTATCGGTAAGGCAGATTACCGCCGCAGCCTTATCTCCAATCAGAGCGCGCGCCTGTACTGCGCCTATGCCTACGCGGACGCGAGCGAGGGCGAGTCCACGACCGACATGGTCTTTGCGGGGGAGAACCTCGTCTACGAAAACGGCTCCAAGCTCGCCGCGACCAAACTGCTTACCTGCGATATGGCCGTCGCCGACGTCGATCTCGATCGTCTGGTGGCTGAGCGCCGTCGCTCGACGACGTGGACGCGCACCGACGATGCGCCGGAGGCCACGATCGTTGAATTTTCGTTTGAGGGGGTGCTGGCCGAAGAGCCTGTCCTGCGCGATGCGCTCAATATCGACCGCGGTTTCCCACGTGCGCCTTTTGTGCCGGCCGACCATGGTGACCTGGCCGAGCGCTGCGAGACTATCCTCGACCTGCAGACCGCCGGCCTTAAGACCCGCCTTGCCCATACGGGCACCAAGGCGGCCGTTATCGGCCTTTCGGGCGGTCTCGATTCCACGCTGGCGCTACTTGTGACCGTGCGTGCCTTCGATGCACTGGGGCTGCCGCGCACTGGTATCACAGCCGTGTCCATGCCCGGCTTTGGCACGACGCATCGCACCAAGTCGAATGCTGAGTCGCTCGCTCGCGACCTGGGTGTGAGCTTCCGCGAGGTTTCGATCCACGCGGCTGTGGAGCAGCACTTCAAGGACATTGAGCATGATCCAGCTGTGCAGGACGTGACCTACGAGAACAGCCAGGCGCGCGAGCGTACGCAGATTCTGATGGATCTGGCCAACCAGGCTGGCGGTTTTGTCATTGGCACGGGCGACCTGTCGGAGCTGGCGCTCGGCTGGGCTACCTATAACGGCGACCACATGAGCATGTACGCCGTCAACGCGAGCGTGCCCAAGACGCTTGTGCGCCATCTGGTACGCTATGCCGCCGATGTCTTTGGCGGGCGCATTGCCGAGGTCTTGCTCGATATCCTCGATACGCCGGTGTCCCCCGAGCTTCTGCCGCCCACGGGCGACGGCGAGATTGCGCAGAAGACCGAGGATTTGGTGGGCCCGTACGAGTTGCACGACTACTTCCTCTACTACCTGCTGCGTTTTGGCTTTGAGCCGGGCAAGATCTACCGCATGGCGCTCAAGAGCTTCGAGGGCGTCTACGACGCCAAGACCGTCCACACGTGGCTGCGTACGTTCTATCGTCGCTTCTTTGCCCAGCAGTTCAAGCGCAGCTGCCTGCCCGATGGTCCCAAGGTGGGCTCGGTGACGCTCAGCCCGCGCGGCGATTGGCGTATGCCGAGTGACGCTAGCTCGCGTCTGTGGCTTGCGCAGATCGACGCGCTCAATCCAGTTGACTAAGGTTGGCTAAATTGAACCAATACGGGGGTTGCAAGCGTTACACTTTTGCAATCTGATGGCCCGTATCGCGCGGCGCTCTTGTCGGAGCGCCGCGTTTTTCATATCGAAAGGTGGCACCATGCAGGCATCGCAGCGTCTCGACCGCTTTGGCGCGGAGGTCTTCGCCTCGCTCAACAACAAGCTTCTCGCGCTGAAGGCTCAGGGCAAGACCATTTACAACATGAGCGTGGGCACGCCCGACTTTAAGCCGTACGACCACGTGGTCGAGGCGCTCACGCAGGCAGCCCAAGATCCCGAGATGTGGAAGTATGCCCTGCGCGACCTGCCCGAACTCAAGCAAGCCGTGTGCGATTACTATGAGCGTCGCTTTGGCGTTTCGGGTATTACGCCGTCCATGGTGCAGTCGTGCAACGGCACGCAGGAGGGCGTGGGCCATTTGGGCCTGGCCCTGCTCGATCCGGGCGACACCATTCTGGTTCCCGATCCGTGCTACCCGGTCTTTGAGGCGGGTGCCAAGATCGCCGATGCCAAGCTCGAGTACTATCCGCTGGTTGCCGAGCACAATTACCTGCCCTATGTGGCGGGCATCGATCCCGAGGTGGCCGATCGTGCCAAGTATATGATCGTGTCGCTGCCCGCGAACCCGGTCGGCTCGGTGGGCACGCCCGAGGTCTACGAGGAGATTATCGCTTTCGCCCGCGAGCACGACCTGCTCATCGTCCATGACAACGCGTACTCCGACATCGTGTTTGACGGCGAGCCGGGCGGAAGCTTTTTGCAGTATCCCGGTGCGCTTGAGGTGGGCGTGGAGTTCTTCTCGCTTTCCAAGTCGTTTAACGTCACCGGTGCGCGTATTGGCTTTTTGGTTGGTCGCGAGGACGTGGTCTCTGCCTTTGCCAAGCTGCGCGGCCAGATCGACTTTGGTATGTTCTTCCCGATCCAGAAGGCCGCCATCGCGTGCCTGAATGGTCCGCGCGATGAGGTCGAGGCGCAGCGTCTGAAGTACCAGGAGCGCCGCGATGCCCTGTGCGATGGTCTTGAGGACCTGGGCTGGGAGCGTCCCAACGCGCATGGCTCTATGTTTGTGTGGGCCAAGCTTCCCGGTGGTCGCACCGATTCCATGGCGTTTTGCGAGGAGCTCATGGAGAAGGCCGGCGTTGTGGTGACGCCGGGCGCGAGTTTTGGTCCTTCGGGCGAGGGACACGTGCGCATGGCGCTGGTCCTACCGCCCGATCAGATCGCTTTGGCTGTCGAGGCCATTCGCGAGGCGGGCCTGTATTAGAAATCTATTTCGGCTCGTCAATAGCTTGAAACCGATTTCGTGCAGTTATTTTACGAATACTGCAAACAATTTCGGTAAACGGTCGATTTTTGGCTGCGAATAGGAGCATAATCAAAGTCCCGATTGGATGTATTGGGATTACGACAAGCCGCTCGGGTCGTTCCCGGGCGGCTTGTTTGTGGAGAGAGATGGGAGTTTCTAATGGTTAACGAGAAGAAGGTCGCTATTGTCGGCTGCGGTTTCGTCGGTTCGTCTTCGGCGTTCGCACTGATGCAGAGTGGTCTGTTCTCCGAGATGGTCCTCATCGACGTGGACAAGAACCGTGCCGAGGGTGAGGCCCTGGATATCGCGCACGGCATGACGTTTGCCGAGCCGATGAAGATCTACGCCGGCGATTATTCCGATGTCGCCGACGCCGCCATGATCGTCGTCACCGCTGGCGCTGCCCAGAAGCCCGGTGAGACCCGCCTGGACCTGGTCAACAAGAACGTCAACATCTTTAAGTCCATTATCCCCGAGATTAAGAAGTCCGGCTTCGACGGCATTCTGCTAATCGTCTCCAACCCGGTTGATGTTCTGACCTATGCTGCCATCAAGATGTCCGGCCTGCCCGAGGGCCATGTTATCGGCTCCGGCACCGTGCTCGACACCGGCCGTCTGCAGCAGATGCTTGGTGCCCACGTCGAGGTTGACCCGCGTGATGTCCAGGCCTATGTCATGGGTGAGCACGGCGACTCCGAGTTTGTCGCTTGGTCCAGCGCTCAGGTTGCTGGCGTTCCGCTGAACACCTTCTGTGAGCTTCACGGCCACCTGGAGCATGAGGCTGCCGAGAAGCGTATCGCTGAGGACGTCAAGAACTCCGCCTACACCATCATCGAGAAGAAGCACGCCACCTACTATGGCGTCGCTATGGCCGTCAAGCGCATCTGCACCGCCGTCATGCGCGATGAACAGACCGTTCTGCCTGTCTCCTCGCTCATGGTGGGCGAGTATGGCCTGTCCGATCTTGCCATCTCCATGCCGACCGTCGTTGGCCGCGACGGCGTTGTCTGCCGCGTCCCCGTACCGCTGAACGATGACGAGCAGCATGAGCTCACCGTTTCCGCCAAGGCCCTCAAGGACATCATCGACAGCGTCGATTTCTCCTGCTAAATACGGCTTGTTTGAGTAACAGACTACGATGAAGGCGCCCGGGTCCATGTGACCCGGGCGCCTTTTTATGCATTGGGGACAGGTTTGTTTGCACCAATCTTCGATGCGTCTGGGGTGGGCTCGACCGCTATACTGGTTCGTGCCGAAATCGATCTAGAACGGAATGCCGTATATGAAAATCAATCACGCGATTCTGCATATCCTGGACTTTGACTCTGCCGTCAACGTTATGAGCCAGCGCGAGTTGGATATCGAGAGCCGTACCGTGCGCAATTTCGTAACCACGCATCTGCGCCGCGCACGAACCTCGGCCGACAATAAACGCGCCACGTTTGCCGAGAACTCTGCGTTTGGCGGCGAGCTCAAGGGCTATTTCTTTGGCGAGCGCGAGTTTGTGGACCTGTCGCAGCAGATTGCGGAGTTTATCTCCTCCGAGCTCACCAAAGCCGAGAAAGCCGAGTCCACCGACGTGCTCGTGGCCGATTTTGACGACGATGAGGATGCCCGCTGGTTTGCCGTGATGCTGCTGGGCTCCAAGCAGGCATTCATGCACGAGGTAGGTCGCGAAGAGGGCGAGGTTCGCAACGACATCGCGCGCCACTATGCCATTCTGCCGAACCCTTCGCAAAAGGTCCCGAGCTATGCCATCGTACGCGCAAGCACCATGGAGATCGGCTATGTGGATAAGAAGCGCAAGATTGCCGGCGAGGACCGTATGCTTATCCCCGATGGCCTGCTGCAGTGCGACACGGGCGTATCGGGCAAGGAGGTCATCGACACCGTGACGCGTGTGGTCGAGGAAGTCGCCGAGGAGCATGGTGCCAACACGGCTGTAGCGCTCGCTAAGGTTAAGGCTGCCGTTGCCGAGAAGGTTGAGGATGACGAGGAACTGCCGCCTTGGGATATCGTCGATGAGGTCTTTGAGAACGAACCGGTTATCAAGGAGAGCGTGCGCGCGGCACTGACCGAGGAGAAGGTGCCCGAGCGCGTGCCCGTGGAGCGCAAACAGGTCGAGCGCGCAGCTGTGCGCAATCACAAGATCCGTACCGACACGGGTATCGAAATCAGCTTCCCGGCCGAGATGGGTTCGAACTCCGAATACATCGAGTTCGTCAACGAGCCCAACGGCCTCATCTCCATCGAGCTCAAAAATATCGGTAGCATCGAGAATCGATAGGGCTTTTTTCTTTCGAATAAAAGTCTGGATTATATTTTGAAGTATACTTTGAAATATAATCCAGATTATTTTTTGGAGGTCAAAATGTCCCCACTTGTTCTGGAAAAACCGGTGTTTACAAAAGACCAGGTTGTTTCGGCTACCGAAGCAAGCAAGTCTTTATCTGCCATTCGTAAACGCGCAAAACGCGCACCACAGTTCATTGCCGATCATAACGATATCGATACCGTGATTATCGACTATGCCGCCTATGAGGAAATGTACGGTGCGCTGCAGTATCTGCACGAACTTGAGATAAATCGCATCGCTGCGGATCGAGTCAAGCATGGTCCGCATGAATTTGTTCCGTTTGAGGACGCCCTAACTACCGAGGAGCTCGCGGAGTTTGAATCGATGGATCCGGACGCGATCCCCAATGAGGATCTTTTCGAATGAGTGGGCATTTTGTCGTCGGCTTTTTGAATCGAGACGTCGAGAAGGAATATCAAAAATTAGATGGATCTCAGCGAAGACTCGTCCGTATTGCAGTCGCGAAATTAAAGACGCGCGCTGATGAAATTGGAACGCCGCTTCACGGTGAGCTTGCCGGCTGCAAAAAGATCAAATGGCGGAATGCAGGACTCCGAATGGTTTTTCGAATCCGGGAGGACGGAACGGTTGAGATTGCCGAGATCGTGGCAATAGGGCGGCGCGACCGTTCCGAGGTCTATAAGACGGCAGCAGGGCGCCTGTCAAAGCGACCCGCCATGGTTGAATACGACGGAACCCTGAGATGATGAAGGCCGAAGCCCCGATGGTGCTTCGGCTTTTTTGTTTTCGGCTTGGTTGCTGACATTGCGTCGGAGGTTGAGCATACGTCAGCGAAAATGCCCCTAGGCGAGCAAGGTGACGTGAAAGAGGAGGGAAGCGTACTTCGGTACGCGACCGAGGATTGAACGTCAGATTGCCGCTTAGGGGCGTTTGCAGCGTCGAGCCGTTACGGCGTTTGGTAAAACGCCGTAACTATTAAAGCTGACGCAGGCCCTCTTCCAGGCCGGTCTTGCTGTCGGTCTTCTCGTCGCGCATCTTGATAACGCGGGCGGGGACACCGGCCACGACGGCACCGGCGGGGACGTCCTCGACGCACACGGCGCCGGCGGCAACGACAGCGCCCTTGCCCACGTGCACGCCCTCCAGGACCACGGCGTTGGCGCCGATCATAACGTCGTCCTCGATGATGACGGGCGTGGCACT
>CABUOF010000014.1 GCA_902493125.1 uncultured Collinsella sp. | reverse complement strand
TTGTGCTCTACCAACTGAGCCATGTCCGCATATGTAAAACAAAACGGGCGCCGGAGCGCCCGGATGTTGCCTGGAGGCGAAGCCCGGATTCGAACCGGGGGTAAAGGCTTTGCAGGCCTCTGCCTTACCACTTGGCCACTTCGCCGAAAAAGGACCGCCTAAACGGTCCGGAAATGCAATGGAGCGGACAACGGGGCTCGAACCCGCGACCCCAACCTTGGCAAGGTTGTGCTCTACCAACTGAGCCATGTCCGCTTGCGGGTTATTAATTTACGCGAGTTGTCCAAAAGACGCAAGTACTTTTTTCAAAAAACTTGTCTGCCGCATGTTCTTAGTAGCTAAACGCGCTAAAGCGATTGGCTAGGCACACGATTCCAGCGCTCCGCTAAACAGCTTCACCATCTGCACGCGCGTGCCGGCGCCGTCCGTACGACGAGCAACCTCCACGTTATCGACGAGCATACGCATAAGCTTGATGCCACGGCCGCGCTCCTCAGATGCGACCGGTTCGCTCGTTTCATCGATAGAATAGCCGACACCTCGATCAAGCACCTCAACCACAACGCGATCGCCATAGGCCTGAACCGTCAGGACGCACCCGATACCGCCCGCATGGTCATAGGCATTACCCAGCGCCTCCCCCGACGCCAATGCGACATCGTAGCGCTCGTCACGGCGCAACGGAAGCGATTCAAGGAGTTCAGCGATGCGATGTCGGTAGTATGGAAGATTCTCGATACCCTGACGGACCTCGACACTCTTACTCCAGCGAGGCAGCTCCCCCACCGGAATGGCGGGAATAGACTCCCGTGCCGGCCCCGCGACATGAAGGATATCGACAAGACGAGCAATCTCCAAAAAGCGAACAACTTCACCTGATGCATTGACGAGCGAAAGCAGGCCTTCTCGCCTCATGAGCTCACGAGCGCGCGTAAGCAGGAATGCCAAGCCCGTCGAATCGATAAAGCTAACAGCCTGACAGTTGATGACGACACGACGCACGCCGCGGCCAATCAAAGCATCCAACCGCCGACGCAGCGCAGGCACCGTGGCGATGTCGATATCGCCTGGTGGCGTCAAAACCGCTATGTCATTCCACTCATTCATACGACCATGGTTCCCCAAAAAAGCCCACTCGATGCATTCGTTTCCCCAACCGTACGGATTCAGCCCGCCCAGCGTCGTCTATGAACGACCCCGTAAAAACTCAAGGGACACCAATGCAATGTCATCGTCCAGCGCCGATTCGGTAAATCGGTCAAGCTCGCCCAAGACCTTGCCGCAAATGCCCGATACGCCCTCACCCGAGACAGAGAGCAGAAGGTCGCGCAAGCGCTGCTCGCCAAAGAACGCTCCGGTGCGGTCGCGGGCCTCAATCGTTCCATCTGTATACATGAAGAGCATGTCGCCGGGGGCGAACGTAAACACGCCTGTCTCGTACACCATGCTCTCAAAGGCACCGATTACGCCCGATTGGCATCCAAGCAGCTCGACCTCTCCCCCACGGGCCTCGCCGCCACCCAGCGGCATCGACTCTGGCCTGATGACCATGGTCGGAGGATGGCCCGCCGAACAATACGTTGCGCGTCCGGCTTTAAGGTCAATCTTGGCGATAAAGGCCGTCACGAACGTCTCGACCCTCGAAAAGCCCATGAGCATGCTGTTAAGGGAGCGTGCCATGCGGGCCGGTCCAGCGCCCTCCCAGGCATATGCCGTCAGGGCCGTCTTGACGAGCGCGGACATCGATGCGGCCTCAATGCCTTTGCCAGACACATCACCCAGAATCATGACGGCGCAGTCGTCGGGAAGACGGATGAGCGTATAGAAATCGCCGCCGACCAACGCCGAGTTCGTGGCCGACAGGTACACCGAATCGGTTGCGATACCCGGAACATCCCCCAGGGAATTTCTCATGCCGATCTGGAGGGTCTGAGCGATATGGCGCTCCTCGCGCTTTTGAGATTCGCCTTCGTAGATCAGTTCAAAGTCATGCGCCAAGTGCACCAAGTAGTCATATTCAAGGTCATCAATCGGCTCTTGGCTACCATCACGAAGCAGCAGCGCGCGCGTTGTCGGTCTCTTCGCAACAGAAGCAGGAACAATCGCGTCGTTACTGTGCTTGCCATCACCCTTAGAGCGTGGTCGCCCCGCCTCGATGCCGGAGTCGACGTAGAGACCTTGACAAGGCAGACCATGCGCCCTAAGCCAGCCTCCCATAGGCATCGATTCGTCAACGCGAGTTATACGGACGTGTTTAAGGTCCTCGGCACTCGTACCGCCCAAAACAGATGCCTCAAAGCCATCGGGGCCAGCCCCCAGACGTGCCGCTGGCGCCGTCGTGGAAAAGAAAAGCTTCTCGGGATCGTCCGGCAAAGCAACGCGACTGCCACCTTCAAAATCTATGACGTAGGAATCCAGACTGGCGTCATACTCAACAGGGCAAAAATGGCAGTTAAGCATATTGCAGATCTCGGACGATACCGCCTGGGTAGCCGCGGCGGAATCGTCTAGAAAGGTAAACAACTCATCACGCAAGACATTGAGCGAGCGGCCAAGCTCGGCCGTGCGACGGGAGCGAAGGCTCGATGCCATGCCGACCAGCTGGATAGACAGGTAATCGCAAATGACCTCGAGCACATTAACGTCATAGGCGAGCGGTGCCTGAGGGCGTTTCCAACCAACTTCCAGCACGCCAAGGATCTGCGTACCGTAAAAAACGGGAAGACAGATCTCGCTGCGGTACGGAGGCATATCCTGCATGCGCAACAGGTGCTTAGAACGATTGTCCAGGTCCATAAACATACCGGAGGCGGCCTTATCACCCTTAAGGTCCTGTTGAATCGACAAGCGACAGGCACGCGACTCACGAAGAACATACGTCGGAATGCCAGCGCCATACGGCAAAAACTCGGGCAGGTAGCTGTCGTACAGCTCCTTGGAAACACCGCGAAGTTTAAAACCGCCGCTCTCAGAAAAATAGATAGCGGCACCCGAAGCATCGAGCGTTCCTACAAGCTGGTTCAAAACGGTATCAAGTAGGCTGGGCAGCTCATCGGAGCCCACGGTACTCATAATGACCGAGAGCGTGCCAGAGAGGCGCTTGTTAGCCACTCTAAGCTCCGAAAGAGCACGCTTGAGCTGACGGTCGTGCGAATACTGTTCTTCGATGCTATGGAGCGCCACCAGGACACGTGGCGCGCGGCGCCCAAAGATGCGTGGAGGCGTTACGGAGCCCGCACGAACCAAGACGGGGATAAAGGAGCCGTCACTCAGCTTGAGCATCAGTTCGTTCTCGGAGCCATCAGTTTCAAATGGCAGACGATGTTCCGTCGCACGTTCAAAAGCGGACGAGTACAGGACGTCTTTAACATCTCCACTGATGACGTCGGCGCGTTCCTCGCACATCAAACCAAGTAAGCGATTATTCACATGCAGAATGGTTCCGTCGAGCTCGCAGATGATGACAGCATCGCTCGTGATCTCGACCAGTTGGGCAACGTCTGCCCACTCGTTGCGTTCAAGCGTTTCCATCGTGGACCTCACCGTCTATCGGTAACAAAAAAGCCTCCGAAGAGGCTTCTCAAATGCGATGGTGTCGGAGGCGGGACTTGAACCCGCATGACCAAAAAGCGGTCACTAGCACCTCAAGCTAGCGCGTCTGCCAATTCCGCCACTCCGACATGCTATGTTGTTGATTCGCGGTTCGTTTTGTTGGACCCGCGCGTTCAACGAGGAAGATAATAACCTATGATTCGAGAACTGTGCAAGCACTTTTTTGAAAAAAGTTTACGAATTTGTAAATGAGCAGGTAGATCTATATGTCCGGTCCCGAATCGGTGTTGCCTCCCGGCGCGTCCTCGGGCATGAGCGATATTTTGCTACGCACTTCGTGCTGCAAAATATCGCTCCCCCTGCGGAATGCGCCGGGAGGCAACACCGATTCGGGGCCTGCAGATACATACTTCAGGCACAGTTCTCAAACATGTTCTGGGGGCTGATGCAAATTTGGTGGCTCGGCTTTGCCGAGCCCTTATATAAAGAGGCCGGAGCTAAAGCTCCGGCCTCACTAACTTTCCTATTAGATTAAGTGAGCGATCAAGGAATCGCACCCCTCCCTGCCGCGTTGCCGCAGGGCCCGCGCTGGACTTAGTTTTCAGAACATTCCGCAGACCAGGAAACCCCCTTATCCGCGGCTCCGAAGGAGCAGGATAAGGGGGTTTCCATGGTCGAGGACGTTCTGAAAACTAAGTCCAGCACGGGCCCGGACGATAACAACCGGCTACAGGTCGATGTGCGATTCCTTGATCGGGAACGGCTCCGCGAAGTGGCAGGCGCAGCAGTGACCCGGGGCAACTTCCTTAAACTCGGGAAGTTTCTCAGAGCAGATGCCCTGCGCGATCGGGCAGCGCGTGTGGAAACGGCAGCCGGTCGGCGGATCCAGCGGTGACGGCGGATCGCCGGCGAGGATGATGCGCTTGCGGGTCTTCTGGATATCAGGATCGGGCACCGGCACGGCAGACAGCAGCGACTGCGTGTACGGATGGTGAGGCTCGCTGTAGAGCGTCTTCCAGTCCGAAACCTCGACCATCTTACCCAGGTACATAACGGCAACGCGATCGGAGATGTGCTGCACGACGGAGAGGTCGTGAGCAATGAAGAGATAAGCAGTACCGAACTTATCCTGAAGCTCCTTCAGCAGGTTCAAAACCTGGGCCTGAATGGATACGTCAAGTGCAGAGACAGGCTCGTCGCAGATGATCAGCTTGGGCTTCAGAGCGAACGCGCGGGCGATGCCGACACGCTGGCGCTGGCCGCCCGAGAACTCGTGCGGATAGCGGTTGATGTGCTCGGGGTTCAGACCGACGACGTCCAGCAGCTCGCGGACACGCTCGATACGCTCTTCCTTGGTGCCAACGCCATGAATGGTCATGGGCTCAGAAACAATCTCGCCGATGGTCATACGAGGGTTGAGCGAAGCATAGGGATCCTGGAAGATGAACTGCATCTCGCGACGCATGTCCTTGATCTCGTGCTTGCTCATCTCGGCAACGTCTTTGCCCTGGAAGAACACTTTGCCTGCCGTCGGCTTGGTCAGGCGCATGATGGTGCGGCCCGTGGTGGACTTACCGCAACCAGACTCGCCGACCAGGCCAAAGGTCTCGCCCGGATAAATCTCGAACGAAATGTCATTCACAGCAGAGACGACACGCTTGGAGAAGCGCTTGGCGAACATGCCGGACTCAGCGGGAAACTCCTTAGAGAGGTGCTCGACCTTCAGCAGCGGAGTACGCTCGTTGGTATCTGCCATTACGCCTCGCCTCCCTTCTTGGAATCCTTGCGCGTACGGGACGTCTCAGGAGCGTTCTTGAGGAACTCGGGGTCACCGGAGTAGTGGCACGCAGAGTAATGACCAGACTCGGTGACAACGCGCTCGGGGCGCTGCTTGCGGCACTTGTCCGTCGCATAGGGGCAACGAGGAGAGAAGACGCAGCCCTCAGGCAAGTTCATGAGCGAAGGCGGGTTGCCGTGAATCGGCGTAAGAGGCTTCTTCTCTTCGATGGCCTGCTCCGGGATGGAGCGGATAAGACCCCAGGTGTAGGGGTGGCGGCTCTCGTAGAAGATTTCCTCAGCAGTACCGAACTCGACGGGACGGCCGGCGTACATAACCATGATCTTGTCGGCCATATCGGCGACGACACCCAGGTCATGGGTAATCATGATAATGGCGTTGCCGTTCTTCTCCTGCATCTCCTGCATGAGCTCGATAATCTGAGCCTGAATGGTAACGTCCAGAGCCGTCGTGGGCTCGTCGGCAATCAGGATATCGGGGTCGCAGGCAAGAGCCATAGCGATCATGACGCGCTGACGCATACCGCCAGAGAACTGGTGCGGATACTCATTGACGCGCTTCTCGGGCTCGGGAATACCAACGAGGTCCAAAAGCTCGGTGGCACGCTTGAGCGCCTCCTGCTTGGAGTAACCACGGTGCAGACGAAGGCCCTCGCCCACCTGCTTGCCGATCTTATAGACCGGGTTCAAGGAGGTCATAGGATCCTGGAAGATCATCGCGATATCGTTACCGCGAATGTGTTGCATCTCTTCCTCGGTCATCTCGAGGATAGAACGACCGCGATAGCGAACGTCGCCGCCCTCAATCTTTCCCGGAGGCATCGAGATAAGGCCCATGATGGTCATGGCGGTCACGGACTTACCGGAGCCGGACTCGCCGACGACACCGAGGGTCTCGCCGCGATCGAGCGTGTAGGAGACACCGTCGACAGCGCGAACGACGCCATCCTCGGTGTGGAAATACATCTTTAGGTCATCGACCTCGAGCAGATGCTGGCCCTCGGGAACCGGCTGGTCCTTCAGGTCCACATAGTTCTTGTTCTTCTTCATCCTTATGCGTCCTTCATCTTGACGTCGAGGGCGTCGCGCAAACCGTCACCCAGCAGGGTGAAGGCGAGCACCGTCGAGAGAATTGCCAGACCGGGCATGATCATCATCCAGGGAGCAGTCAGCAGATACTGCTGACCGTCCTGAATCATGGAGCCCCACGAAGGCGTAGGCGGAATAACGCCCATGCCGAGGAAGGACAGAGCAGACTCGGTCAGGATGGCGCCACCAATGTTCATGGTCGCGTAGACCACGATGGAGGCGACGGAGTTCGGGAAGATGTGACGCACGACGATACGAGCATCAGATGCACCCATCGCGCGCGCAGCATCAACATAGTCGTTTTCCTTGACGGTCAAGATCGCAGAGCGGAAGACGCGCGCAATCGAAGGCCAGCCGAGAATACCGATGGCGATAAAGACGTTCTGAAGACCGCGGCCGATAACGGCGATCATGGCGACAACGAACAGCACGTACGGGAACGCCAGGAAGATGTCCGCACAGCGCATGATGATCGTATCCCAGATGCCGCCGTAGAAACCGGCCAGAGCACCCATGACCAGACCGATCAGCGTGGAAATCGCGGTGGCCATAATGCCGACGGACAGCGAAACGCGCGCACCGTAGATAACGCGGACGAGAATGTCGCGACCAAGGGCGTCGGTGCCAAACGGGTGCTCTGCACACGGAGCCAACAGCGACGTCTCGGCCATGGTGGTCGAGTCGGAAGCCGTCGGCGAACCGAGCCAGGGCTTAGCCCACAGATCTGCGGTCAGGGCAACCAAAACGACGATGATGATCCAGCAGACACCGATAACGGCGAGCTTGTTCTTGCGAAGACGCTTAAATGCGTCGCCCCACAGCGTGCGGGACTTGGCGGGAGCAGATGCGGCCTTGGTGGCGGTAGCCTGCTCCTGAGACTGAGAATCAGTTTCCTGCATGAGACGTACCTCCCTTAGGCCTTATCCGACGGACCGCCAAGGCGGATGCGCGGGTCGAGGAATGCATAGCTAATGTCGACGAGCAGGTTGATCACCATAACGACGACGACGATGAGCGTAACGCCGCCCATAACGATGGGCCAGTCACGCATGCTAATGGCGCGATAGACCTCATAGCCGATACCGGGCCAGTTAAAGACCGTCTCGGTCAGGATGGCGCCCGAAAGCATGCCGCCAAAGTCGACACCAATATAGGTAACGACGGGGATGAGTGCATTCTTAAGCGCATGCTTGACGATGATCGCACGATTGGAGAGACCCTTGGCCTTTGCCGTACGGATGTAATCCTGGTTCATGACGTCAAGCAGCTGCGAGCGCATGATGCGCGCAGCATAAGCGGTCGAAACCGAAGCCAGCGTAATGGTCGGAAGCACATAGTGCATCCAATCCTGATACTGAGAGCTGGAACCGCCGGCACCCGAGATCGGCATGGAGATTGCACCGCCCGTGTCGTCCTTGAGGATGACGCCAAAGAACAGCTGCAGCAACATACCGAGCCAGAAGGCCGGGACCGCAACGAGGATCGACGTGGTGAGCGTTACCAAAATATCCCAGAAGGAATAACGCTTTACCGCCGAAATGATACCCGCACCGATACCCATAATTGCCTCGAGCACGATGGCGCACGCGGCAAGTTTGACCGTATACGGATACTTCTGGGCAAAGATATCCGTAACCGGCAGCTTGCGCTGATACGAATTGCCCAGATCGCCATGAAGCAGGCCGTTCATGTAATACAAGTAACGGTCCACGAGCGACGTTTGAACGGGCTCGCCGTTCTCGTCAAGGATCGCGTTGCCGTCCTCGTCCGTCTGGACCAGGTGATAGCGGACGCGAAGCTGAAGCTCCACCTCGGGGGACAGAGCCTTGTCTCCACCGATCAGCTTGATCGGATCTCCCGGCACGATATTCTGAAGGGCGAACAGAATCAGCGTAACGCCCAAAAATACCGGGATGAACTGAAGCACACGTTTAACGATGTACTTACCCATACCACTCCCCTATCTAGGGATTAACCTAAATGGGATGCCGATCGCCAGACCGGCATCCCAAAATTACCATCAACCAGTTTACCCCAGGTTAAGGAGAACTGTATGTTTCCCATGAGGTCTACGTAAATACTTGACCCTCACGGAAGCTGCAAACTCTTAGGCGAGCTCAGCGGTACCCAGATCGGCGTGCTTCTGCGGATCGACATAGAGGTGCTTAATGCGATCGGAGCCGGCGATGGTGTGCGTGTAGAACATCACCGGGATGACCGGGCAGTCGGCAGCGACCATTGCGTCGGCCTCCTGCATCTTAGCGACGCGCTCCTCGTCGTCAACAATAGTACGAGCCTCGTCGACCTTGGCGTCGAACTCGGGGTTGTTGTAACCGGAGCGGTTGTCGCCACCGAGGGAGTCGGAGTGGAACAGCGGATACAGGAAGTTGTCCATGATCGGGTAGTCGGCAATCCAACCCAGACGACCGAACTGATAGTTAAAGTTCTGATACTGCTCGAGCAGGGCAGACCACTCAGGGGTATCGGAGACAGCGGTAACGCCAACCTTGGCGAGGTCGCCGATGATGGACTCCATGATCTCCTTGTGACCGCCGTCCTGGTTGTAGGAAAGGGTCACGCTAATGCCACGATCGCCGTTAGCGCCAGCGGGAGCAACCTTGTCGAGGTACTCGTTAGCCTTGTCGACATCGTAGGCGCAGAACTCCCATGCGCCCTCCTTGTAGCCATCGATGCCCGGAGGAACAATGCCGTCGGCAGGGGTACGGGTACCCTTGAAGATGGTCTTGCAGATGGCCTCACGGTTGATGGCCAGGGAGATACCCCTACGCAGGTCGGCGTTGTTGAACGGCTCGGCCGTGGTGTTGCAGGTCAGATAGTACGTGGAAGGCTCGGCGCCGAGCAGCATACGCTCGCCGTCACCCATGGTGTAGCCGTCCTTGGACACGCCGCGATCCTTCTTGGCGGCATCGATCTGAGCGACGGGAACGTCGCAGACATCGAGGTTACCGGCCTGGAACTCCTTGTAAGCGGTCTCCATGTCCTTGATGACCTGGAAGTGGATGCCATCGATCTTGGCCTTGTCGCCATAGTAATCGTCGAACTTCTTGACGTTAATCTCCTGGCCATCCTCCCACTTGCCGTCCATCATGAACGGGCCGTTACCGACCGGGGCAAGGTAGAAGCTCTTGACATCGGACTCGGCGCACTCGGGAACCGGGGCCAGAGCCGGGTGAGAGGCGACGAAGGGGAAGTCGGCGTAAGCGGAAGCCAGCTTGACGACGAGGGTCTCATCGTCGGGGCAGGTAACACCGCTGAGCTCGGTAGCGTTACCGGCAAGCAGATCGTCATAGCCCTCGACCATGGAGAGGTGATAGGAGACCTCGGAAGGGCCGTACTCGGTAGCGACAGCCGACTTGGTGTTGACCAGACGCTCCCAACCGAGCTTGAAGGACTTGGAGGTAACGTCGTCACCGTTGTGGAACTTGGCCTTCTTGATCTTGAAGGTGAACTCGGTGGCGTCGTCGTTGGACTCAAAGGACTCGCAAGCCAGCGGGACGATCTCGCCCTTCTCGGCGTCGTAAGAGGTCAGAGCGTCAAAGAGCTGGTACTCGACCTGAGTGCCCTGGTCCTCCTGGACGTTGTAGGGGTCGATGCAGACCGGGTTGTTGATGTAGAAGTTCAGCGTCGAACCGGACTCAGAACCGGAAGCGTCGCCGCCCTTCTTGCCGCATGCGGCAAGAAAAGCCATGGAGCTCGCAGCAAGGGTGCCGCCGACAAAGGCGCGACGACCCATAACGGGCTGGTGGAACATAGAATCAGCCATGCCATCCTCCTTATGAGATAGGACAAAGAAATGTTCAGTCGGACATATGTCGAGACAATCCGATCAGAACTATCAAAACGCCGCCCGCTGCTATGGCTGGTTATGCACAACAGGCCAACGTTTTGCAATACATTAGCGCATTTTATTCACGATTTGGGGCTAATTCCGGTTAACGGTCGAGAATTTCTTTAGTTGGGCGAAGTATGTGGGGATATTTTGACTCTGTTACAAATATGTAAACAAAAAGGGTCCCGCACTTACGGGACCCTTTTTGAATATTTATGCGGCTCGTGCTTAGTAGCCGACGATGCCCTGCGGGAAGAAGAACATGCACAGCACGACGCACACGGCAAACACGACAGCCATGATGACGGTCAGGCGGTCGAGGTTCTGCTCCATGACGCCCGTGGCAGAGCTGGAGTTATACAGCGAGCTAGCGATCATATCCGAAACGCCGGTGCCCTTACCGGAATGCATCAGGACGAGAATCGTCAGCGCCACGGCAGAGACAGCCCAAACGACAAACAGAAGAATCTGGAACGGACCCATAGATAAGCTCCTTAATAGAACAGTTTAAACTCCAGTACTGTACCACAATCCCCCGCTTTCCCCTACCTGCCACTCAAGGACGGGGTGGAAATGGCAGAAATACCAAAAAGGGGGTTGTCCGGTTGTGGACAACCCCCTTACTAGAAAACGGTATTTGTTTTCTATTAGGCCTCGGTGGCGAGCACACGCTCAATACCAGCCATGGTGAGCATGGTCGGAGCGATATCGGACAGACGGCCGTCCTCGATACCGGTGAGCTGTGCCTTCTCATCAACAATGATGAACGGCACGCGGTTGGTGGTGTGAGCCGTAAACGGATGCTTGGAACCGTCGGAAGCAACGTCAAACATGTGATCGGCGTTGCCGTGGTCGGCGGTAATCAGCGCAAAGCCGCCCTTGGCGAGAATCGCCGGGACAACCTTGGACAGGGCATCGTCAACAGCCTCGACGGCCTTAACGGCGGCGTCGAAGACACCGGTGTGGCCAACCATGTCGCAGTTCGCGAAGTTCACGATGTAGAAATCAGCGCGATCCTCGTTGATAGCGGCGACAAGCTTCTCGGTAACCTCAGGAGCACTCATCTCAGGCTGCAGATCGTAGGTAGCGACCTTGGGGGAAGCGACGAGCACGCGCTCCTCGCCCTCCTTGGGCTCCTCGATGCCGCCGTTGAGGAAGAACGTCACGTGGGCGTACTTCTCGGTCTCGGCGGTGTGCAGCTGCTTCAGGCCATTGGCGGCGATGACGTCGGCCAGGACGTTCTCGGGGAACGTCTTGGGGAAGGCGACCTCGACGTCAAACGTCGGATCGTACTCGGTCATCGTCACAAAGTGCGAGAGCTTGATCTGCTCGCGCTCAAAGCCGTCGAACTCCTTGTCCGTGAACACGCGGGTCATCTGACGAGCGCGGTCGGGACGGAAGTTGAAGAAGATGGCCGCGTCGCCCTCGTGGATGCCCTCATTGTGGGCAGCGAAGGGCTCAACGAACTCATCGCCGCGCGGATCCTTCTCGTAGTAGGCCTTGATACCGGCCACGGGGTCCGTATCGGCATCGGACGTGTTGACCATGACGTCGTAGGCGCGCTGGATGCGCTCCCAACGGTTGTCGCGGTCCATGGCCCAATAGCGGCCCGAAACGGTGGCGACGCGAGCGTCGCAACCGGTCTCCTCGGAAATCTTAGCCAGGAAGGCGCAGAACTCGCTCATGTAGCCGGCACCGGACTGCGGGTCAACGTCGCGACCATCCATGAAGGCGTGGACGCGAACGGTCTTGACACCGTGCTCGGCAGCCATCTTGACCAGAGCCTCGACGTGGTTCATGTGAGAATGAACACCGCCAGGGCTCATAAGGCCCATGAGGTGGAGAGTCTTGCCCTCGGCCTTGACATCGTCCATAGCCTTGACGAAAACCTCGTTCTTGGCGATGGAGCCGTCCTTGATGGCGTTGTTGATGCGCGAAAGCTCCTGGAACACGATGCGACCGGCACCGATGTTGAGGTGACCCACCTCGGAGTTACCCATCTGGCCATCGGGAAGGCCCACGTCCTCGCCCGAAGCGCCGAGCGTGGTGTGGGGGTACTTCTCGTACAGGCTATCAAGGAAGGGCGTCTTGGCAGCGGCGACGGCGTTCTCGCCATCGGCCGGAGCCAGGCCGCAGCCGTCCATGATGATCAGGAGTGCAGGAAGATGACGCTGTGCCATATGTCCTACTCGCCTGCCTTGACGACCATAGAGGCGAAGTCGGCAGCCTTGAGCGAAGCGCCGCCCACGAGGGCGCCGTCAACGTCGGGCTTGGCGACGAGCTCGGCGATGTTGCCGGGCTTGGCGGAACCGCCATACAGCACGCGGATGCCGTTAGCGAGCTCCTCGCCGAACATCTCCTTGAGGGTCTCACGGATAGCACCGCAGACCTCCTGAGCGTCCTCGGCGGTAGCGGTCTTGCCGGTGCCGATGGCCCAGATGGGCTCGTAGGCGACGACGACCTGCTTGGGGCAGGTGATCTCAAGACCAGCAAGGCCAGCCTTGACCTGGTTCACGACGTGCTCGACATAGGTGCCAGCCTCGCGGACCTCGAGGGACTCGCCGCAGCAGAAGACGGGAACAAGGCCGGCGGCAACGAGGGCCTTGGCCTTCTTGTTCTGGTCCTCGTCAGTCTCGTGGAAGTAGTCACGACGCTCGGAGTGGCCGATGATGCAGTAGGTGCAGCCGGCAGACTTGAGCATGTCGCAAGAGGACTCACCGGTGAAAGCACCCTTGGCCTCCCAGTACACGTTCTGTGCACCGAGGGCGATGGGGGCAGCCTGAATGCGGTCATGAACCGTGGTGATGTCGATGGTCGGAGGGCAGACGAGCACCTCGACGCCAGCCGGAACCTCGGGCAGAGCCTGAGCCAGCTCGTCGGCGAGCTTGGCGGCCTCGGCGACGTCGTTGTTCATCTTCCAGTTACCAGCGATAAGAAGGGTTCGATTAGGCATCGAGAAGCGCCTCCACTCCGGGCAGGGCCTTACCCTCGACGAGCTCCATGGAAGCGCCACCACCGGTGGAGATCCAGCTCATCTTGTCGGCCAGGTTGAACTTGTTGACAGCTGCGACAGAGTCGCCACCGCCGATGATCGAGGTGCAGTCGGCCTCGGCAACAGCCTCGGCGATAGCCTGGGTGCCGTGAGCGAAGTTGTCGAACTCGAAGACGCCCATGGGGCCGTTCCAGAACACGGTCTTGGCTCCCTTGACGGCCTCGGCGTAGAGCTCCTCGGTCTTAGGACCGATGTCCATGCCCTCACGATCGTCGGGGATAGCGTCGGAAGCGACAACCTCGGGGACAGCGTCCTCGCCAAAATGATCGGCAACGCGGTTGTCGATGGGGAGCAGGATCTTGACGCCCTTCTCCTCGGCCTTCTTGAGCATCTCGCCGGCGCGCTCGACCCAGTCCTCTTCCTTGAGGGACTGGCCAACGGACAGGCCCTGAGCCAGGAAGAAGGTGTAGGCCATACCGCCACCGATGATCAGGGTGTCAGCAGAGTCGATAAGGTGATCGAGAACGCCGATCTTGGAGGAAACCTTGGAACCGCCGACGATGGCGACGAAGGGGCGCTCGGGCTCGGCGAAGATGCCGGTGAGCGTGTCGACCTCCTTCTCGAGCAGGAAGCCAGCGACTGCGGGCAGGTAAGCGGCGGGGCCCACGACGGAACCCTGGGCGCGGTGAGCGGTGCCGAAGGCATCGAGAACGAAGACGTCACCATAGGAAGCGAGCTTCTTGGCGATCTCGGGATCGTTCTTCTTCTCACGCTTATCGAAGCGGACGTTCTCGAGAACGAGGACCTTGCCCGGCTCGACGGCGGCGACAGCCTCGGCAGCCTTCTCGCCATAGGTGTCGGCGACAAAGGCAACGTCGAGACCAGAGAGCTCGGCGAGCTTCTTGGCGACGGGCTCGAGGGACAGGTCGGGCTGGAAGCCGGTGCCATCGGGACGGCCAAGGTGGCTCATGAGGATGACGCGAGCGTTGTGCTCAACGAGGTAGTTGATGGTGGGCAGGGCAGCCTTGATACGGGTGGTGTCGCCAACGACGCCATCCTTGATAGGCACGTTGAAGTCAACGCGGACGAGAACGCGCTTGCCGTCGACATCGATGTCACGGACGGTCTTCTTGGTAAAGGCCATGTTTGCTTCTACCTTTCGTACGTGTCTGCCTCCCATTACGGCAGACGATTTCCTATAAAAAGGGCGCGACCCTAGGGTGTAAGCCCTATAAGGCCGCGCCCTTCTTTAGACGCTCAACGAGCTATTCGCTAAAAGCTAAATTAAGCAACGAACTTCTCGAAGTACTTGATGGTGCGGACCATCTGAGAGGTGTAGGAGTTCTCGTTGTCGTACCAAGAGGTGACCTGAACGAGGGTCTGGCCGTTGCCGAGGTCAGAGCACATGGTCTGAGTGGCGTCGAAGATGGAGCCGTGGGTCTCGCCGACGATGTCGCGGGAGACGATCTGGTCCTCGTTGTAGGCGAAGGTCTCGGGGATGGTCTCGGCGTAGGCCTTCATGGCAGCGTTGACCTCGTCGACGGTGACCTTCTTGTCAACGACGGCGTAGAGGTTGGTCAGCGAGCCGGTCGGCGTCGGGACGCGCTGGGCGGCACCGATGAGCTTGCCGTTGAGCTCGGGGAGAACCAGGCCGATGGCCTTGGCAGCGCCCGTGGTGTTCGGGACGATGTTCTCGGAGCAGGCGCGGGAGCGACGGAAGTTGCCCTTGCGCTGCGGGCCGTCGAGCGGCATCTGGTCGCCGGTGAAGGCGTGGATGGTGGTCATGATGCCGGACACGATGGGAGCGAAGTCGTTCAGACCCTTGGCCATCGGGGCGAGGCAGTTGGTGGTGCAGGAAGCAGCGGAGATGATGTTGTCCTCAGCGGTCAGCGTCTCATGGTTGACGTTGTACACGATGGTGGGCAGATCGCTGCCGGCCGGAGCGGAGATGACGACCTTCTTGGCGCCAGCGTTGATGTGGGCCTGAGCCTTAGCCTTGCTGGTGTAGAAGCCGGTGCACTCGAGAACGACGTCGACGTCAAGGTCGCCCCAAGGCAGGTTGTTAGCGTCGGCCTCCTTGTAGATCTTGATCTCCTTGCCGTCAACGGTGATGGAATCCTCGCCAGCAACGACCTCGTGATCGCGAGCGTAGTTGCCCTGCGTGGAGTCGTACTTCAGCAGGTAAGCGAGCATATCGGGAGAGGTGAGGTCGTTGATAGCGACGATCTCGGAGCCCTCATGACCGAACATCTGACGGAAAGCCAGACGACCGATGCGACCGAAGCCGTTAATAGCAACCTTTACTGCCATTGTGTCTCCTTTCGTAAGGCCCCCGCGAGCTACAGCGCCCGCCGTTGAGGCCCACAAACTAACCACTCGCCTAATATACCTTTTTTTTGACTTGAATTTCACGAGAATGCTCGAAATTGAAAATCAAATTTACGTTAAAACGTTTTAAATACTAAAATAGCAGCTAAATCCATATATAAGTCGTTACTTCAAACTACCTGTTTGCTTCAATGAGCTTTTCAAGCCTCAAAACTCGATGGTAGAGGGCTGACTTCGACAAGGGAGGGTCAGCCATCTCCCCCAAATCACGCAGCGACAGATCGGGATAGCGCTCGCGCAGGTCGCAAAAGACCGCCAAGGCATCCGGAAGCGCATCACGAAGGCCACGCTGCTCGAGCTCATCGATAAGCGCAAGCTGATGTTGGGCGGCACCGGCGCTTCTGGTCTGGTTGGCGAGCTCGGCGTTCACGCGACGGTTCACATCGTTCTTAACCAACTTGACCGCGCGCGCCTCCTCAATCTCGGCAACGCTGCGCTTGGCGCCAATCAGCTTTAATAGATGCTCGATTTCCTCGGCGCTCTTAATGTACACGGCATATGACCCCCGCCGTGCATTAACACGAGCATGGACCCCAATCTGCTCCAACAGATCGCAAAGCCCCTTGGCATATTGCTCGCCCTGCACAGCAATCTCCAAATGAAAATCGCCGCGTGGATCGGCCACGAAGCCGCCCGCGATGAGCGCGCCGCGGATATAGGCAAGTCTACAGCAAGGACGGGCAACGATATGTCGGGGTACGCCGGCGACAAGTCCTCCCCTACGTTCGAGGATACCCAGCAGAACCAAGGCCTTATCCAGGTCTGGCTGATCAGGCAAGGTGATGAGGTAGTTTCGAACCTTATGCAATACAGATTTACGGACGGTGAACTCCGTTTTGAGCTTAAGGATACGATGCGTCAGCGTGATCATCGTGCGCGCGACGGCTCCCGTCTCAGTCGCAACCGTCAAACGATACCGCCCAGAGCCGGTAAGCGAGAGCGTACCGCTCACGCGCGTGAGGGCGGCAAGCGTCGACAAGTCGCAGTATTCACATTCGGGTTCGCAGCGCGCAAGCTCGTCGCGCACCTCAGCGGTAAACGACATGCAGGCCTATGCCTTCGTGTTGGCGCGCGACAGGTCGCGGTGGGAGATGCTCACATGATACTGAGCGCCTTCCAGGTAACGGGCCGTGGCCTCGGCAATGGCAACGCTGCGGTGCTGGCCGCCCGTGCAGCCGATGGCGATAGAAAGCTGCGGCTTACCCTCCGCGATATAACCGGGCATGACCGTATCGAGCAGCTGTGTCCAAGCCTTCCAAAACTCCTGCGTCTTGGGATGGTCCAGAACAAAATCGGAGACCTTTTTATCGAGACCGGTCATCGTGCGCATCTCGGGATCGTAGAACGGATTGGGCAGGAAGCGGACGTCGATCATAATATCCGCTTCGACGGGCATGCCGTGCTTAAAGCCAAACGAGAACACGTGGACATCCATAAGCTGCTGGTCGGACAGCTCGGAAAATGCCATACGCAGCTTGTTGCGCAGCGCAGAGGTGCGCAGACGGCTCGTGTCGATAATCATATCGGCTCGGTCGCGCACGCCCTGCAGCTGAAGGCGCTCGCGCTGAATGGCATCGGCCGTAGTCTCCCCCGGCTTGGCAATGGGATGACGGCGGCGATTTTCGCTGTAGCGACGAATCAGCACCTCGTCAGAAGCCTCCAGGAACACGATGTCGCAGCTCATCTCGCGCTCTTCGAGAGCGGCGACCGCATCGAGCAACTCGTCAAACAGTCCCTGGCTACGCAAATCGCAGGTGACGGCGAGATGCCTGCCCACGCCCGTATTGATGCCGACGAGCTCGGCAAGCTGGGCGATGAGACGCGGAGGCAGGTTATCGATGCAAAAATAGCCCATGTCCTCGAACACGTGCATGGCCTGTGTGCGGCCCGATCCGGACATTCCGGTGATGATGACGATATCGGGGATGCGCTCCGAGCGCTCCGCCGCATCCATGGCATCTCCCTTTTGCATGTGTTGCCTCCCGAAAACAAGCGCGGGACCCAGCAACCCGGATCCCGCGCGGTCAATTGCCTATATTGAGTATACCGCCCCGAGCGGATACGAGGCCTGTCTTACGGCTCAAGCGCAGCCTTGAACCAACTCGTAATACTCGTGGGGTGCGTGATGGCGGTGCCGACGACAACGGCCCAGGCGCCAGCATCGATCGCGGCGCGAGCCTCCTCGGGCGTATGCACGCGACCCTCGCAAATGATGGGAAGGCCGGGGAATTCCTCGGTCGCCTGACGCAGGAGCGGCAGATCGGGGCCATCGGCCATGGTGCAGTCGATGGCGGCAACACCATGAGACAGCGTGGTGGACACCAGGTCGAAGCCCATGTCGACAGCACGACGAATATCCTCGATGGTGGCACAGTCGGCCATCAGGAGCACGCCCTCCTCGTGCAGCGGACGGAAAGTATCTTCGACGGTCTTGCCATCGGGACGCGGACGATCGGTGGCGTCGATCGCCACGATATCGGCACCCGCAGCAACGCAGGCGCGAGCGTGGCGCAGCGTCGGCGTGATGTAAACGCCCTCGTGCCCATCCTTCCACAGGCCGATAACAGGAACCTCACAGCGACCCTTAATGGCGGCAATGTCGGCAAGGCCCTGGCAGCGAATGGCGGCGGCGCCGCCGAGCTCGCAAGCGCGAGACATTTGAGCCATGGTCTCAGGCGTACGAAGCGGCTCGCCCATATACGCCTGAACGCTCACGACGAGCTTGCCCTTCAGGGACTGGATCAAAGGATCAACGGTCATGTTCGACTCAACCTTTCTCAAAACAGCCTTCTGAGACGCCGCACCTTGACGTTCAAACCGTCGCTCGCGTACCGAAGTACGCTTCGCTCCTCTTTCACGTCAATCTGCGGCACCTCAGAAGGCACACTTGGTAGTTATGTTTACTTCAACGAAGCAAGAAGATGCTCGGCGGCACCGATAAGCGGCGCGTCGCCCTCCAGAGAACCGATGAGGATCGGTGTGTTCTGAAGCGGATCGAGCGCCTGGCTGGCATAGCCCTCGTGCACCGAATCCTTCCACGTCTGCGAACGCCAATCGGGACCTTGGTGAATCACGCCGCCCGAAAGCACGATGACCTCAGGGTCCAGGATGTTAGCGAGCGAGCCCAAGCTGGCACCCAGCGCAAAGCCGGCGTCATGGATGACCTCGGTCGCCTTTGCGTCGCCCGCACGGCACAGGTCGTTCACATCGCGACCGACCGAAGGACGGCTGGGGTCGACGCGACCAAAGCGCTCATCGTACATACGACCAATGGAAGTGCCCGAAGCAACCGACTCCAGATGGCCGGAACGCCCGCAGGCGCAGGGAATACCGGCGGCAGCCGAGCACTCGATGTGGCCCATATGGCCAGCAGCACCATGGAAGCCCTGCATCACGCGGCCGTTCTCGACATATGCGCCACCGATGCCCGTACCGATGCCAAGACACAAGACGGAGAACTTGCCCTTGCCGACGCCCCAGTGGGCCTCGCCCAGAGCATGAGCCTGCACGTCGCCTACAACGGCAACGGGAAGACCGAGGTCCTCGCGCAGGCGCGGCCCCAACTGAACACCGGACCAGCCGGGCATGATCTCGTTGGCATACGCGATGGCGCCCGTCTTGGGATCGACGACGCCGGCGGCACCGATACCGACGCCAAGGACCTCGACATCGGGATTCGCCTCGAGAGCAGCCTTGATGGACGCCTCGATACGTTGGAAGACGGCCTCGCCGCCCTCTTGGGCCTCGGTGGGAACCTCGGCCTCAAAAACAGGATGGGGCACACTACCGTCAGCCGGGTACTCCATGATGGCAGTCGCGATCTTAGTTCCGCCGATATCGACAGAGCAGACGTACTTGTTCTCCATGTCGCTCTCCTTAGGAGATAAAAAACAACTACAGGAAATGCGCCGTCAGGCTAGCCGTCACAGCGCGGAAAAGGTTTTCCAGGTGCCCGAGATCGCCAAGAAACCGTGTGACCATTGATCTAATGGGTCATGGCCGCACGGTTGAACGGCGAGGTCGGGTGCCCGGGGAAGCTTTACAGGAGACCGTTGTCCTGGAGGACCTTCTTAATCGCCTCGACGTTCTCGCCGGTCATGGCCTTCACCGGGCGCGGCATGGTCGGGCTGTCGAAGATACCCATGAGGTTCATAGCGGTCTTGAAGGCGCCGACGCCACCGGCATAACCCTGGACGCCCGAGGTGACATCCCAGATGTGCGAAATCTCATTGAGGCGATCCTGCTCGGCCTTGACGGTAGCCCAGTCGCCGGCCTGAGCGGCCTTCCACTGACGCACGTAGCCCTCGGGCTCAACGTTGGCGAGACCCGGAACGGAACCGTCGGCGCCACCGAGGTAGGCGCCGTCGACAACAACCTCGTGACCGGTGAGGATGCTCATCGGATGGCCGTTCTTCTCGTTCTCCTGAACGAGGTAGCGGAACGAGATGTCATCACCCGAGGAATCCTTGACGCCGGCCAGAACGCCCTCGGCACCGAGCTTGGCAAGGAGCTTCCACGGGAGCTTGGTGTGGACACACACGGGGATGTCATAGGCGAAGATGGGCAGGTCGAGTTCCTCATGCAGGATGCGGAAGTGCTCCTCGACCTCGGTCATGCCCTGCAGGGCATAGAACGGGCAGGTGGCGACAAGCGCATCGGCGCCCAGCTCCTGAGCGACCTTACCGTGCTCGATCATGCGCTCGGTCTCGGTGTCGATGATGCCGACCAGAACGGGAACGCGGTGGTCGACGATACGGACGGCCTCGGAGATGATCTGACGGCGACGCTCGTCGGTGGAGAAGACGACCTCGCCCGAGGAGCCCAGGAAGAACAAGCCATCGACGCCGGCATCGATCATGCGGTTGATGCTGCGCTCAAAGGAGGCAACATCGAGCTGGTGGTCTTCGGTATCGGGAACAACGACGGGAGGGATAACGCCGGTGAATTTCTGAGTTGCCACAAGAATCTCCTTAGTTGTCTGGTGGGCAGCCCTATGCCGCCCACTCTTGTTGGCAGTGTCCAGGCCGTCTAGGCCAAAGAACACGAGTAGAACGTTTGGTTAAAAAAGTCGACGACTTCGTTTTCGAACGCATTGATGCGCTCGTGAGCGTATTTGGCATAGATGATATGTCTCCGGTCACACTCAAGACCGTTGAATACGGCAAACTGATCCTTGGGATCGCTCACGGTATCCATGAGCGATGTGCCCATGAGCACCGATCCGCGCACCCGAGACGACAGCGCCTCGAGGCCGCCAGGAAGCGGATTGGCAACCGCCGTGCAGGCGAGACCCCGCTCGTCCAGAGCAGAAACCGCCAGCGCGACTCCGCCGCCTAGACCCTCGCCCCATGCAAAGATGCGGTCGGGGTCCATGCCATCAAGATTGCGCGCGACCTCCGCCAACGCGCAGCCCCAACGGACGCGCCTGACAAAAGCAGGCGAGGTAATCCCCTGCCGCAGATCGCTGGGTCCAATCGCCTCATCGTCCAGCGCAAGCACGGCATATCCCATGGCCGCAAACCTCGTCATGTGATGCCATCCCCGCACGGGTCGTTCGATGTCGTGAAACATCAGACATAGCGGCACAAGCTCGGATGCTCGGGCGCGACCGGCAGGCTCGATCAAACGTGCGTGGACCACATCGCCACCAAGCTCAAAGGAAACCTCGGAGTAGCGGGCATACGGATTGGCGAAATCGATCGCCGTAATGGCCAGGCCTTGAATCTCAAGATCCATAGCACATGTCTCCAAATCAGAAACATCTGCCTGAACATCACCGTGCCAATCCCGATATTCAGAGAGCCTTGACGAAACCGTCCCGGGAATCCCCACAAGGTCGGGGACAATCAGCTCATTAACATTGCTCTCGCACTTAGACATGAGCCTCCCCTCCCTTGCAGAAAAACGGAATGATCAGATCGTCAAAATCCTGAATCTCCTCGTGGCCAAAGCCTTCAAAGAACTCATGACGCTTTTCGCAGGTCAGGTTGTTATAGACCGCAAACTGCGTCGCTGGCGGGCAGACGATATCGGCTGTGCCGGTGCCAAACAGCACGGGGCATTTGACCATAGGGGCAAAGTTCTTGGAATCGAAGTACGCCAGCTTGGCATAGGCTTCGTCAATACGAGTCGAGTCCTCGTCAAACCAGCGAGACCAATAGCGCAGGCCCTCGTAGGCAATGTCGTCTGCATCCAAATCCCAGACTAGGCGGAAATCTGAAAGGAAGGGATAGAGGATGGCGGCACGATTGATAAGCTCGCTGTTAAGCGCACAGGTCGCAATGCCCAAACCACCACCCTGCGACGCGCCGTTCACAAACACACGGGAAAGATCGATGCCCTCGAGCTCGCGAACAATACGGCACAGGATGCGAATATCTTGGTGCAAGCGGACATAGTAGAGGTTGGCCGGGTCGCCGTCGATGCCGGCGACGATATGCCCGGCAACCGTTGTGCCCTCAAATCCACCAATGTCCTCGGAGGGACCTCCTTGGCCGGGGCAGTCGAGGGCGATGAGTGCCATGCCCATGCCCGCAAACGACGCCTGCTCAAACCAGCTGCGGCTTGCACCCGGATACCCATGGAACTGAAGCACCAATGGCACGGGCTCGTCCGAGACGGGTTTAAGGTACTTGGCATGCAGGCGAGCGCCACACATGCCGGTATACCAGAGGTCGAAAAGTTGGCAGGTCACGGCATCGGTGACCGATGCCGTGTCGATCGCATAGTCAAGCCCGACGGCGTCGGCCTCGGCCATGCGATCCTTCCAAAAGAGATCGAAATCTGATGGACGGGGCATGGCGCCTCGATATTCACCAAATTGATGTTGTAGCTCCTGAGCACTTGGCATGGCTCGTGAACCCAACCTTTCGAAATCGCAACGGAGGTGCGCCCGGCAAGGGAACCGGGCGCACGGGAGGGAAAGCGAGGCTATTCGCCGAGCTTGGGGTGCAGCAGCGACGGCGCAGCGCCGAGCAGCATCTTGGTGTAGGGGTCCTGGGGATGCTGGAAGACCTGCTTGGCCTCGCCCTGCTCGACGATCTTGCCGCCATTCATAACGATGATGTCGTCAGAGATATAGCGGACCGTCTGGATGTCATGGCTGATGAACACCATGGCCAGGCCGAGCTCCTTCTTAAGGTCGGTCAGCAGGTTCAGAATCTGCGCGCGGACCGAAACGTCCAGAGCCGAGGTGGGCTCGTCGGCGATGATGGCATCGGGGTTCAGCGACAGGGCACGGGCAATGGCGACGCGCTGGCGCTGGCCGCCCGAAAGCTGACCGGGAAGAACCTCGGCGGCGGAGCTGGGCAGACCGGTGAGCTCCAGGAGCTCTTTGACGCGCTTCTCCTGCTCGGCCTCGGTACCCAGGTTGTGGACGCGCATGGGGTCGAGCAGTTGCTCGCGAACGACCATGCGGGGGTTGAGCGCCGTGGCCGGGTTTTGAAACACGACCGAGATGACACGACCCATGTGGCGACGGTCCTCGGCGGTACGTTTGGTAACGTCCTTGCCCTTAAAGTAGACCTTGCCGCTCGTGGGGGCCTGCAGGCCGCACATGACGTTGGCGGTGGTGGACTTACCGCAACCGGACTCGCCGACGATGCCGATCGTCTGACCGGGCATGAGCTTAATCGTTACACCCTGGACGGCGTGAACCAGGTTGGGGTGCAGAATCGAGCCGGTACGGGTCCTAAAGGTGACGTGGACGTCATCAAGGAAGATGATCGGCTCGACGCCGTTGACTGCGGTCTCGCTCATCTACATCACCTCCGCGTGAGGGGTCAAACCATTTGCCTTGAGCACCTCATCGGGGAGCTCGGAATAGAAGTGCTCGGTGCCGGGCACGCGCTTGAAGACCGGACGGGTGTCCAGGCCAATGCGCGGATGACTCGAGCGGGGCGCGAAGCGATCGCCCTTGGGGAAATCGCGCGGGCTCGGAACGGCGCCGGGCACCTGGTGCAGGCGGCCCGAACCGCTCTCGATGGACAGAACGGAACCCAGAAGACCGCGGGTGTACTCGTGGATCGGGTTAGTGAGCAGCTCCTTGGTGGGTGCCTGCTCGATAACCTGGCCAGCGTACATAACCGTGATGTTGTGGGCGACCTCGGCGACCAGCGCCAGGTCGTGCGAAACGAAGATCATGGCAAAGCCGAGCTTGGCCTGAAGATCGTTGAGCAGCTTGATGACCTGCTTCTGGACGGTAACGTCCAGAGCGGTCGTGGGTTCGTCGCAGATGACCAGCTTGGGGTCGCGGGTAAGGGCCATAGCGATCAGGACACGCTGACGCTGGCCGCCGGAAAGCTCGTGCGGATAGCTCTCGAGCGTGCGCTTGGGATCGAGGCCGACGAGCTCCAGGAGCTCCTCGGCGCTGCGGGTTCCGCCGCGCTTGGTGAGCTGCTTCATCTGGGCAGAGATGAGCATGGAGGGGTTGAGCGAGGACAGGGCGTCCTGATAGACCATAGCGATATCGGTACCGCGCAGGCCGAACCACTCCTTCTTGCTCATCTTGAGCAGGTCACGGCCCTCCCAGAGGACCTCGCCGGAAAGGTGCTCGTCATCGTCGGTCAGGCCCATGATGGCCAGCGTGGTGATGGACTTACCGCAACCGGACTCGCCCACCAGGCCCATGGTCTGACCAGGACGGACGTCAAAGTTGACATGGTCGACGACGTTGATATCACCGTGATGCTCAAACTGGATGCAGAAGTCACGGACCGAGAGAATCGGTTCAACAGACTCGTCGGGCACATGGCGATCGTCACGCTTGAGCTCGACATCGCGCAGGGCGCCAAGGCGAGCGGAGAGGGACTGGGCCTGCTCCTTGTAGGCTCGAACGGGGTCGGAGACCAGCAGGTCGGCCTCGCGACGCTTGGAGGAATCGGTGGGATCCAGGGCGGCGGAGGGAGCAGCGGCCATGGCGTCGGTAATGCCCTCGGAGAGGATGTTGAGCGCCAGGCAGGTGATCATGATGGCCAGGCCCGGGAACAGTGCCTGCCACCAACGGCCGGCGAGCACGCCGCCGCGGGCGTCGGCGAGGATGTTGCCCCAGGTAGCGGTGGGCTCCTGGATACCAGCGCCGATGAAGGTCAGCGAGGCCTCGAAGATGATGGCGTCGGCGACCAGGGTAACGGTGAAGACCATGATCGGGGCGATGCAGTTACGCAGAACATGCTTGATCAAAATCCACGGAGCCTTGGCGCCGGAAACGATGACCGCGCGGACATAGTCCTCGCCGTACTCGGACACGATGTTGGCGCGCACGATACGGGCAATCTGCGGAGTGTACATAAAGCCGATGGCGAAGATGATCGACGGCACGGAGTTGCCCAGGATGGAGACAAAGACGGCCGCGAGGGCGATGCCCGGGATGGACATGATGATGTCCAGGATACGCATGATCGTCTCGGAGACGGCCTTGCGCGAAACCGCTGCAAGGGCGCCCACGACCGAGCCGCAGACCAGAGCCATGGCGGTGGCGCCAAAGCCGATAATCAGCGAGTAACGACCACCGTAGAGCATACGCGACAGAATGTCGCGACCCTTATCGTCGGTACCGAAGATAAATCCGTTGCCGGGAGCCTGGCGAGCCGTAAAGATCTCGACCGGGCTATAGGGGGCAAGAAGGGGCGCCAGAATCGCAGTCAGGGCGACCAGCACCAGCACGACGGCGGCAATCTTAGAAGACAACGTCATCTTCTTCCAGCCACCGAGCTTGAGCCCCTTGGAGGCAGCCTTCTCGAGCTGCTCGGTTTGCTTCTCTCGAATCTTTACCATAATCTACACCGTCCTGATGCGCGGGTTGATGAGCAGGTAGAGCATGTCAACCACGATGTTGATGATGATGAAGGCAAGAGCAACGACGATAACGACGCCCTGAACCAGGTTCGCCTCGTTGCCCTGAACGCCCTGCAGAATCGCGGTGCCCATGCCGGGGAGGTTGAAGATAACCTCGATGACGACAGCGCCGCCCATGAGGTAACCGATCTTAAGACCGAGGGTGGTGACCGGGGTGATCAGCGCATTGCGAAGAACGTTGATGCCGACGACGACCTTCTCGGGAACGCCGGCGCCGCGAGCCATACGGACATAATCCTTGTCGAGCTCCTCGACCATGGCGGTACGCACGATACGAGTCATCTGGCCCGTCAGCGGAAATGCCAAGGCGATAGCGGGCATGATCATACGTCCCAGATAGCCAACCGGATTCGTGGTGAAGTGAGGCAGAGCACCCGATGCCGGGAGCACCTTAAGGTAGGAAGAGAACAGCAGGATCAACAGAACGGCAAGCCAGAACGACGGGGTTGCCAAGCCGGCGATGGAAAAGACGCGGATCACTTGGTCCGGCCATTTGTCGCGATACAGTGCCGCGATGACGCCGAGCAAAAACGAAACGACCGCACCGATGGCAAGACCGATAAAGGTCAGCTGCATCGTGACGGGCAGGGCCGTGGAGATGCGCTTGGCAACGGAGTTGCGAGCAGCACCATAGGTGCCCATGTCGCCATGGATCAAATCGCCCATATAGCGCACGTAGCGCACGGGCCAGGGGTCGTCCAGACCATACTTCTCATGGTACTCGGCAACCGCCTCGGGCGAGGCACCGTCACCCAACGCCGTGTAGGCGGGGTCGGTCTTGGAGAACGACATAAGGAAGAACACCAGGACGGTGACGCCCAATGCCATGATCGGCAGCGCCACAAGACGCCTTCCAATCAAACGTAGCAAGTTGTTCACGTTCTCTCCCCTTTCTTTTGTCGGTAGGACCAACTGGTATATGAGTACGGGTACTCATTACAAGACCCGAGCGACATCGTTGCCGCCCGGGTCTTTGTTTCAACTATGAGGATACGGCCCCAATGACCGACATCCTGCATACAGACTCAAGCGAGTCTTACGCCTTGACGGTCGCAACGCCCCTGAAGGACATGCTCGTCGTGCCGATGCCCTTGAAGCCATCGAGGGCCTCGCCGTTGGGCGCAGTGGACGGATCGTCCCAGGAAGCGGAGACGGTCTTGACGTGGACAACGGGGTACAGAACGGCGTTGTCGGCAATGATGTCGAAGCACTCGTTCCACTTCTTCTGCTGCTCGTCGCCCTCGGCGGCAAGAGCCTCGTCCATGAGACTGTGGAGCTTCTGCCACTCAGCGGACTCCTTCCACGGGCAACGGGTCTGCATCCAGACGTTGTCGCCGTACCACCAGTTGAGCAGCAGGTCGGGGTCGGCGCCGAAGCAGGAAGGATCGCCAGGGGCAAGGAGGATATCGTAGGCCTCGCCGCCGTCGATGGCAGCGTAGGTGGCCGGCGAGGTATCGGTCTGGATGGTCACATCGAAGCCGAGAGCGTCGAGGTCGTTCTTGACCTGGGCGGCCATGCCCTTAATCTGCTCGTTGTCGGTGGTGCGCAGGGTGATGGCACCCGGGGTGATGCCAGACTCCTCGATGAGCTTCTTAGCCTTCTTGGCGTCGGTCTTGTACACCGTGGAAGCCTCATGATAGTTGGTGAAGCTCTTGGGCAGGTAGCAGCTGGCAGCGGTGGCAAGGCCGGCGAAGGTGTTGCTGACCATCTTCTCGGTGTCGAGCGCATACATGACAGCCTGACGGACCTTGACGTTGTTCCAAGGCTCCTTGGCGACGTTGAACATGATGAAGCGGGTGCCGAAACCCTGAACGTTATCGATCTTGCAGCCGGCGCTCTCAAGCTGGTCGACGGCGTCAGCGGTAACGAGCTCCATAACGAGCGTGGAGCCCTCCTGCTGAGCGGTAACGCGAGCGGTGGGGTCGGTCAGGATGCTGTACTGGATCTTCTTATCCTCGGCAGCATACTCACCGTTGTACTCAGGATTGGGAACCAGGGTAATCTCGGTATCGGAGATAGAGTCGTACATCCAGGGGCCGGAACCGATCGGCTGCTTGGCGCGATCCTCCTCGGTCTGAGTGGCCGGGGTAACGCGGACGATGGCCAGACGATCCTTGAGCAGGGAGAAGTTGGGGACCTTGGTCTTGACCGTCACGGTGCTGGCGTCCTTGGCCTCGATGGACTCGAAGGGCTGGAAGAACGGAGCATAGGTAGCGGAAGCGGCGCAAGCGGTGTAGGAGGCAACGACATCGTCAGCGGTGACCTCGGTGCCATCGGAGAACTTGGCGCCCTTGCGGATGGTGACCTCGAAAGTGGTGTCGTCCACGGACTTAGGATCGTCGGTGGCGAGCTCGTTGAAGGTGCTGTAGTCGTGGTAATCGATGCCGTAGAGGCCCTCGACGACGTGCCAGTTAGCACCCAGGCCCACAGCGGAGCCGGTGCTGGCGGGATCGAAGCTGGACGGAGCGTAAGCGGAACCAGCGGTGATCACGCCGCCGCCACGGTTGGCGGAATCGGTGGAACCGGAAGCGGAACCCTCGTCGCTAGAGCTGCCACCGCAGCCGGTGAGACCAAGCCCTGCGACAGCAGCGACGCTGCCGGTGAGGCCGAGGAACGAACGCCTGGACATACCCTTGTTGATGATGGCCATGTCTTCTCCTATCAATAGAGAATCTTACTCGGGAGCACCTAGACTTGCCCCCGCGCAACTTGCGGACGATATATACCTTACCTACCGACGAACCCAACTGAGGTGCCGCGCTCGGCGACCGATACATACATACGCTTGAACGGTATTTACTACCGTTCACCGAATTCGTTGACAAACGATTCGCCAGACAGTATGTATCGGCGAGGTGAGATATCAGTCTTCGTCAACCCGCAGGATAGCATGGTTTTCGCTTGGGTTAGTCAAACGTTTTAGCGTTAATAAAACCCGAAACCAGCAGGCAATCATGGCGAAATAAATGGTTGAAAATCGCGCAATCATGTATATCAGTTGTTTGGCTCGTGTTTAGCTATCGGAATGGCCAGCCGCCGCCTCGGCGCGCTCGGCATTCCATGCAACGAGCGCCTCGTGGACCGCCTTGGCAACATCGGCAGGTATGCCGCGAACTTCCGCGATCTCTTGCTCGCTCGCCGCGCGCAAACGCTTCATCGAGCCAAAATGGCGCATAAGGGCACGTTTTCTGGTGGGTCCCACGCCTGGAACGTCATCGAGTACCGAAACCGTCATGGCTTTATCGCGCAACTCGCGATGGAACGTGATGGCAAAACGGTGCGATTCATCGCGAACCTGTTTAATTAGATAGAGCGAAGCAGACCCGGTCGGCAGCACGACGGGAGTCTCGTCCCAAGGCACGAAAACTTCCTCATCGGCCTTCGCCAAGCCACAAACCGGTATATCGAGCCCAAGAGCCTCAAGTTGCTTGATCGCAGCGGTCAATTGCGGCTTACCGCCATCGACAACGAGCAAATCGGGGCGCGAGCCAAAGCGCTCGTCGACCATGCGCTCGGGAGCATAGCGTCGTCCCAAAACCTCGGACATCGACACGAAGTCGTTTGCCTCGTCCAATTCGGCCTGAATTTTAAAACGACGGTACTGGCTCTTGTCAGCGCGTCCGTTGGTAAACACCACCATCGAGGCGACCGTAAAGGTTCCATGCAGCGTCGAGATATCGAAGCACTCGATACGCATCGGCGGCGCCGGCAGCGCCAGCGCGCTTTCGAGCTCCAGGAGCGCTTGATTGGTGCGGTCGTCAGCGTACCCCGTTCGCATCATGTAGCGCATGAGGGCATGGCGCGCATTTTTGGATGCCATATCGAGCAAACGGTGCTTTTCGCCACGCTGCGGCCTATGGAGATGGCAGGAACGCTCGCGCTTGCCTGCAAGCCACTCCCCCAGCGCCTCCGCATCCTCAAGCTCGACAGAGAGGTTTATCTCAGCTGGAATATCAGCCGTCTCGTCGTAATAGCGCTTAAGAAAGCCCGATTGAAGTTCCTCTTCGTCGACATCCAAACCCTTATCGAGAATAAACTCGCAGGTTCGAACCGTTCGACCCTCACGCACGACAAAGACGCAAGCGGCGGAGATGGTCTCCTCGCGATAGAAACCGATGACATCGATATCGACACTGGAGGGAAAAACGACTTGCTGACGGTCGTCCAGACCCCTGATGACCTCCAAACGACGTTTGACGCGTGCCGCGCGCTCAAAGTCGAGCGCCTCGGCGGCATCCGTCATCTCGGAGGTCAGCTCATCGACGACATCCTTGCGATGGCCCGACAAAAAGCGCTCGACACGTTTGACGTTCTTGGCATAGTCCGTAGGAGAAATCGCGCCGACACACGCACCCGGGCCGCGCCCGACATGGTAGTCAAAGCAGGGACGCCCGTTTTGCGCGCAAATCATATTGACGATGTCTTCCTCGCCCCTGTGGGACTCGACGATACGACGACAACGACGCCACTCCGCACAGGATGCGGAGCAGATGGGGATAACCTTGCGCAGCGTATCTATCGTCTCACGTGCCGCACGGCTATCGGTATAGGGACCAAAATAACGCGTTCCCGGCTTATGACGCTCGCGCGTATATTTGATAGCGGGATACAGGTCGCCCTTTGTAATGGCGATAAAGGGGTAGCTCTTGTCATCCTTGAGGTCGACGTTAAAGTACGGATGGTACTGACCAATCAAATTGCGCTCGAGTACAAGCGCCTCATGCTCGGTTTCGACAACGATGTAGTCAAAGCTCGCAACCAATTGCATCATGAGCGGTATTTTTTGGCGCTCATCCTGCAGCGTCACGTACTGGCGCATACGGGAACGCAGGTTTTTCGCCTTGCCAACGTAGATGACATCGCCCTTGGCATCTTTCCAAAGGTAACATCCGGGCTGCGTGGGAACGCGCGAAACCTGCTCGGCGAGTGTTGGAATGTTGTCGTGACCGGCCACACGCACCTACTTGCGACGAAGCAGCGCCGAGACCTCGGGCATCTTAAGAACGACGGCAAGGCCAAAGGTAACAGCAAGCGAGACGACACCCGCAACGCAAACATAGCCAAGAGTAATCAGAATCGAGCCGCCAAGTACCCCGACAAAGTGTTCAAGCGCCCACATGACGCCGGCGCCTGCGGCAGCCCCTAGGCCGCCGAGCAAAAGGCCAAAGAAACCGCCATGCAGGATAGATTTGACCTGAAGGCCACGCAGGCGACGACGCAGCCACCACAGCGAACAGCCGACCAAGATCACGTAGTCGACAACATACGAAAGCGCGATTGCCGGCATACCGAAGCCCAGCACAACGCCAAACAGCAGAACCGAGCCAGCCTGGCCGATGGCGGAATACAGGCAATAGCGGCTATAGGGCTTCATGTCGAGCAAGGCAGAGAAGCTCTTCTGCATCAACACGACCACGCCGTAGAGCGGCAGCGAGAGCGCCAGGTAGACAAGGTACTCGGACACCAGCGCCACGCCGGATTCATCGAACTTGCCGGCACAGTAAATCATGTTGAGCGGACGTGCGAAGACAATCAGGTACAGTGCGAACGGAATCAGGAAGAACAGCATCTGGGCGACGCCACGCGAAATGCCCGTGCGAACGCTGTCGTAATCCTTCTCCTGTGCGTCATGAGAGAGCTCGGTATAGAGCGCCGTCGAAAGCGAGGCGGCAATCAGCGCGTAGGGCAGCGTGTACCACAGGCGCGCATAGGCGATGACGGAAGGACCCGTCTCGGGCTGGACCACCAGCGCGGCAGCGTTGGTGATAGAAGTCGAGACAAACATGCACACCGTGGCGAGCAGCGTCGGGATACCGAGCGCAATCGTCTGGCGCAGCGCGGGGTCCTTAAAGTCGATATGGATATGGGGATGCACGCCGTGCTTGCCAAGCGCGGGAATCTGACATGCCATCTGAACAAAGACACCGAGGGTCGTACCGGCCGCAATCAAGATGATGCCGGCACGTTCGCCAAACTGTGCGGACACGGGCGCAAAACCCATAAAGCTCGCAATGACGATCACATTGTTGAGGACCGGGGCAAACGTCGACCAGAAGTAGTCGCGGTGTGCGTTGAGAACGCCCGAGAACACCGAGCCCAAACCATAAAACAGAATCTGGATGGCAAAGAAACGGAACATGAACGCAGCGGTATCCATGCTGCCGCCGTCACCCGAAAGGAACGATTGCGTCCAGATAAAGCCCGGGGCGAACACGGTCCCCAGCAACGAAATGCCACCCAGCACCAAAAGCAGAATGCCGAGCAGGTTGCCCACGTACTCGTTCGAGGCCTCGCGACCCTGCTCACGCCTCACGCCCATGTACACGGGCAAAAACGCCGTCACGAGCATGCCGCCCATCACGAGTTCGTAGAGCATATTGGGCAGGTTGTTGGCGACCTGATAGGAGGACGAGAGCAGCGACATGCCGATAGCGGCCGCCATTGCCCACGTGCGGATAAAACCGGTGACGCGAGACACAATGGTCAGGATGGTCATAAGCCCGGCGGAACGACCAACCGTGGAGTAGTCCGACGAGCCCATGTCGTCAGTGTCATCTAGAGACGAAGAAGCTTCGGATGAGGGTGTCTGAGGCGCAGATTCTTTTGCAAAATGAGCTCCGCGCTTCAATTCTTCCTGCGGCATCGCTCAGTCCTCTCTCGTAATCGCGGCAACCGTCGCCCCGCAAAATGCAATTAAATCATCGGGTGCAAGCTCGAGCTGATAACCACGCTTGCCTCCCGAAATAAAAATGGTATCCCAAAGGACACATGTCTCATCAATGAGCGTCCGGTAGCGTTTTTTCATACCGACCGGGCTGCAGCCGCCGCGAACGTAGCCAGTCGCCGCAAGCAAATCCTTCACATGCATCATGGCCAAGGACTTCTCCCCCGCGGCACGCGCGGCGGACTTTAGATCGAGCTCGTCGGCAACAGGGATACAGCACACGACATAGTCGTTGGACGGTGTCACGCAGACCAAAGTCTTAAATCCTTGACCGGGCTCCTCGCCAAGCTGCTCCGAAATCGCGACACCCAGGCCCACCGACTCATCACCATCGTCTTCGTACGTATGTAGAACATAGGAAATGCCGGCGCTTTCCAGCTCGCGCATCGCATTGGTTTTTGGCGTCTTTACAGCCTTTGCCATGACATATCCTTTCCCTCGCATTCGGACGCAAGGATTAAGTATATGTCCAATTCGGCTGCATACGTCACTTCGGCACAGCAAGCGCCATCGAATCACAAGGAGTCGATGGCGCCCATAAACTGAATCGCCTATTTATTGAGCATCAAGTTGAGCCTGACGCTCCCGGTCACGCCTGAGCAACGGCGCCAAAAACTTGCCCGTATAACTCTGCGGACAGTCCGCAACCTGCTCCGGTGTGCCCGAAACCACGACGGTTCCGCCGCCGTTACCGCCCTCGGGACCCATATCGATCAGGCGGTCGGCAACCTTGATGACATCAAGGTTGTGTTCAATCACCAGCACCGTGTTGCCCGCATCGACCAAGCGCTGCAGCACATCGAGCAGCTGGCGGACGTCCTCAAAATGAAGGCCGGTCGTCGGCTCGTCCAAAATATAGAACGTCTTGCCCGTCTGGCGTCGATGAAGCTCCTTGGCGAGTTTCACACGCTGCGCCTCGCCGCCCGAAAGCGTCGTGGCGGGCTGGCCCAGGCTCACGTAGCCCAAGCCTACATCGTACAGCGTCTGGAGCTTGCGCTTAATCTGCGGGATATTCCCAAAGAAGGCCAGCGCCTCGGTGACGCTCATGTCGAGCACGTCCGAGATGGTCTTGCCACGGTAGGTGACCTCGAGTGTCTCGCGGTTGTAGCGTTTACCGCCGCAAACTTCGCAGGGAACGTAGATATCGGGAAGGAAGTGCATCTCGATCTTGATCTGCCCGTCGCCCTTGCACGCCTCACAGCGCCCGCCACTCACATTAAAGGAGAAACGACCCGGCGAGTAGCCGCGCGCCTTCGACTCCGGCGTACTCGCAAACAGCGCGCGAAGATCATCCCACAGGCCGATATAGGTAGCAGGGTTGGAACGCGGCGTGCGGCCAATCGGCGACTGGTCGATATCGATAACCTTATCGATACACTCGATGCCCTCGATTTTCTTATATGGACCCACAGGGCGCGTCGAACGGTGAATGGCATTCGTAAGGGCAGGCGCAATGGTATCGGTAACCAGGGAGCTCTTGCCCGATCCCGACACGCCGGTAACAACCGTAAGCGTACCAAACTCGATTTTGGCAGTAACGTTTTTGAGGTTGTTGGCTCGAGCGCCCGTAATTTTAAGGCAGCCGCGACCGGGCTTGCGCCGTTCATCAGGCACCCGGATCATTCGTTTGCCGGTCAGATAAGCGCCCGTCATCGACTCAGGACACGCCATGATATCGGCAGGCGTTCCCGCCGCGACTACGTGTCCGCCGTTGACGCCGGCGCCGGGCCCCATGTCGATCACGTAATCGGCGGCACGGATTGTATCCTCGTCGTGTTCGACGACGATAACGGTATTGCCGATATCGCGCAGGCGCTCGAGCGTCTTGATCAAGCGCTCGTTGTCACGCTGATGAAGACCGATCGAGGGCTCGTCCAGAATATAGAGCACGCCCATGAGACCCGCGCCGATCTGCGTTGCCAGGCGAATACGCTGCGCCTCGCCACCGGAAAGCGTCGCCGAGGCACGATCGAGCGTCAGATAGTCGAGTCCAACATCGACCAGAAAACGCAAGCGCTCCAGGATTTCCTTGACGATACGGCCGCCGATAAACTGTTGGCGCTCGGTGAGTTCCAGGCCCTCAAAAAACTCGAGCGATTCACGGCACGACAGGCAACAGACCTCGTAAATGGACTTGCCGCCCACGGTGACGGCGAGCATCTCAGGGCGCAAACGAGCGCCGTGGCAGCTCGAGCACGGCTCCTCGCGAATGTACTTCTCCAGGCGCGCCTTGGTGTTCTCGTTCGTCGTCTCGGTATAGCGTTCGTACAGGATGTTGCGAACGCCCGAAAACTTGGTATCCCACTGGCTGCGACGTCCGTCGAGCTTTTGGTAGTCGACCGAGATCTTCGTATCGCCCAGGCCATCCAAGAATGCACGACGCACGCGAGGGGGCAAGTCCTCCCACGGCGTATCGGTGCTCACCTTAAAGTGTTTGCAGACCGCAGCAAAAATCTGCGGATAGTAGTTCGAGTTGCCAAACAGGCTACCAAAGACTCCGTCGGCAATGGACTTCGAGGGGTCCTCGATCAACGCCTCGGCATCAACGGTTTTCTTAAAGCCCAGGCCGTCGCACTCAGGACATGCGCCATAGGGAGCGTTGAACGAAAAATCACGCGGCTGAAGATCGTCAATGGAGTGACCATGCTCCGGGCACGCCAAGGCCAACGAATACTCCAGCAGCTCGCCCTCGGTCCCCTCGGGAGCATCACGATCGGGCAGCATGTACACGTTTACATTGCCGTGAGCCAGCGCGGTCGCCTGCTCAACAGACTCGGCGATACGGCCCAGAGAGTTCTCACGGATCACGATGCGATCGACCACGACCTCGATATCGTGCTTGAACTTCTTGTCCAGATCGGTCGGATCGTCGAGCGAGCGCACTTCACCGTCGACACGCACGCGGCTAAAGCCCTCGGCGCGAAGGTCCTCAAACAGTTTGGTGTACTCGCCTTTTCGCCCGCGCACCACCGGTGCCAGCACAAACGCGCGACGGCCCTCCCCCGCCGCCAAGACCTTGTCGGCAACCTGGTCGGTCGTCTGACGCTCAATGACGCGGCCGCATTCGGGACAGTGCGGAGTGCCCACACGGGCGAACAGCAGGCGCAGATAGTCATAAATCTCGGTTACGGTGCCAACCGTCGAGCGAGGGTTTTTAGACGTCGTCTTTTGGTCGATCGACACCGCCGGCGAAAGGCCGTCGATTGAATCCAAGTCGGGTTTGTCCATCTGGCCCAAGAACTGGCGCGCATAGCTCGAAAGACTCTCGACGTATCGACGCTGGCCCTCGGCATAGATAGTGTCAAATGCCAGCGAACTCTTGCCCGAGCCAGAAAGACCGGTAATGACCACGAGTTGGTCGCGCGGAATGGAAACATCGATATCACGGAGGTTGTGCTCACGAGCGCCGCGAATAACGATAGAAGAATCAGACATGGAAGCTCCTTGCCTCCTATTGCATCGAATCATACTGTCGATGAGTTTAGCGCACTCGACGCGCACAGATGTTCGTAATACAAGATTCGCAGACCTTTAGCTTTGCGTATCGGGCGCTTTGTTTCTCGAAATGCCGTGGAAAGGTTACAGTAATCTAATACTGAACTTAATTTGCTGTAACAGAGGAACGTCCATGACCGAAGATATCCCCCTTGAAATCACTTCGAGCGACATGGCCAATCTGCCCATATTCATCGCCGTCCTTATCGTGGCCGCCGTCGTCGTGCGCGTGTATTTTTCAATCAAACACAATGAAAAGCCGCCCATTGCCCGCGTCTTTTGGTGCGCGACGCTCCTCATCCCGCTCGGCGTGGTAGCTGCATGGATTACGAATCAATTGCTCGTAAATGAGGACAGTTCCCTATGGCTCCTTTCTTATTCGGCGCTCGGTGCTGCCGCCGTCATACTTCTTGTCGAACCCTTGGTTTCGGGACTTATCGACCAAACCGATCTTGCGACGGGAACGGTTGCCTGTATTTGCCGTGACATCCTTGTCATCGCCGCTGTTTCAGCGCTCTCGTTCGTTTCACTCGAAATTGCCTGTAACGAAACGTTCTATCGCATTCCCGCCAACTCATTCGGGTTTTCCGTCGGGCTGCTCGCGACGGTTCTGCTCTCCCTTTATTTGCTGGGACAGCGTCATGGAGGCGTCATGGCCCTCGTGCCCGTCGCCTGTTGCATCCTTGGCATTGCCGAGCACTTCGTCATAACGTTTAAAGGTGAGGCCATCCTGCCAAGCGATATCTTGGCCCTTGGCACCGCAATGGAAGTGAGCGAGGGATACGAGTTTACCTTTACCGCCGGAATCGTAACCTCTCTAGCCCTGCTGGAGATTTCCCTGGGGCTTCTTTCGCTTATCCGACCGAGAAAGCTCCGTACGCCCACCCATGTGTTCCCCGCAATCGCCGCTAACCTCTGCGCTTTTCTGCTAGTGACCGTTGTGGGGCTCTCGGGCTTTTCCAGCATCGACTTGGAGCAGGCGCTGAATTTTGGATTTGACCGTTGGCAGCCCATCACCACGTATGCGTCTCAGGGTTTTATCACTTCGTTCACCGAAATGGTCAACGAGTTGCCCATTGAGAAGCCCGAAGACTATACGCCCGATGAGGCGCAGAGCATCGAGCAGGAGCTCGCCGCCACCTACGACAGCACGTATGGATCGAGCGAGCAGCGCGCGGCGGCCGTTGCCCAGTTCAATGAAATCAAGCCGACGATTGTTGCCGTCATGAACGAGAGTTTTAGCGACCTTTCGTGCTTTGAGCAGCTCCAGGCGGCCGGGTACACCGGCCCCGCATTCTACAACTCGCTTCCCGACACACTTGTTCGCGGCACCATGCTCGCTTCGGTCGCCGGTGGCGGAACGGCGAACTCCGAATTCGAATTTTTGACCGGAGCGACAACGGCCTTTGTCGGATTAGGCAAAATCCCCTATCAGCTATATCAGATGAATGGCGTCAACAGCCTGGCAAAGGACCTTAAGGAGCTTGGGTATACCGCTACCGCTATGCACCCGCAAAACCCCGTCAACTACCATCGAGATAAAATCTATCAGCAGCTGGGCTTCGGAGATTTTCTTTCAATCGGCGATTTCGAAGGTGCGCCCTGTTACCATGCCGGCGTATGCGACTACGCCACCTACGACAAGATACTCGACCTGCTTAGAACCGACGAAGCCCCGCAGTTCATCTTTGACGTCACGATGCAAAATCACGGCGGCTACGACTATGGCACCGTTCCCGCCGAGGAGCTGACAAACTATTGGGTCGAGGGAGCCAGCGAGGGTGCCAATAGCGCGCTCAACACCTATCTTACCTGCATCA